>JAZNWP010000001.1:0-3957 GCA_045593385.1 Acutalibacteraceae bacterium
AAAGGAGAAGCATGCACGAGATTGATGAAGAACTAGAATTGTCACTTGATATTAATGACCCCATCATTTTCAACAGAAATGCCAATTTTCACTGATGAAAATGAAGTTGATAACGTATACGCAACTCGTAATGACCATGACGAAGGAATAGATGTGGATTAAGCATGTTGGTTTGTCACTTGTGTCTTGTAAGTTATTCTCTCGGTTTATTATTTCATATGTATATATGTTGTTATCACTGCTTAACCAATTCATCACTTGTGTTGTAAGTTATTCTCTCACTGATTTTTTGTTTTAATTTTTATTGTTTACGCAGGTACACATATCATGGCTGACAGTACACCTTTGGCATCACAGTCCACCAAGAAAAAGAAGGGTAGAGGTCCTACTACACTGGCTTGGTTTGATAAAATGCCTCCTCCTGATAATGGAAAGTGGCACGTTGACTTTGATCCTGGTACTGGAGAAGCTGAGGGTATCTGGCATGACGTATTTGTGAGTTATACGTCATTGGTTACTAGGAACAAGATAAGTATACTGATCGATGATTGGAGGAAGGTAGATAGCGATTCAAAGACAAGAATATGGCAAGATCTCACTGTATGTATGAAATAAAACATTTTGTGATATTATTATTATCAGCTCTATGTATGTATATACTAACATTTTGTGATATTTGTATGCAGTCAAGATTTGACATTCCCTTTGAATGTGCAAAATCTAAGAAGGCATGGCTCAAACGTGCAGGGCGTGCTTGGAAAGACTTCAAAAGTGATTTGGCCAACACATATATATATGGCGACGGAGATAAGGAAGGGAATAAAACTCCGGTTGGGGTATATCCAGCCATAGATGAGGATACATGGCAGAAGTTTTTCAAGATTCGTACACAGAATCCTGACTGTCTGGTTAGTTCGAACCTTAACTCTTAATTTAGTCTCATAACTTTGTGCTGTAATAATATATTTTTTACAAATAATTCTTTGAAACGTTTCTTATAATAGGCAAAGAGAGAAAAGGCTATAGATAATGCGTCAAAGAATTTATACCCTACTAGATCGTCTCGTGCGGGTTATCGGGGCGTGAAGAAGAAGTTGGTTGAAAAGAAAGTGAAAGAAGTTACTGATGAGAGTGGGAGTGTCTCAGGGGTAATTCAAATTCCCGAGCCAACTAGACATGAGCTTTGGACTGGTGCTCGAGTGAACGAGAAGGGTGAATACCCCAATGAGGCAACAACCGAGGTGGCAAAAAGAATTGTAAGTTAATTCACAACTTTTTAACAATAATGTATGCCAATTAATTATACCAGTTTTGATTATAATACATTAATTTTTTTATGTGCGTCAACTGTAGGACGAACTGCAAGAGATGACCACACAGGGCACATTTGTCCCAGAAGGACGTCACGATATATTGACTGAAGCTTTAGGGACAGATGAGCATCCTGGTCGTGTGCGGACAGCAGGAAAAGGAGTTGGATTGAAAAAATATTTTGGATCCGCCAAGCGCAAAAATATGGCGTTCGACTTTGTGGAGATGCAAAAAAGGTTTCAGAATGAATTGGAAGAACGCATCGAAGAACGCATCGAAGAACGCATCGAAGAACGTCTCGAAGAACGCCTCGAAGAACGCATGCGGTCATTTTGTACGGAATTTATGTCGCAATTATCCAGTCAACAACAGATTTCTCAGTCACAGCAGCAAGACCTAAACCGTTTAGCACCGTCACCTTCATCAGCCAAGAAAGCAAGTACCAGGTCCAGTTGTTCGCCGCCCAAAAATGTTGATGTCTTCGGCGAATTGGCTCGCCTCGCCTTCTCTGATACTAGAATTCCCAAAACTGGAATCACTATCCCGTTGGATCATTTGACACAGCCCTGTCTGGTTGATAGAGCTGACATGACTATTATTGCCGGAGGGGAACAATGGCTTTCGGATTTCCACATTTCATTCTGGTTCCAGTAAGTTTCAGTTTTGCATTATAATTTATGAACATTGCTTGCTTAGTTTATTATTAATATTGCTTGCTTAATTTATTATGAATATTGTTTGCTTAATTTTAGGCACTTGTATCGGACCCTAATGGAAAAGGGGATGGATAGTGTATATTACTTTCTAGACCCAACATACTGGTTGAATGAGTGTAATGGGGGGACAAGTTCACAAAAAATGGCAACATTGATGTTAGAAAAGTTTGCGTTGCGAAGGGAATGTTATATCGGAGCGTTTAGCGACAAGTAAGTATTAATTCTAAGTAGTCTGGAGGTTTTATAGTTATTTAATTGATTAACATATTAATTGTCATATACACTTTTTCAGCCAACATTGGTCCCTCTTCGTTATTAATCTGCCGCTGAATAAAATTTGGTGGATTGACTCCAAATCTCAACGTCAACCGTCAAGACATATTTGGCTTGCACTTCAAACGTAAGAATGATAGTTGTAATATATATATATATATATATATATATATATATATATATATATATATATGTGTGTGTGTGTGTGTGTGTGTGTGTGTGTGTGTGTGTGTGTGTGTTAGTATATCTTATTTATATATCTACAATTTTACATATGTAGGGCTATGATCGACTATAATAACCTTTATGGTGGTGGTCAGAGAAAAAGGGGGAAGGTTAACATTATACAGACAAAGGTAAATATTAGCTCATTAAATATACGTTCTTCAATCTGAATCTTTCATTCATGTGTGTGTTAGGTTAATTAATCGAATGTATAAACTACTTGTTAAATTAGAAGAATATTAGTTTGTGCATGCTTCTTTTTTTAGAGCTTTGGCTTCTGGATATTTTTTAATGCTTGTTTGTTTATATTTTTATTTAATTTTTAGGGACTACAGCAGAGAGATTCGTGGTCATGCGGATATATTGCTATGATCACTGCAGCCGATATTGTTGTAAATGGGTACACCGATAATTTTGAAAGGGTAAGTTGACTTTTCTCATAGGGACTAATTTTAAACATTTATAACTATAGGGACTAGTTTTGACATTACTTCCATGCATATTACTTGATTGAGCAGATGTTGGTTTACTTGATTGAGCAGATTTTAATATGACACAAAACTATTCTTTTAATTTGCAGATTTATTCCGACGAATCTCCATATTCAGAGGACAGAATCAATGATTTCCGACTTACTTGGGCAACACTTTTTTTGAAGGATTATGAAAATAAGAAAATATTGATAGAAAGACTTTAATTTAAGCATGCATTTCATATATATATATATATGAATATTTTGATGTTGTTATGTTATAAATTTTGATGTTTTTATGTTATGTAACAATTTAGGATTTACATGACTTGATAAGTTATGTTTATTATATATATTGATAAGTTAAGTTGTTAATTTAAATTTATGTTTTATATATGTTATATATGTTTATGTAATTGTGGTATATGTGATAATTGAACTGGTTCTGCTCCTTGCTGGAGGAAAAATGAGCAAGAGATCATGTATATGTCTGATGGCAGGTTGTTATGATAATTGAGGTACCAATTGGTGCCAATTGGGTACCAATTGGTACTGGGAAAGAACAAAAACAAATAATAAAAAAAAAACAAAAAATGAACTATAGACGGCGGTTGTTAACTAAAAACCGCCGTTAAAATACTTTTACGGCGGTTTTTAACTAAAAACCGCCGTCTAAACACTGCCAAAAAATTTTAAAAAAAATTAAAAAATTAATACGAAAATGGATTTTACGGCGGTTATATGAAAAAACCGCCGTTAAAAAGTCCTTTTCACGGCGGATTTTTAACCGCCGTTAAAAATCCAGACTTATTACGGCTTCAAGTTCAACGGCTGAAGTAAAACCGCCGTAAAAAGGCCTAAAAAACCGCCGTAAAAGACCCTTTTTGCACTAGTGAAAATGGTATTTTGACGGTTTCTGCTAAGGAAAACTACACGGGCAATGTGAATGAAATAACGATA
>JAZNWP010000002.1:0-6657 GCA_045593385.1 Acutalibacteraceae bacterium
TGAGTTTTGAAAACGGATATAAGCTCCGTCAGAATCCGCAGTCGCTGATAAAACTCCGCGCACTCAGCGACGAGACCTGCAAAGCTTACGGGCTGACAACTCTCACTGCATACAAAGGCGGCGGTTCCAAAGTGTCGAGCCGAGAGTATCGAGCTGCCGTCAAAGGAGAGAGTTGGAAGTTCCGTTTGATGTCCGACATCGATTCGGCGATGAACAAAAGCGGCAGCAAAGAAGATTTTATATCCGAGATGAGGAAAAAAGGATATGAGATCACATGGACGGACGAGCGAAAATATATCACATTCACTTGTCCCAACGGTAAAAAATGCAGAGATAAAACTCTGCACGATGAAAAATATTTAAAGGAGAATATGGAATATGAATTACAATTCAGACAGCAGCACTACAAGAACAGAAAACAGTTTGGTGGAGAACCTGACCAAGAAAAACGCACAAGGATTAGCCGAGATGCGCAAAGACGCTTTGCCCGTTATGGTTCCGATTCAGGAAAAGGACTGGGATACGATGGTGAGTCTGTTACAGTCGGCGGTAGATTTTCAACCGACGGTGTACGAGTTGATGCGAACCCTTCTGACCGTATCAAAAATGAAAATGATGATGGATCAGTGGTCGGCAACGGAACAGAAACACTTCGACGGCGCGATCAAAGAGATGGAGATCAAGCTGAACACTCAACAGACGGCAGTGGAAAACATTCTGCATCAGATGAAGAACCACGAACAACAGGCTGGGAGTCATCTCGAAAAAGTTATGAACGATACCTTGGCGCAGGGCAAGGAACTGGAGAAGGCTATCGCCAAAGCACAGGAGAAAACAGATCGCCGTACGTGGCTGATCCGCACGGCAATATCGGTGGGAGCCTCGCTGTTGGCGGCGGTGTTATCAACTCTGCTCTGCGTTCTTTGGCTGGCGTAACCGACGGCAGCGAAGATCCAGAGGAGCGAAGAAAAAGAATTGAAGCGGAACAAAACGCCTCCAATCTCGGTGCGCTTATCGGTCTTACGGTGGCGCTTGCCTCTGCCGCAGCCGACAGCACCGATGACAGTCTCCCCGAAGAACTGTCAGAAGAACAAAACGAAATTAAATTTACTATGTAAAATGAGATGTCCGGTGCGGAAATCTTGAGAAAGGAATCACAATGAATAACAGATATTATTATACGATGTTTAAGAACGAACCCGATGTATTGACCGTGCCGGATGTGGTAAGGCTGTTGCAATTCGGGAAGAACACGGTCTATGCTCTGATCAAAGAAGGGAGAATCAGTAGCATCAAGCAGGGCAAGAAAATTATTGTGCCGAAGGTGTGCTTGGTTGAATTTTTAACCAACGCCGGAAACTATCAGACACCGTCCCCGACAGTCCCAAATAATCTCTGGACTTATGAAGATGGTTGTGATAGTGTTGGTGTTGCCCGAGAAACCAAAGGACAACTTCAAAAGAAAGGAGCGTGAGCAAATGAAACGAATCACAGGACACCTGACCGAGAAAAACAAAAAATGGTATGCGGTCATCAATCTATATGACACTGACGGCAAGCGCAAAGAGAAATGGCAAAGCCTACACCTTGATGCGAGCCGAGGGAATAAGCGTGAGGCGGAACACCGCCTCCGCCAACTCCTTGATCACTACAACACCGATGACCTATACAAGCGTGAGAATATGTCCCACGCCGATCGTGAGCGTAGCCGAGTGGCACATATGCAGGTAGCGGATTACCTTCCCGAGTGGTTGGAGTCGCACAAGGTAAATGTGTCAGAGACAACCTACACGGGTTACAAGTTGATGATCGAGTCGAGAATGATTCCGTTCTTCCGTGAGTGCGGTGACCTCAAGGTCAAAGACATTACGGGCGATGAAATCAACGATTATTATATCCGCATCCGTAATGATGGACTTAAAGGCACGACCGCGCAACGCCATCACGCGCTGTTGCATCTTGCATTCAAATCGGCAGTCAAGCGCAGGGTGATACCGAGTAACCCTGTAGAGCAAGCCGACAGACCCAAGGCACAACAGTACATCGGCAAATATTATAACGCCGGTGAACTAAAAGAGTTGCTTGATAAAACAGTGGACGATCCGATACACATTGTCATATTTCTTGCAGCTTACTACGGACTCAGACGAAGTGAAGTGCTTGGACTGAAATGGTCGGCGGTGGACTTTGAAAACAAGACGGTCAGCATCAGTCACAAGGTGGTGCAGAACGACAAAGGCGTGGTTGGAATGGACGTTATGAAAACGAAATCATCCTACCGAACCCTGCCTCTGATACCGCAAGTGGAAGAAGTTCTCCTTGCCGAAAGAGAAAAGCAAGAAGAAATGATGCGGGTGATGCGCCGAGGTTACTGCAAAAAATACACCGACTACATCTGTGTAGATGCAATCGGTGAGCTGATAAAACCAAACTACGTGACCGACCATTTCAAAGTGGTGCTAAAGGAAAAAGGATTAAAATCTGTACGCTTTCACGACCTCAGACATAGTTGCGCATCGCTTCTACTCGCAAACGGTGTACCGATGAAAATGATTCAGGACTGGCTGGGACATAGCGATATGGGAACCACCGTGAATATTAAATATCCTCACAAATTTAAAGTTACAGTCAAAGCAGCTTGATGTATGTAATCTTTAATTTGGAAGGATATTTTTTTATGAAGATTTTTAAAATCATAGTTCTGTTATTGCTTTTGGGTTTAACTTTGCAAACTGCATATTTTGCCTTGATTTATAAAGCCATACTTTCTACCTGTATTTTTGTAATTTGTTTTGCTATGTTTGGAATCGTCGCAGCAGATGGCGGCCTTGAGAAGAAATGAGGTGGACGGTGTGAAAGTATTTAAATTTATCGTAATTTTACTCTTGACTCTGTTAACCGTACAAACAGGATATTATGCTTTGCTATACAAAGTAGCAACTGCCACGGGTGCGTTTTTAATTTGCATAGGAATAACCCTATTCGTTGTTAGTGACGGTGGATTAAATAGCAAAAATGGCAAATGAAATTGTTTGATTGCTCAAATTAATGCTACAGTGATATAAATATTCGCTCTAAAAAATGTAAAATATTATTGCATATTCGCATAGATTTGTGTATAATATAATCGATGAATACATTTTGGAGGTAAGCTTTATGTATTTAAAAAGAAAAATAGACACATATTTAATGGATTGGAAAAATAGCGAAGATAGAAAGCCTCTTATAGTAAAAGGCCCCAGACAAATTGGGAAAACAGAATCAATTAAAAAGTTTGCAGAAGATAATTATAAAAGTGTTGTTGAAATTAATTTTGTAACTTCAGAAAAGTATAAGCAAATTACTTCGGACGGTTATAGCGCTGAGTCGGTTATAAAGAATATCTCTTTAATTGATCCGTCACACAAATTCATTCCCGGAGAAACCTTGATATTCTTTGATGAAATTCAAGAATATCCTGAAATCGCAACATCACTTAAGTTTTTTAGTATTGATGGTCGTTTTGATGTGATTTGTTCCGGCTCTCTTTTGGGTATTAACTATAAGCGAATTGAAAGCAATAGCGTAGGTTATAAAACTGACTATAATATGTATTCTCTCGACTTTGAGGAATTTCTTTGGGCCAAAGGATACACATCAGATGTAGTGGAAGATATGCTTACCCATATGAAAGAGTTAAAACCTTTTTCTGAGCTTGAGCATTCTGTATTTTCTTCTCATTTTTTAGATTATTGTATTCTTGGCGGCATGCCTGCCGTAGTGCGAGAATTTATCAAGAATAAAACATTTGAAGGAACTCTTGATATTCAGCGACAGTTACTAGCAGACTACAAGGAAGATATTCGCAAATATGCTGATGGTGTGGACCAAACCCGTATTATCAATGTGTTTAACAGTATTCCTGTACAATTAGCCAAGGAAAACAAAAAGTTCCAATTATCCAAGGTGGAAAAAGGTGCTCGTTTCAAAGATTACCGAGGATGTATTGAATGGCTTGAAGATGCAGGCATGGTTCATATGTGCTATTGCCTTAATAATGCTGAACTTCCTCTCAAAGGCAACTATGATATTAACAAGTTTAAAATATATTTTTGCGACACAGGACTTTTTGTTGCCTTGCTTGACGATGAAGCTCAAGAAGATTTGAGAGCAAATAAAAACTTGTCTGTGTACAAAGGGGCTTTGTACGAGAGTATTGTTGGAGAAGCACTAGTAAAAGCTGGCTATCAGCTTTATTATTATAAACGCGAAGACTCTACTCTTGAGGAAGACTTTTTCGTTAGAACTGCTAACAATTTAATACCTGTAGAGGTAAAGGCAAAAAACAGCAAGGCAAAATCATTAGCACAACTTATCAAAAGCGATAAATATGCTGATGTATCTTACGGAATTAAATTCTGTGCAGGAAATATTGGATTTGAAAATAATATCTATACTTTTCCGTATTATTGTACCTTCCTCTTGAAACGGTATCTCAAAGATATGCAGTAATACCACGTAGTAGCAACAAGGAGCGTTATTTATGGCAAGAAAGTCTATACCAATAGATGTGGAAAGAAAACTATATGCTGAATCAATGGGCAGGTGTATGAATCCTGATTGTCAGGCAGAACTGTTTAGGAAAAATGGCGATGTAATTGAAAAAGCACATATAACCCCCTATTGCAAAACTGCTGACAGTGTTTATGAAAACCTAGTGGTTTTATGCCCTACTTGTCATACTGATTTTGACAAAAATGATGCTTTCTCACCTGAGGAAGTTAAACAGTGGAAGCAGATTCGCAAAGAAGAGTTAGATAAACTTTTTGGCAAGAAATATACAACATTTAACGAACTACAACTGCAAGTTGCCCCAATTCTTTCCGAGAATAAGTCTATTTATGAAAATTATTATCTTAATGATCAGAAAGATCTTTGGGATAAATTTGAGGGTAGAATTTTAGCTAACAATAGAAAATTGAAAGTTTTACTTGAAAACAACTTGGGTTTAATTCAAAGCCATAGCAATAAGTCCTATTCTAACTTTGAAATTGTTCAGCGCTTGTTTGCTCATATAGAAGAATTTGAAGCAACACGAGGTGATATTGAAAAGAATCGACAGGCTCTATTTCCCAAAGAAATTGATTCTATGTTTGGAATATCACCCGCAGGTGGTTCCTTGCTACCAATGACAGAAGCATTAGAAATGTTGGTGGAAAAATTAAATGAGGAAGGAAATTTTGTTACAGCGGTTTTAGACATCTCCAACCCATATATACAAATACGAGAAAACGGTAATTATGTCAAAGTGTTTTTAAATGATGCCCCGCGTTTGAGACAACTGTATCATAATTATGGCTGCTTTAAAACTCCAGTGGTTCGGTTTGAAAGTTTGAATTTTGTTCTTGGATACATAAGAACTCGAAAAATAAGATATACGTTTGTTCAAGAGAATAACTTTAGAGAAATATTTATAAATGGCACAAAAATGGTATTCGTATATGTGTATTGTTTGAGTGAGGCTGATTTAAAACAGATGTTACCTGAGGAAAACACAATTATTGTTAATCTTCATAACTGGAACGATGAAAGTTGTATCTCAAAACAAGCGTATGCTTTTGCGGATGAAATAAATGTAACATTATTAACAACGAGAAAGTTTCGTAGGTACATCGATGGGCTTAAAAAATAATTATATTGTTGAACTTATCCAAAATAATATTGCTTTGTTTGAACAGTTTGATAGAGTATATTTGTTTGGCTCTGTGTTGGACGATCATAAAGAGCCAAACGATGTTGATATATTGCTCATTTATAACCAATACACAACTAAAATCACCGAGGAAATTAGTCGTGTTTTTAAGTTCTTTGGAAAACTTATTGGGTATAGCGATTGATTTGACAGTATTAAGTGTAGAAGAAGAAAAAGATACGCAATTTTTAAATCGTATAAAGCCACATGTCTTGAAATTGAAATAGTAGTATAGGAGGAGTGTAATGAAAGAACTCATAGTAAATACAGTGAACGTTCTGGATAAAGTAGAGGATACGTTTGATAACATTATAGATATTACAGAAGAGCTTGATACAGCAAAATTAGCGATTGATATGTCTCCGGATAATACTCCTCTCACGGCAAAAGCAAGAATATACAGAAATAGTCTTTTGAAATTGGGGATCAAAAAATGTATACTATCTGCTTTCTGTACTTTCATCGTTGTTCCGATTACTCTTGCTTTTCTTAAAGCGGGTGGAGTATCACCTATTTTGTCACTATTGATATTGGCTTATATGCTGAAGATGAGGGCACCTATTATTTTAGAAGAAGCAGGATTTCTATAATTAGTGTTTTCTTAAACCAAACATCTTACAAATAGAACTATTATGCTTCCTTTTGTTTTTTATAGCGAAGAATTGTGATTGATACTCACAATAACTGAAAGAAGGCTTTGAGTGGAAATTATTCAAGAAATATTTAATAATAGAGAAATCGCTATTGGTATTTGGGTATTAATAGCAGTTATCATACTTTTGTTACTAAAGCCTACACGTGACTTTCTGAAAACAGCCATACCAATCTTATTCAGCAAAAAATTTGTTATTTTCTATGGTGTGTTTATTAGTTTTTTAATTGCCGTTTTATATGGACTGCATTGGTTAGGAGTTTGGAATATAGGA
>JAZNWP010000003.1:0-2097 GCA_045593385.1 Acutalibacteraceae bacterium
TTTTCATCGGCAGTGGAAGGTGCCACCAACAATGATATTATATCGTGAGTTGGAATTTCGCACAAGAGTTTCGGGCTTGGTATATTTCCATTACTATCAATCAATATATTGACCTTAACATCTGTTTTTGTATCTAAAGCAGATGTATTCGCATTAAGTAACGCTCTTTCTTTGATGGTGTATACAATCTGACCTGTTAGGCAAGTTCCATATTGGGCAGAACTGTTAGTATCTGGATGTAGTATCATCGTAACAACCGCATCGTCCTTGCCGCAAAAAGTATAAATTTCTTCTTGACTAAAACCTTCTTCCTTTTTGTATAACTGCTGCCCAAGCATCGCAGCCATTTGCCTTTCAGTAGCATCTATCTGTTGCTGTATTACATCGATTAATTGTTCTTTATCAGTATCCATAATATGTATTATATTTGAGGTATGTTAATTCTCCTCAAAATTAACAAATTAAATTAGTATATACAATTGCAGGCAAAACGCTGCAATTCGGACTTTTCTTTTATAAAAATAAGGGTCGCCCCGTGCGGACTATCCTCTTTGGGAAAAGTACAGTACAAACATTTGTAACACTCGACACATCAACACGATACCCAAATAAAAGTGAAACAATTTTGCAAACAAAACCGGCTATCGCTTTTCTGAACTGAAATTCAGGTAAAAATTGAGGACAAAAGTATAATCGAGAATCATCAAGGGCAAGAGAAATAAACTAAATTTAAGTATGGTTTATCCCTGAAATCGGGCTTAACATATAATATAGTTTAGTTTATAATGGGTCACTTGTAACAACTTTAGCAAATAATGTTTATCTTTGTTGAAGAATAGAAAACTCTAAAACCCAATAATATGGAGCGCATTGTTAGCGGCAATGATATTTATTATCTGAAAGAATACCAGTTGGAAAAGGATTTTGAGCAAGATGTTGTTGCGAATTACCGACATATATTTGGTAGTAATACTGTCTATATAGATATCAAGAAGAAAATCGGAGATAGCATTGTTACGATTCCTGATGGTTACTTGCTAGATTTTACCTTTACGAATAATCCGCGTCTATACATTATTGAGAATGAGCTTGGCATTCACGATGCCTACAAACATATCGGCTCGCAACTTCTCAAATTTGCGATATCATACAAACCGAGTGGTAGAAAAATCAAGCAATTTATCATTGATTATCTTGCTAAATCTCCTGAGCATCTGGCTCTCGTCGAGTCGAAGATAACTGAAATGGGATATCGCAACATAGATGCATTGTTGGAGTCGTTGATTTTTGAGAAGCCTGTTGCAGCTATTGTTATTATAGATAATAGTTCTGCCGAGTTGGAGAATGTATTGAGCCAACTCACAATGAATACCGATATTATTGAGTTTAAGACCTTTGAGAATAACGAGGGAAAGATCTTATATAAGTTTATCCCATTTAATAACGAAATTCAAGAGTTTGTTGCGACAAGCAATAGCACCAAAAGCGTATCGGTTGAGGATATTGACACAATTGTGGTTCCTGCACAGGAGGAGGGCTTTCAATCTGCATTTATCGAAAGTAATGCTTGGTGGCAAATTCGTATCTCGGTTTCGATGCTTGATAAGATTAAGCATATCGCAGCCTATCGAACTGCTCCAGTGTCAGCAATAACCCATGTTGCAGAGGTTGATAGAATAGAGAAATATAAGGATACAAACAAGTATATCCTCTATTTCAAGGAGCCAGCAAAAGAGATTCCGCATATTGAGTTAGATAAGGGTAAGAAGGGTATTGCTCCACAGGCCCCAAGATACACCAACTACGCTAAACTGATGTCGGCAAAACATTTGTCAGAAGTATTCTAATAAAAATATTCATATATCACCCAAGCAGAGGCAACTCCTCTGCTTTTTTTGTCGTTGTCCAACCTTTTCGGTTGGATATCCCTACTCTTTCAATGAAGCGACCACAATCGCACAGACTTACATTTATGTTTAACCAATAAAACCAAGAAGAAGCTGTTTGAATTTTATTTCGAGGCTATTTGTGAGCTATTTTCGAGCAGATATTCATTTGTGAGATGCAGGTAATAGCGGGCTATTTTCAAATTTCGAA
>JAZNWP010000004.1:0-2598 GCA_045593385.1 Acutalibacteraceae bacterium
TCATCTGCCGAAACTGCCGTTAAAGCTTCAAGCTGTTTTCCGCAACACACAACCTGACCGTTGCCTGTTCCTTGCAAAAAGCTCCCACAACACGGGCACACATAAAATTTTGTTCTTTTCATATTATTAGCACTCTCCAAATTCTGTTCCAGGTCGCCTGACAAAATGGTTTTCTCACTCACACCAAGAATACCAGCCAAAGCTGATACCGTTGATACATCAGGGAATCCGTGTCCTGTCTCCCATTTTGAAACTGTTTTTGGCACAACGCCAAGAATATCTGCAACTTGTTTTTGTGTCAGCCCCTTGGCTTTTCTTAAATCGCAAAGGAGTTTTCCGTTTTTACTCAAATCCATTTTTCTTTACCTCCACAATTTAAGTATAAAACAATAATATGAAATGAACAATCCACTATCCGTACACATTCAATATTACCAAACAAAAGGTATCAAACGATATTTGACTTTTTGCATATACTCACGATAGCCATCCAGTTCCTTTTCAAGAAACTCTTCTTCACTCTTAATTCTCATAGCAATGATAAGTGGATATGCAAGAAAAATCAAAAATGAATATATTGAACCCAATACAAGAGGCATAGACAAAAACAAAAAGATTGTTGCACTATACATTGGATGCCTTACAATGCTGTATAATCCCGTATCGATTACTTTTTGCCCCTCTTGTACTTCAATAATGCGACTGAGATATGCATTTTCTCTGATTACCTCTGCATATAAGAGATATGCAAGCAAAAACACGGCTACTGCGCCAAACACTACGCCTTTTGGCAAGGAATACCACTGAAATCGAACTCCTAGTCCGGCAACGATAAACCCTGCTAAAAACATAATTCCGCTTAGAATTACAACCACTTTCTGCTTTGACTGTTTTTCTTTTGCATTAAGTCGCTTTTTTAAGAGTTCAGGATTTCTAAACATCATTACAATTCCTGCGAAAAACATCGGAACAAACAAAATTCCCATAAGCACCCAACCATTAAAG
Source organism: Acutalibacteraceae bacterium (assembly GCA_045593385.1). Taxonomy (GTDB): domain Bacteria; phylum Bacillota; class Clostridia; order Oscillospirales; family Acutalibacteraceae; genus UBA737. The sequence continues at coordinate 1,006 of JAZNWP010000004.1, forward strand.
AAAGAAAGCGTACCGGCAGGCACAAATATCACGAGCCCAATCAAAGCCATTCCGGAAAATATTTTAGTTATTGCCTGTATGAATAGTTTTATTGTCATAATAATCTCTCTTTCCAAAACAACAGAATCATAATAAATTCATGTTTTCCTTTTACAAAAATTAATTATGATTTTTTCCTAATGACCCAGTAGCAAATCCAATAAATAATTACAAGAACAAATTGAGAGTATCCAATCCATTTTGCAACATCGGGCATATCAATTAGTGCTGTAACTATCACTACTGCGCAACTGATTAAAAGATATATAGAAAATGTTGCACTTTTTGCTTTTTGAATAATTGATAGATTTCTTTCATCAGTTTCGTTGATTTTTTGCTTTTTAATACTATCCTCATTCTTTGTGATTTTCAAATATTGTATAATGCGTGCTACGCCTACCATTGCTACCGCAAAACCGAAAGCGGAAATATATTCATTTTCAGATTTAGTCGCAGTTACTCCGATGATCATTATTACACCAAGCACAATGCATATAACACCATAATGTAATCTTTGTTTAAGTTTCTTTTTGTAATCCATTTTAATCCTCCTCAAAAATAAATAAATCTTCGATTTTTGCTTCAAAGTATTTTGCCAACTTGAAAGCAAGCTGAAGTGAAGCTATATACTTCCCATTTTCAAGCGAGATAATGGTCTGCCTTGTAACATCAACTGCTTTCGCCAAATCATCCTGAGTTAATTTTCTTTCTTTTCGGTATTCTCGTATTTTATTATTCAAGAAATCACCTCCGCATACAGTAAAGCATACTTTACATTTTTATTATATACCATACAAAGAAAAATGTCAAGTATATTTTACATTTTTACAAAAACAAAAGATGTGACCGAAAGCCACACCTTTGTCAAATTGGAATTTACTTACTGCAATACACCGCAATTGCTTCACAGATAAACGTAGCAGTCCCGTCAGCGTGCTTATCAATGTTGTTCGTAAAGCGCTCGTCCGCTACATACATCTGACCGAGACTTGCCAGTATTTCGTTTGTACAAAGATAGTAATTCTCGGTGATATGGTTCTGCAGCATTTTTACAAGGTCTTGTGCTTCAGTGGAATCAGGACTTTCGTCCTTTCTCATGCAGAGTGCAAACTCTGCCATAATATGGTCCATTCCCTCGGCAAGGTCATTCCACTTCTGCTTGGAGTAGTTCTTAGTCCGTTCTGCATGTTCCTTGTATGCATCCGTTTTGCCCCATTTTTCTCTGGCTTCAGCCTTATATTTTTCAAATTCGCTGTTATCGAATGCTGTCATAACATTTTCTCCTTTCACGGCACCGTCAATAGCAGAAATTAACCGCTCTAACCGCTCTTTTTTGAGTGTGAGAAGTTGTTTTTGCTCGTTCAGTGCCTTGCTTTTGTCATAATTCGGGGATGACAAAATCTCGCGAATAGTCTTTAAGGAAAAGTCAAGTTCACGGTAAAAGAGAATCTCTTGCATACGAAGAAAAGATTTTTCGTCGTAAAAGCGATAGCCTGTAGTTTTGTCAACAAAGGCTGGCATCAACAATCCTATTTCATCGTAATAATGCAGTGT
>JAZNWP010000005.1:0-5116 GCA_045593385.1 Acutalibacteraceae bacterium
AAAAAGCAAATTTGGTATAATATTAAAAAACGACCTGCCAATTTGAGCATTGTCAAGAGGCTTGGCAGGTTCTACTTTGAGTGCAGAGATATAAAGAAAAATCTTCGCTTTTACAATTTTAACTATTTTTAACTTTTATGCGGTCATTTGGCAAGTTAACGGGAAATGGGCTTTAGTTAAAGACGCAAAGTCACAAAGACGCAGAGTCTTAAAGTTTCTTTGTTTCTTTGTGTCTCTGCGACTCTATGTCTTTTATCTTAACGCCATTTCTCCAAGGCGGCAAGAAGACTACATATACAAAAGTTTCACATTTTGTTAAATTAGTTATGAGTAAAAAAATAACAATTCTTCAACATTTTTATGTTAAAAAATATATAAAAAATATTAGTGTAATTAATTGATTGTTACGAAGATTTTTATTATTTTTGTATTGATTGGTTAGAGCCTTTAGCTACAAGTAATGAGCTATGAGCAAAGGCGGATGGCACGATAAAGTTCTCCAAATTTGGCAACAAGATTTACTACCGACGACAGGACATCCAAGAGATGCTAGCGCAGAAATACACTATGTTTGCCATACATAACGAATACGGCAAGAAACGGAAGAAAAAGACGGCGTAAAGTTCTTGTTCAGAAAAAACATCCCTCGGCACTTACAAGCGCTGAGGGATTTTAGTTTTGTGGGGTATTCCCACGTATCGCACGGATTTTTATTTATCAATAGTCAACATATGAATCTCCAATTTCCTCAATATCCGCAACTGAAGATTTAGAGGGAATCGAGGAATTTTATTAACTACTTGTCCCCGCAAAATATTTTTTTATTGGCTCAATAAATGGGGTTATCTTCACATCGAAACAATAATAATTTCCATATTGACTATACCCTTCTTTTTTTCGATACCAGACAAGACACAGTCTCTTCTTTGCTCTAGAAATAGCAACATATAATTTTCGGGCATCCTCCTCTATACTTTTGAGTTTAAAATGCGGATATACATCACAAACACAACTAGTAACTATGACATTATCAAATTCCAATCCTTTTGCTTTATGTACTGTGGATATAAAAAACTTTTCTGTCATACTTTGACTAGAACACAAATCTGCTTCTTTTGTAGTATTAATAATTGTTATATATGCATCTAGTTGTTCTGTCAAGGTTGGAAATTTATCTGTATTTACAATATCATTAGATAAATATCTTTTAATATATTGCCATTTATCTACAGTTTTTATTTTTCCTTTGTTTTTAAAATGATCGTAAGCCAATTGCATTTCTTCAACTAGTATTGGATGCTCGTTATATCCCATCTGATGTAGACGGTTACAACCATCAACATACAAAGATTCATATTCATTAGACAATTTTGCAGACATCTCTTGTACTTTGGAATCAGAAAGAAACTCAATATGTTTGGGAAGTATCAGTTTTCCTTTTTTGTAACAATATTCCAAAAGGTTCATTGTTGCACAAACATCATCTATGGCATTATGAGAATTAATTCCTTCCAAATTCAAACTTAACAAAAGTTTTTCTAACTTATAAACTTTTAATCTTGGTTCTAGAAGTCTTGCTAATTTGAGCGTGTCAAAATATTGCGGGCAATAAGACTTTATGTTAACATCTGGCAAATATCTTTCAAGGTTGTATTTTAATATGTTGTAATCGTATGTTATATTATGGGCAATCAAAACAGAGCCTTTGCAATATTCCATAAATTCAGCAAGACCAGATTTAAGACAAACTATTCTGTCTTTAATATTTTCCATTACCTCTATCATTGGGTTAGGCTTACCAGCAATAATTGGTGGCAATGGTTTATCTGTCTTCATATATATTTCAAATTCTGATCCTGGAACTTTTACTCCGTTTCTTACTTTTATAGCAGCAATCTGAATTATGTCATCATTAAAAACATCCAAACCTGTTGTTTCCGTATCAAAAAGTACTATTTCTTTATTTTCGTAAGTTTCCAAAAACTCAACAAGATAAGATTGTTTTCTCGAAGAAAACAAATCATTTGGGAGTAGCGCTATTTCTCTCATCTGCCTCATATATTCTCTTGAGGCTGAATATTTTGATACAATTCCTAAATGATATAGTAATTTAGCCCACTGAATGAAACTTATTTCATTCTGTATAATATTCAAATGAGCCAAAATCAACCTCAATTCTGGTGATGAGAAAACATCGTTGCCAGAAATCTTAAAATGTTCTTGTCCCATACGTTCTAAAGAATTACTAATATCATCTGCTTCTTTATTAGTTGGAACAAGAATAGCAACACTTCCTCCATCTATTTTATTATATTTAACAGCTAGTTCTGCAATTTTTTTCTCTCTATCTATATTACTACATAGACTTGCACAATACAAATCTATATTTTTATGATCAACGTCATTGTCCGTAGAAGGCAATAAATCTTCATCTATATGCAAGACTTCTTTTGCATATGTGTTATATACGTCTAACAGATATTTTGGAGAACGATAATTTTTATCCAAAAAATGAATTTTGCCATCACAACGATTTTTCAACCATTTGAGTGTTTCAATTTTAGCACCCATAAAAGAAAAAATAGATTGTTGTTCGTCACCCAAATATACTACAACACCGTCTTTGTCAGTCAACAAGTCAACAATGGCAAATTGTAATCTATTCAAGTCTTGAACTTCATCAATCTGAATCCATTTATATTTGATGTATTTTTCGTTATTATTTCTTAATTCATCATATGCCATTATAAGAAGATCATCAAAATCCAACATTTCATTATTGTTCTCCTTATAAATAGCATATTTCATAGATTTGAATAATAATTCCAAGGTATCGTCAATAGAATGTCCTATGTAAATGTTTAGTTTTTGTGATATAGAATCTTTTATTCCTGAATTAGTATACGTTTTTCCTTGCCTAATAATATCTTCAATTATTTTTAATATTTCTAGTATGTAAATTTTTACATATTCACCATAACCATCATGATCTTGAATTAAATTTTCTAATTTGGTGTATTCTTCTGGATAAAGCCATATCTCTTTCGAATGTCCAAATTTCAACTGATGACACATATGTTGCATTTTACTTATCTCTTTGAGACTTTCTGAGGCATTCCAATCAAGGTGTGTTATATCTAAATTTGCAATCTCCATAAGAACCGACATACTATCAATTTCATCCAAAATAGGTGCGTTTTGACTTACAACATTATATTTAAATAGAAATTGTGAACAAAATCTGTGAAGATTGCCAACAAACAATTCTGGCGGAACAGGATTATTCGTTCTTTGTTCAATTCGTTCTCTCATTCCTTTTGATGCTCTATTTGTAAATGTAAGACACATCATATCTTCATATGCAACACCGTTCTGATGAGCATAAGATATTCTTTCTGCAAGAATTGCCGTTTTACCGCAACCTGGAGGCGCGAGAACTAAATTGCAACCACTATTTATCTCTATAACCTTTTGCTGTCGTTCATCAAATTCCATATAACTCATAAGAAAAAAATTTATTAACAATTACAAATGTATTAAAAAAAATTAACATCTATTATGAATGATATATTTTATTTAGGGTCGAAACACATCCTTCCCTAGCGCAGGGAAACAGCCTTGAGCAAAGGCGGATGACTGTCATTTTTATTTATTAACTAAAAAATTAAAGACATGAAAACTTTCATGGATTTTAGCGACTGTGTCGAGTTAACGAAGTATAGGACTTCCTATCTTGACAACTTGGATGTTACAATTAGAGATCCTTATCGCGATTTTCTTGATTTGTTCTTGGAACGAATTAAGGATATTGAAGGCACATATGGCAAGGTGTGCATCTTGTATTATGTGCTGACAGTTTATTTAGGGAATGATTTTCACAGGCGTTATGGGAAGAAGTTTTACTCTACCGGACTGAAGAACGTGTTGTTCTATTATTATTTTCTAACTTTACTTAAAAGAAGTGCGGTTTGTTTTTCATCCTAATCATCTGAAGCAGTACAATAACAGATGGTTTGTGTTGGGAGTATCTGAGTTTGCGCCGGAACAGGTTTGGAATCTCGCCTTGGATAGGATAAAGAGAATTGAATTGTCGAAGGTTGAGTATCAAAAGCTTGATATGGATTGGAAAGAGTATTTCAGTGACGTGATGGGTGTTACAAATGATATTAACAGCCCCATAGAGGAGGTTCGGTTTCTTGTTCACGGACGGAGCGGGCATTATTTTGTAACGAAGCCCGTTCATGAAACGCAAAAATATAAGTGGATTGATGAAAAAACTCTATTGGTTAAACTGAATGTAAAGATTAATTATGAGTTGAAGCGTTTTCTATTATCTTATGCGCAGGATATAACGATACTGTCGCCTCAGTCATTGATAGAAGAGCATAAGGAAAGGCTGAGGATTGCATTGGGGAGGTATGAGTGAGGGTAATTTATTTTTCTTTTTTTGAAAAACGACGGACACTTTAATCATTGTTCTCGTACATTTTTTACGGAATTATTCTATAGAAAAACAGAACCAATTATTTATAGTAACAATATTATATATTGATGGTTTCTCTTTTTTTTCTATATCTCTTTAAAAACTCCAACGACTTATTGAGAATTGCAATTATCCTTTAATCAGACGAATTTAAAATTACAACGATTTGTTGGAATGGTCTAAGCAGATCTGCTTTTATCAACTGTTCTAAATCTATCATTAAAATTTTTCTTCCTTAAATATTATCGTCTTTCAAAAAATAATCGTACCTTTACAATCGTGATTAACCAATTAATTTTTAATGTTATGGATAATGCTAAACTAATATCAGAATATGGTCTTCCGTTGGAAGTAGAACTCAGCACTCAGATTTATAACGCCTTGCAGGGTAATGTCGTTGAAGAGATCATCAAAATGGCTAAGATTCCTTTCTCGGATAATTATTATCGTAGCATGCTCGAAGGTCATAGCTTCAAGGTGGAAGAAGGCACTCTGTCGCGCTACTACAACATATTCAATGAGATAAAAGAGACGCTGCAGTTTACAGAGCCTGTCGATTTCTATATCACCGGCGACCCTTCTGTCAATGCTTTCGCCATCGCTTCTCAAGAAGAGGGCGAACCTAATATCATC
>JAZNWP010000006.1:0-3305 GCA_045593385.1 Acutalibacteraceae bacterium
TGGATGTCCTGAATGAAGCTGTCAGCAAAATTCCCTATATACAGCTGTTAGGTAATGCTCTTTATTCCCAGTTGGAACATTGCCGGGAAAGCGGTGGAGAAACTTATTTCAACCGCAAATGGTTCATCTCCATCTTGAAACGGATAAAGGATCTGTCAGCAGAAAAGGTCGTGCCTCCCAATAAGACGATCATAAATATGATTGACAGCTTGCGGGGAAAAGCTGTACAAAACGATTTCCAGAAGTTTTTCCCGAATAAATCTTCTCTGCCGGAGATCAAAAAAATGCTGGATAGTGGTTTTGATATCAATTCGCAAGATGATTCCGGCAGAACCCCTCTGATGTATTGCGCTTACAGTTCAGAAAACTATGTAAAGGAATTGATTGCCAGAGGTGCAGATTGTTCAGCGGCAGATAATGACGGCAATACGGTTCTGATGTACCTGTGCGATTCTTTTGATCTGCGTGCTTTTGATCTGGTTCTGAAGCGCGGAGCAGATATCAATGTAAAAAACAACGCTGGATATTCGGTGCTGGATTTTGCCGTGATGCAGAATATCAGTATCAGAAATTTTATTGAACGTGATGCCCGAATAACAGGCATTGCACTTGAAAAACTGCCATATATAGTTGCAAAAGACGCTCTGGAGAACGATAAATTATTTGCAAAACTTTTGAAAGAAAAAAACACAGAAATCCCATAATTTTGTAAAAATGGTGTTTTTTGACATAGTTTGAGCTTGGTATTTCTTGAAAAAAGCTCCCCCCTTTTGTCAAATCCTTGTTTTTGAGTTCAAATGTATTCAAAAATAAAATTCCATTTGTTTAGGTACAGTCGGTGGCGGTTTGTTTGATTGGCTTTTCCCTTTTTTACATGCCTTCAGCACGGTTTCCAAATTAAGAAAGTTCCACAATATAGCTCTGATAAGCGTGAATAACCTGTGAAAAGAATGTTTCCACTGATGCTTCCAGGCAATAAATCTTAACAACAAATATGTCAACAAAGCCGTCCATATTTGCCATTTTACGGCATTTTCGCTGGTTCCCATAAAGTCAGCCAACTGCAAAGTCTGCTTGATTTCCTTGAAAAAGACCTCGATCGCCCATCTAGATTTGTATAATTCACAAATCGAAGACGCCGCCCAAGTCATATTATTAGAAAGAAAAGCCATTCTCTTGAGTTTATTGTCAACCCATACATCCGCAATAACCATTCTCAATTTTCCGGAATAATGTTTTACCGTCCCCGGACAAGTCAAAGCAATGCTGTAATCAGCAATGATCACCGGCTGCTGTCCCATAACTTTTGCCTTGTTTGAGCTTACTTCTGCTTGCAAACTGCTCTTTTTAACCGGTTGCTGTCCCATAATTTCATATTTTATGTTATCTTTAGCTCTGGTTACCCAAAACACACCCCGTTCATTCAATGTTGCCAAATGCTTAAAATCACAGTACGCCTTATCAAATACCACGATTTCACCGGCTTTGATATTGGCACAAACCTCCCATGCCATCTTGGGATCAGAATCTTTTGCCCGATTGACCACCGCAAATCCCGGCAGAAACGCCCCCAACAGTAAATCCATATGTAATTTTGCCGCTGCTTTTTGTGAACGATGCTTTGCCCAATCCATACATTTAGCAATCAAAGGAATCGTGCTGGAGTCAACAATATGTATAGCCCGCTTAAAACGCCTCGGCAATCCCGGATAATTACGGCTGGATTGAAAAAACTCAGGATCATGAGTTTTTAATTCATTATATACGATCCAGAATAACTCTTCAGCCATCGCCGCCGGACGGTTTTTATTGGCATGAGCCAACCCATTGCGGCTTGGAGGTACGCAGTCGCGAATCTGGCTTAATACCCCATGGTGATTTTTCATGCCATCGCAAACATCATTTAAGCTCAATGCATGAGTAAGTTGTGAATATATCATCGCAACCACATGACTGGTTGCAGTAAACGATCGGGTTTGAATTTTATGCTTTTTTCGTAAAGATTCGATAATTTTACGGGGAATTAACTTGACAATTTGACCAAGTACTGCCATATTATGTTTTTGAGGATTCATGTTTTACTCCTTTGATTTTGTAACGGAAAGAAAAGGTAGCATGGATCCTTTTTTTTGTCAATTTTTTCATGCAGAAAAAAATCCTCATATCCGTAATCCTCCATTTTTTACCACTCCTTAAAAAAAATCCGCATTTTTCCTGAAATGCGGGAGAAAACTTTAACATTTTTGCGTCCACCATCTCCGGACAACTCTGATCATCGCCGGGATGGTTGAATAAATGGTTGTAAAAATACTGTTGTCCGATGGGGGCTTGCCCCTCTTCGGACTTTTTTTATGGGTGAAAAATGAGGGATCTATGTTATTTGACAGATGAAAATCTGGTCAAAATGTTCAAAGAGGGCAACGAATGGTGTTTTAATGAAATTTATAACCGATACTACAATAAACTCTTAACTTATGCGGTATTTTTGATGAAATCGAGGCAAGATGCCGAAGAAGTTGTTAATACTTCATTATTTAAGGCATTCAAGTATTTAAATAAATTCAGAGGTGAAGCCAGTTTGGCAACATGGTTGTTTCAGATTTTACGGAATCAGACATTCAGTTTGTATCGACTGAAACGCAGCAAAGGAGCTTTTGTCACCCAAAGTCTGGAAATTATAACTCCGGAGAAATCACCTTTTATAATGGAGATTACAGATAGTAAAAATCTTCCGGAGAATTTTCTTATAAATCAAGAGATTACAGAGTGTATTATGGCAGCTATAGATAATTTGCCCGAGTATATGAAAGAAACAGCCAGTTTGTATCTGATTGAAAAACTGCCGCTTGATATCATCGCTAAACACTTGAATTGTCCGACTGGCACGATCAGATCAAGGACTTTCAGAATCAGAAAGCATATCAGCAAATTTCTGGTAGATTTAGAGCAAAGATAGAAAAAGTCCTAATGGCAGGGGGCTGGTAAAACTGTTCGCCTGCCAGCTAAAAAAATCTGCAAATTATTGGCAAAATCTGTTTTTGCAGCTACTTTATAGAAAAGTTATGGGATGGCTGTGAAATCAATCGAATTTTTGGATAAATGTATCGGCATAGCAACAAAATTCGATGAAAAACATCTTATTGCCATGTGTAATTTACAAAAAGCAGAATTGCTTGCTGCCGGGAATGGTGTTCCTAAAGATATTGTTGCTGCCGATGAATATTATAGGCAAGGGGCGTTCTTGAACCAAGAGACCGTCCCAGCTCTGCGGAAATTTACGAATGCACATTTTTTTGTTCTGGTGA
>JAZNWP010000007.1:0-46457 GCA_045593385.1 Acutalibacteraceae bacterium
TCTTCGCGCTGTTCATCACTGCCGTTAATCCAAACAACATTATCGGGAGTGAGGAGCTCCTTCATCTCATCGAGCCATTTTAATACAGTTTTATTAGTGGTCATTTTAATTTCTCCTTACAAAATGGTCCAAATTTTTGCATTTTATATTATATACTATTTTACTTGCAAAATCAATAGAAAAACAAAAATTTAAAAAATAATTCACTTTTATATTTAATATGTCTATTTACTTGACAAAATATATCCGCGGGTATAAAATTTATATAATAATGAATCATTCGGAGGAATATGTATGAAGGATGGTTTTATCAAGGTTGCCGCTTCAACCGTTAAGGTTGGCGTTGCCGATATTAAGAGCAATATCGCTTTCATTAAAAGCCAAATCGATAAGGCGGACAAGTTGGGTGTGCAGTTGCTTACTCTCCCCGAGCTTTGTCTTACGGGTTATACTTGCGGCGATTTATTTTTATCCGAAACCTTAATCTCCGAAGCGCTCCTTGGACTTAAAGAATTATGCGAATTCACAAAAGGTAAATGTCCCATTGTTACAGTTGGTTTGCCCTTTAAAAATCGTGGTCGTATTTTTAACTGCGTTGCTGTACTTTTTGATGGCGCTATTCTTGGAATTATTCCAAAAAACTATCTTGATTACTCCCCCGCCCCCTTTGAAGCGAGAAGCTTTTCTTGCGGCGGTGAATGTGAAGATATTTTAATTGATGGACAAATTGTTCCATTTGGAAGCAATATCGTTTTCAGATGCGAAGAATTACCTGAATTCTGCTTCGGCGTTACCGTTGGCAAGCATTTTACGAAGGTTAGAAACAGCGCTGAGAGATTGTGCGAATCGGGTGCATCTATTATCGCCGATTCTGCGGCACTTAATGAACTGCCCGAAAGCGCAGACAATAGACGCCTTTTAGTTTCATCAATTTCTAATGAACTTTCTTGCGGATTTATTTATGCAGATGCAGACAGCAGCGAATCTACAACCGATATTGTATTTTCAAGGCATCTTCTTATAGCCGAAAACGGAAAAATCCTAAAAGAGAACTTACCCTTCGGCGAGGATGATTTAATAGTAAGCGAAATTGACGTTAAGAACGTTTTAGCGAGAAGAATTAAAAATTCCGTTGATAACGAAACCTTCGCTGACTGCGAAACGGTTTATTTTTCTTGCGAACAAAGGGATACGGTATTAACCCGAGAATTCGATAAAAACCCTTTTGTTCCAAGCGGAAAGCAAAAACTTTCCGCAACTCTTAACACTGTTTTAAACGTTCAGTCCTACGGTCTTAAAAAAAGAGTTCTGCACACCCACTGCAAAACTTTGGTTTTAGGTATTTCAGGTGGACTTGACAGCACCCTCGCGCTTTTAGTTGCTGTTAGAACTCTTAAACTCTTAAACCGACCTTTAACCGATATTCTGGCGGTGACAATGCCCTGCTTTGGTACCACGAGCCGCACCAAATCAAATGCGGTAAAACTTTGCGAGCTTTTGGGAGTGCGTCTAAAAGAAATAAATATCGGTGATTCGGTTTTATCGCATTTTAAGGATATCGGTCACGATAAAAACAATACGGATGTTACATTTGAAAACGCGCAGGCCAGAGAGCGTACACAGGTACTGATGGATATAGCCAATATGGAAAACGGTATGGTTATCGGCACGGGCGACCTTTCGGAACTTGCTCTCGGTTGGGCAACCTATAACGGCGACCAGATGTCTATGTATAGCGTTAATGCGTCTGTTCCAAAGACTCTTGTAAGAGCCCTTGTAGATTATGAGGCGGCTTTACTCGGCGGCGAAACCGCGGCAATTTTGAGAGATATTCTTGATACGCCCGTATCTCCCGAACTTTTGCCCACAAATGATGGTGGTATGGCACAAAAAACGGAAGACCTTGTCGGTCCTTATGAGCTTCACGATTTCTTCCTTTATCATTTAGTTTACCTTAACGAATCGCCTAAAAAGATTTTGAGAATTGCTTCATTGATATTCGAAAACGATTACGATAAGAAAACTATTTTAAAATGGCTTAAAGTTTTCGTACGGAGATTTTTCGCTCAACAGTTTAAGCGCTCTTGTATGCCCGATGGGCCCAAAGCCACCAAGGTTTCTCTTTCGCCCAGAGGCGACCTTTCGATGCCCACAGATGCGGTAAGTGAAATATGGCTTAAAGAACTTGAAGAAATTAGAATTTAATTATAAAAATTTAAGGGGATAAAAAATATGTCAGTAGGTTTCAGAAAATCTCTTCTCGGTTTCAACTGTGAAGATGTAATGTCCTATATTGAAAAATCTCACCAAGCATTCTCAAAGAAGGAAAAGGATTTCAAAGAAAAAATCGAGGAACTTGATGGGGTTATTAAAAGTGTGAATTGCGAGCTTGAAAACATCAAGAATGCCAAGGCAGAGGTTGAGGCAGAGCTTAAGGCATATACCGATAAGCGCGAGGAAATTGAACGCCTCTCTCAAAACATCGGCAAGCTTTATCTTGTTGCTCAGTCCAATGCCCAAGCAGTTATGAAAAACAGTGATGAAAGCCGCGCTCTTGCAGAGAGTGAAATTGCCCGTAATTTAACCTCTATTGATGCGGCTCACCAGTCGCTTGATGATATTAAGGAAAAGGTGCTTAAAACCTCCAATGACTTTATAGGTCAGGTTGAGGAGCTTCTCTCATCCCTCAATGAAACCAAGGAAATCATTGAGCAGAAAAGAATTTCTTCTGAGGAACACGCGGCAAGCTTTGAAAATCTTTACAGTCAGATAGTAAAATGAGAGAATTCTATTTAAATACCCAAGAGCTTAAGGGAAAAGCAAGGGAGTTATCCGTAGGCGATAAGGTTTATTTATCGGGCACTGTATATACCGCTCGCGATGCGGCGCACAAAAGGATATTTGAGCTAATAGAAAACGGCTCTCCCCTTCCTTTTGATATTAATGGCGTCGCCATATACTATGCGGGTCCAACGCCCACTCCCCCTGACCTTCCCATAGGCAGTTGCGGTCCTACTACTTCGTCAAGGATGGACCCATACACAAACAAGCTGCACGAAATGGGGCTTGTTGCCACCATAGGAAAAGGCGGAAGAAGTAAAGAGGTAATCGAGGCCATCAAGGAAAACCGCTCTCTTTACCTTTGCGCCATCGGCGGTGCGGGGGCACTGGCTGCCACCTGCATAACAGATTGCAAGGTAATCGCCTTCGACGAACTTGGTTGCGAATCGGTAAAAGAACTCACCATAAAAAACTTCCCCTTAATAGTCGGCATTGACACCGACGGAAATTCAATATTTAAAAGATAAAAGGATAAGAGCTACTCGCTCTTATCCTTTTTTACTGTAACATTATTAAAAATCACATTTAATTCCTTTTCAGGCATTTTAAGTTCTAAAGGAAGACCTGACGGAGCGAAAACAAACTCATATTCTTCGCCGTTTATCTCGTCTTCTATAATGCAGTTACTTTCTTCCTGCTCGGCTGTAAGACCGTTTTCTGCAATATGTGTAAAAACATTATAGATACTTAAAGCCACGTTTCCAAGTGGCATAGTATCGGTTTTCAGAGTATAGGTAAGGCCCAGATACTCGGCGGTTACATTTTCGCCGTCAAACATAAGCTTAACACCCGATAGCTCCTCGGGGGAAGTTACGGTAGCAGTCATAACACCATTTTCATCCACATTAACATCACATGTATAACACTCGTTATAATATGTCACATCCGCGGTAAAGGAAACGCCCTTTGTGACGGGCACTGTGGTTTTATTTTTATCACCGCAACCGCAAAGGAACATTATGAGTATTAAAAACGATATAATCGCTTTTTTCAAGCAAACCACTCCTAATAGGAAATGTGTTTAAGCTCCTCGATTATATCACTGGGCAGCAGTGAACGCTGACTGAACTTTTCCGCCGCTTTATCTCCCGCAAGTCCGTGAAAATATACTGCATTTAAGGCGCTTTTAAGCGGACTTTCGCCCTGTGCAAGATAAGAGGCGAGCATACCAGAAAGCACATCTCCGCTTCCGCCTGTTGCTAATCCCGCATTACCTGTAAGGTTAAAGAAAACTCTTCCGTCGGGAGCGGCAACTATGGTATTTGCGCCTTTTAAAGCCACAATACAGGAATAGGTACTAGCGAAATTTTTAGCGTACTCCACCCTATTTCTTTCAATATCATTTACGGTGGTGTGACATAGACGCGCCATCTCTTTTGGATGGGGAGTAAATATAACAGGAGCTTTTATTTTCCTGATTATATTTATGTCCTTTGCTACCGCATTTATACCATCGGCATCAATAACGACAGGAATATTTTCTACCGACAATAAAACTCTCTTTATAAGTTTTTGCGCCGATTCGCTTCCACCCATACCACAACCTATGAGCAGGCAATCAGCAGATGAAATCTGGGTTTCTAAAAGGTTTTCTTCTATAACGGGAACACCGCTCAAATCCGTAGGAACGGGTATTGTAACAGCTTCGGGAACAGACCCTGTGAAAGCGGCATAATTTTTATCGCAAACGAAGGTTTTTAAAAGACCTACGCCGCTTCGAAGAGCGGAATTTGCCGCAAGTATTTGTGCGCCACACATACCGTAACTTCCGCACAACATCAAGCAAGTGCCAAAGGCTCCTTTATGGGTATTTTTATTTCTTTTTATCGGACTCGGCTTTTCTATGGTAAGATATGAATAATCGGCAACCGTAACACCTATATCTGCAACCTCAAACTCGCCGCAAAAATCGGAAGTTAGGGGCAAAACAAAACATGGTTTAAGGGCAATAAAGGTAACTGTAAAATCCGCAATAAATGCTTTTTTGGGCGCGAAATTCGCGTCACAAGGCACACCCGAAGGGATATCAATAGCAATTTTAACACCTTCGAGCATATTAAGCTTATCAATAATTTCGGCAGTGTAGCCCTCAAGTTCTCTATCAAGGCCGATACCAAATAGAGCATCGATGATAAAATCCCATTTTTGTGATATATCACTTACGATATTTAGCCCCTTTATATCATCGAAAAAGTGTTTGGCGGTATCGGTAGCAGGTACACCAAAGGGAAAACAAATACTAACATCTGCGCCCATTTTTGAAAGACGGGAAGCGATAACCAAACCGTCTCCCCCGTTATTGCCTTTGCCGCAACAAACTAAAACACTTTTACCGCAAAATGAGTACCGTTTTGCGAGAATTTTTACGGCGCGCTCTCCTGCGTTTTTCATAAGGTCCACAAAAGAAAAAGCGCCGTTTCTTACGGCACCTTCCTCTGCCGCCCTGATTTGAGATAAAGATAAAATCTTCATAGACGACCTACGCTTTCTTATTATTTAAAAGCACTATTTGATAAAAATCTCGGAACAAACTTTACTATTGCGGATTTTATACGCTCATCTGGGGAAAATACGATACAAATCTTTCCTCCGTCCGCAACTAAAAGATAGGCATTTTCATCATCCTTGTTACAAGCAAAAATCTGCTTTTTGAAATTGCCTTCAATCTTCATATTAGGATTATACTTTTCAAGGCGGTCAACCTTACTTAAATCAAAGGATGCTTCTCTTCGTCTTGTACTTTTAGCAATAATTCTATCAACATCCATAATTCCATTGGTAACGATATATTCATACTCATTAAAAAAGAAATTTGAAAGACGGAATGCGCCATATATACAACCTGCCATGATAAGAACACCGATTCCGCTCAAAGCCAAAAACGCGAAAACTGAAACGCCAAGGGCTAAAATCCATATAAGAGCCAATAAAATTATATCCTTGGCCGTCTTTTTAATAACTACAATTTGCTCAAAAAAAGTATCCATTATAAAACTCCTTAATTTAGGCAAGAATATTACAACTTGCATTAATATATATTTTAGTATATAATTATTAAAAATGCAAGAACAAATCATCAGAGGTGTTTTTATGCGCATTAAAGAAGGTTTTACCCTTAAAAATATTCACGGACAAAATTTTATAGTATATACAGGCAACGATTTAACAGATTTCACCCGTTCAATTTCCCTATCGGCAACTTCATCGTTTTTATGGCAGAAGTTAAGCGAGGGTGAGAAAAGCAAGGAAGAGCTTTTAAATCTTCTGCTCGAAAGCTTTGATATTTCTACAGTTTTAGCCCTTAACGATATTGATGTTTTTGTAAAAACTCTTAAGAAGGACGGAATTATAGAGGAATGAATTCAAAATCTTCAGCTGTTAAATGGATTTGGAAGGAAAGCAAAGGAACCTTTCCTTATGTGGTATTGATTTCTCTTTTCAATATCTTTATTTCCGTTCTGCTTATCCTTTTGGCTTCGGTATCAAAAAGTATCATTGATTCTCCCGATAATATTATGCGCAAGGGAATTTTTATAATTGCCCTTGTTGTTTTGCAACTTTTATTGGGTTTTATCAGTTCAATGATAAATGCAAGAGCTTCGGGCAAACTTATAATTCGTCTGCGAAACAGAATCTTTTCGGGACTTTTACATAAAAAATACGCTGACACGGAAAAGCTTCATTCGGGTGATATTTTAAACCGAATGACAGGTGATGTAAATATCATAGTAAACGGAGCAGTTACGCTTATCCCTTCTATTTGCTCTATTGTTACAAAGATTATAGTTGCGGTTTATGCGCTTACTGCTGTTAATTTAACTGTTGGTATTATAATCGTATCCCTTGGTATAATTGTTCCCCTATTTGCCCGTATTTTAGGCAAAAAATATAAGCAAATCGCTAAAGAAGTGCAAAAAACTGAAGGTGTTTCTAGAGGATTTATTGGGGAGTGTCTTGAAAACTCAGTGGTTATTAAAACCTTTTCAAGCGAAGTCCCCATAACCGATAAAATGAACTCATATTTATCGGCAAATTATAACATAAAGATTAAACATAACTTTCTAAAAGCCAGTGTAAACGCCCTTTTAAACGGTGTGTTTTCTGTTGGTTACTATATAGTTATTATCTGGGCAGTATGCACATCTTTAAGTTACGGTACTCTTTATTATCTTTTACAGCTTATAACCATTCTCCGCTCCCCATTACAAAACGTTTCGGGAATTTTACCAAAATATTACTCAATGGTAGCAAGTGCTGAGAGAATTATGGAATTTGAAGAATTAGAGGATGAATCCTCACTTTTAGATGATGATGCCATCAAAACTCTCAAAGAGAATTTTAATAGTATTGAAATTAAAAATCTTAATTTCAGTTACGGTGACGAAAAAATTCTTGAAGACTGCACCCTTTCCTTCCCTCGCAATAAACTTACGGTTATTACGGGTGAATCAGGCAGCGGAAAGAGCACCCTTTTCAAATTGCTTTTGGGACTCTATACTCAAAATGACGGATTTATTTCCTTTGACGACGGGACAACCATCGATGCAACAACGAGAAAAATGTTTTCATTTGTGCCTCAAGGTAATATGATTTTATCGGGCACAATCAAAGAAAACATCACCCTTTGCAATAATAACATCAGCGATGAAGAAATTATAAAGGCCACCAAGGCGGCTCAAATTTATGATTTTATCGATTCCCTGCCGAACGGCTTCGATACAGAAATTTCCGAAAGAGGCGCGGGACTTTCAGAGGGACAGATACAGCGCATAGCCATTGCCAGAGCCCTTTTAACCGATGCGCCGATTTTGCTTTTGGATGAATCAACATCTGCTCTTGACGAACAACTAGAAGAGTCACTACTCACCTCTCTTAAATCAATGACTGATAAAACGGTAATTTTTATAACCCATCGCAACAAGCCCACCGATATCAGCGACGCTATCTTCCATCTTGAAGATAAAAGGTTCATTAAAATTAAATAGCATTAAACAGGCAAAAAACCCGAGGTAAACCTCGGGTTTTAAATTTTTAATCATCTTCCTCTTCTTTCTCATCCTCTTCGGGCTCGGGAAGAATTTCAATCGATATTTTTTCTATTCGGCGTTCATCAAATTCAAGGACAGTAATACGAAGCTCTTCATAATCGAAGGTATCACCCTCTTCGACATCGCCTTCAAGGGTATGCATTACCCATCCGCTTACAGTGGCAAAGTCTCCTTCAAACTCCTCATCGTCCTCAATATCCTTATCAAATTCATCGAAGAAATCGTAAATTCGCATATCTCCCGACGCTTCGAAATGGGTATCGTCGATAACCTCGAATTCCCTTTCCACCTCATCGGTTTCATCAAATATCTCGCCTACTATCTGCTCGAGAACATCCTCCATAGTAAGAATTCCCATTGTTCCGCCGTATTCATCCAGAACCACAACCATATGGCACTTACTTTCTTTCATTTTTTCAAGAACATCTGGAAGCGACATGGTTTTATGAACAAATGTAACGGGTAACAACAAATTGCGGATATTGACTTTTTCATTATCAATCAAACGCTTAAAAACTCTGTTTAAATGAAGGATGCCGATAATATTATCAGGTGTATCTTCGTAAACGGGCATTCTTGAATACTTGGATTCATGGATTTTTTTGATATTTACTTCATAAGGGTCGCGGATATCAATAGCATCCATATCTACGCGGTGCGTAACAATTTCATAAGCCAGAACTTCATCAAAATCGAGAGCGTTCTGCAATAAATCGCACTGCTCCTCATCAAGAACTCCCTCATCCTCGACTATATCAATGATATTTTCAAGGTCTTTTTCCGAAACGGCTTCATTATCGCTCATATTCTTTTCCCAAAGCTTGGAAATAAGATTTAAAAACTTGGTTACAAACCAATTCACAGGGAAAAGAATAATACTTAAAATAAACAACGGTCCTGCTAAAATTGCCGAGAATTTTTCGGGGAATTGTTTCGCTATAGTTTTAGGTATAATTTCGCCGAAGGTCAGAACAAGCAGAGTCATAACGAGCGTTGACACCCATGCATAGCCCTCGCCTAAAACCGACAGAATTATTACGGTCATCACAGACGAGGCCGCATTATTAGCGAGGTTATTGCCAATAAGAATAACACTCAATGCCTCATCGTAGCCCTCTTTAAGCCGAAGGGCCGATTTAAGACCGAAACTCTTTTTTTCATCACTTAGTGAACGAAGGCGTTTAACATTTGAACTCGATAAAGCCATCTCACTAGCTGAAAAATAGGCAGATATTATAAGCAATAAAACTATGCTTATGTAATGCAGAAAATCACTCATCATCTCCACCTCCGATATCGTCCTCATCGTATATTTCACCGACAAGCTCTTCTAAAATATCTTCAATGGTTACAATGCCTAAAATCTCATCCTCGCTACTTTTAATTACCGCAAGATTACGGCGGTGATTACTCATTTGAGTGAGCAAATCATCAATCAGTATTTCGCCTTTAGCATAATAAGGATAATCTAATACCGATGCCAAAACCACATGGGGATTTTTAATATACGCCTTCATAAAACGACGTATCTGAAGAATTCCTCTCACTCCGCCGTTACGGCTTATTACGGGAATTCTCGAATGTCTGCAATTTTTAATAATGTCTAAAATTATCTCATTTTTTGTTCCTGTATTAATTTTTACCACATCATCCCAAGGCGTCATAACCTCTAGGGCCGTAAGATTCGAAAGCTTCAAGGCGGATTTTACCAACTCGCCCTTTTCCTCATCAAATCCTTCCTCTTCTGTGATGTTTTCAACAATTTCATTGAATTCATCCTCAGTTACGGTTACTTCGGGCTCTACCCTATTGATAAAGGGCTTTGAAACACCACGGGAAAGAGCGGTAAATAAAATTGATAATGGTTTTAGCGCCTTCATCAAAAATATTAAAAGCCCCGATGAAGTCATAGCAAAATTCTCATTACAGGAATGAGCGTAACTTTTAGGCAACATCTCACCGAAAACGAATAAAACAAGGGTTGTTATCACTGTTGCTGCCGTAACTGCAGTTGTATCCCAAATTTTAGTTGCGAGAACAACCGAAATAGTTGCGCAGCCAATGTTAACAAGATTATTACCGATGAGAATAACGGTTAATGCCTCATCGAAATTATCAAGAATTCTAAGAACTCTTGATGCCCTTTTGTTGCCTTCGTCGGCAAGACTCATCATATGAATTCTGTTTACCGAGGCAAGTGAAATTTCAGTGCCTGAAAAATATGCGCTTGCAACAATAAATAAACAATAAAGCACAATACTGATTATCGTACTCCCCGGGTCGTCCATTCGGATACCAACTCCTTAATAAGTAATTATATGCACATTGTACAAGGGTAAAATCCCTTTGTCAATAGCTTAAAAATAATAATAACCTTCCGGTAAAGATTTATTGAAGTATGGGTCACCTTTTTTCAAAAAGTTCGCCCATTTTAATTTAAATAATTCTTCATCGTGTAAATCTGCCTTTTCCGACTTACCCTCCGAAAGCATAACGGCAAAGGGATTAACTATATTTTCCTTACCCCTATTTAAAAGTTCAAGACAAATATCGGTATCGAAAAGCATAGTTTTATATTCTTCATCAAATCCGTTTAATGCCTCGAAATCCCTTCGCTTTATCATAAGGCAATCAGAGGCGACGGCAGAAACATTTTGCGAATAAAACAGTTTACCGAAATAACCAAGTTCGCTTTTATCTGCACCTTCGTATCTCTCGGCGGTAACCTTATCACCAAACCCTACTATTTTACCGATGCTTTTAACCGTCCTGTTTTTATTTATTACCTTGCATCCTACTGTGCCTATTCTCTCAAGTTGCGCAAAACCGAGCATTTCGGTAATCCAATCTTTATTTTGCGGTATAGCGTTTTCTTTTAAAAACAGTAGATATTCTCCCTCCGCCTCTTTAGCGGAAAGGTTATATACAGATGGTGTTGACAATCCACTCTCAACCGTCAAAATCTTTACATTATTAGAAGCGGTTTTAAAGCTTTCGGTAGTTGCAATAATAATTTCAAGATTTTCATACTCGGTGTTCTCTGAAATATTTTTTACAACTTTATTGGCAACCTTTTCGGTTTTTGCGAAAGCAATAACCGAAACTAACGGATTACCCTTAATATCATAACTCACTCTGTAAATAGTGGGAAATGCAGGTGAAGAAACCACCTTGGCCTCTATTTGCTTTTCTTTAAGATGGTCTTTCACAAGATTTATTCCCGATTCTACGGCATACATTTTAGAACCAATATCCATAGCAACGGAATTTTTATGGGAACGCCAGAAATATAAAAACTCAGGTATATGAACAATTTTCTCGGCGGCAGATGTAAGACGCAAAATCATATCGTGGTCCTGACTGCCGTCGTACTTTGTTCTAAAGCCGCCAACCTCATCTATAAGCGACGCTCTGAAAACAGAAAAATGACAAATATAATTATTCGCCAAAAGATTATCGTAAGAGAAATCCGGTTTATAGTGCTTGGCTATAACGGATTTGGGACCTTTGCTTCCATCAAAGGTGAATTCATCTGTATAAACGAAATCCGCATTTTCGCTTTCAATAGCAACTGCGACTTTAAAAAGAGCCGAAGGATGAAGTAAATCATCATGGTCAAAAAGGGCTATATAGTCGCCTGTAGCCATATCTATACACTCATTGGTGTTTTCGCTTATTCCCTTGTTTTTTTGAAGCTTTTTATATTTAATTCTATCGTCATTTTGGGCGTATTTGCGACATATATCACCTACAAAGCTATGCTCGTTATCGCTACCGTCCGCAAGACAAAGTTCAAGGTTTTTATAGGTCTGTCCCAAAACAGATTCAATCATCTCTGATAAGAAATCTTTTGGAGTATTATAAAGAGGCACCAAAACGCTAAACTTCACATTGTTTTTAAATACAAAATTTTCCTCTTTTACTCTCTTATCTTCCGATATATCGACCTCTATTTTCTGCTTATCAAAGGCAACAAAATGCTTCACATGAGAAATTGCGCCTTTAAGTCCTACTCTGAAAAGCCATTTTACGAATATACCTAAAACTGTGGTAAATCTGTTCTTTAGCATTAGGTTTTTAATAAAACCCAAAAGTTTTCTAAACATAATATCAAACCTATTGCGCGCTTTTTTTATACGCGTCGCAAACCTCTTTAGTTTCACCAATCATCTTAATTTTACCATTTTCAAGCCACATACAGTGATTACAAAGGCGCTCAATTTGTTCAATAGCGTGAGATACAATAATTACGGTAGTATCCCCTTCCATTATTTTCTTGATACGCTCTTCGCATTTTCTTTGGAAAAGAAAATCTCCAACCGCAAGAATTTCATCAACTATTAAAATGTCCGGTACAATGACTGTAGCAATAGCAAAACCTATACGGGCTACCATACCCGAAGAATAATTCTTCATTGGAACATCTAAAAACTCCCGCATTTCAGAAAATTCAACTATTTCATCGAACTTTTCATCCATAAACTTTTTGGAATGACCCAGCACAGAGCCGTTAAGATAAATATTTTCCCTTGCAGTAAGCTCCATATCAAAACCGGCGCCCAGCTCAATAAGGGGGGCTATAACACCATCGGTTTCTACGCTGCCTTCGGTGGGCTCTAAAATACCGGAAATAATTTTAAGAGTAGTACTTTTGCCGCAACCGTTAAGACCTACTATTCCGAAAACGTCGCCTTTTTTTATATCAAAAGATATTCCGTCAAGCGCAGTAAAGTTCTCGAAGGAAAGTTGTCTTTTTATCGCTTTAAGAAAGTATTCCTTTAGACTTTCAAGCTTTTCCTTGCTCATATTAAATTGCATTTTTATATTTCGCAGTTCAACTGCATTATCATTGTTAATCAATTTAATATATCCTCCCGTTAAACTTCTACTGAATGCTAAATGTGAAGAATGAACTTACGCTCTGTTTTTCTGAACACTAACCAACCTACTAAAAATGTAACCACACCAAAACCGAGGCATACCAAATTATCCCTAACGGAAGGAACCGTACCGTAAATTATCACATTACGGAAATAGGTTACATAGTGATACATAGGATTACAACGAATTACGTTACGGACAAATACAAAAATCGGGTCACTACCTTCTACCAAATTGAGCTGATAGAAAATAGGGGTTACATACATCCACATAGTAAGAAGAACGCTATATAAATGAATAATATCTCTGAAAAATACCGTAAGAGCACTTAAAAGAAGACTCATCCCGCATACAAACAAGAAGCAATAGAAAACCGCCAAAGGAGCCAGTAAAATAGAAAACGACGGGAAAGCGGGAATTAAATTATGCCTTATAATAATAACGAGGAAAACTGCAATTAAACTGAATGCAAAATTCACAAGTGAAAACAAACACTTTTCAATGGGAAAAACATATTTTGGTATATACACCTTTTTTATAAGCGAAGCAGAACCTAAAACCGATGTCATTGCCGATGAGGTGGCATCTGCAAAAAAGGTCCAAAGAGATGCGCCCACTATATAATAGGTAGCAAAATCGCCATCAACCTGAATGCGAAGCATTTTACTGAACACTGCAGTTAATACAAGCATCGTAAAAAGAGGATTGAGAACACTCCACGCGATTCCCAAAACTGAGCGGCGATACTTAATTTTTAAATCCCTTGAAACAAGATTTTTAAGGAGAGGTGTGAACCTTTTTATGTCATATCTCAAACCTTTAAAGCCAGTTCTTTTATTCGTCAAAATCCGTTCCTCGCTTTAATAATGTATTTCTTTCTGTATTATATCAAATATATAATAATATTGCAAGAAAAATTGCAAACAATACATATTGGTGATTGATTTGATTTCTGTTATTATACGGACATTTATTCTCTATATAATTGTTACCTTCGGAATACGCCTTATGGGAAAAAGGCAAATAGGCGATATGCAACCTAACGAGCTTGTAGTTACCTTGCTTATATCCGAAATTGCCGCCATACCCCTTCAGGATATGGACCAACCCGTTTTTATAGGTGTTATAGCGATATTTTCTCTTGTTATTATTGAAATATTTATCTCCGTACTTTCAATGAAAAGCAATTTTATAAGAAAAATTGTTAACGGTAAATCAGTAATTATTATAAAGGATGGCGCCATTGACCAAAGAGCAATGAAGAGTGTGAGAATGACGGTGTTTGACCTTGTGGAGCTTTTAAGGTCTCAAGAAGTTTTTGATATATCATCCGTTTTATTTGCCGTACTTGAAGTAAACGGCAGTTTAAGCGTAATGCTTAAAAGCGAAAACAAGCCATTAACCGCCCAAGATATGAATATCAAAAAAAGCGAAAGCTCCATGCCGCTGCCCGTTATAAGCGACGGAAAGATTATTCACCAATCCCTTGAGTTTTTAAATATCAGCCAAAAAAAACTGGAAAAGATTCTGCAAAAGCACAAGGTTAAACCCAAGGATATATTCTTAATGATGATGGATAAAGGCGGAAATGAAAATATCATAAAAAAGGCGTGATTACTATGAAAAGATTAATATATGCCCTTGTTATACTAATGTTTATAAGTATAATTTGCCTCGTAGGCAGTATTTTGATTTGTCAATATTGCGAAAAATCAAGGGAAGAATTGCGTTTTTGCGCCTCCTTAAGCCAAGAGGAAAATTGGGACAAGGCCCAGAGGCAAACCGAAAAACTAAAAACAGATTTCGAAAAAAAGGAACCTATAATGGCCTTCTTTGTAGACCACAAACTTTTAGATAGTATAACTGAACTTATGAGTTCCTTGCCGATTTATGCAAAAAAAGAGGAAGATGTGCAATTCGAGGCAGCATGCGCAGAAATAAGCGTTATTTTCGAGAGAATTCATAGTATGCAATCCATAAAAATTGAAAATTTCTACTGATTTTATGCAATAAAATTCATAAATTTAAAAATTTTTTGAATATTTATGCATTTTTCCCTTGACAAATGCAAATAAGGGTGTTATAATCCATTCATAAACTTAAAATGAGCGTTCGAAAAACGCAGAAATGAGGAAATTTTTATGAAAAAGATTATTGCATTACTTTTAGCAGTTGCTATGCTCTGCTGCTTTGCAGGATGCGGCACTAAGAACACCGACGCTGATGACAACAAGCTAGTTATGGCCACCAACGCTGAATTCCCTCCCTATGAATATCATGAAGGTGACAATATTGTTGGTATCGACGCAGAAATCGCTGCTGCTATTGCTGAGAAGATTGGTATGGAACTTGAAATTGCCGATGTTGATTTTGATTCTATTATCCCCGGCGTTCAGGAAGGCAAGTATGATATGGGCATGGCCGGTATGACTGTTACCGACGAGCGTCTTGAGAAGGTTGCTTTCTCTGATACATATGCAAAAGGCGTTCAGGTAGTTATCGTTAAGGCTGATGGCAAAATCAAATCCCTTGATGATGTTGAAGGTAAGAAGGTTGGCGTTCAGCAAGGTACTACCGGTGACATCTACGCTTCTGACACTGTTGAAAACGGTGGTTATGGCGAAGAAAATGTAACCAAGTATGCTAACGGTGCTTTGGCTGTTGAAGCTCTTAAAGCAGGAAAAGTTGACTGCGTTATCATCGATAACGAGCCCGCAAAGGCATATGTAAAAGCAAATGAAGGTCTTGCTATTCTTGACACTGAATATGCAAATGAAGATTACGCTATCTGCTTTGCCAAGGAAAACACCGAACTTCAGAAGAAGGTTAACGATGCTCTTAAAGAGCTTATCGCTGATGGCTCTGTTCAGAAAATCGTTGATAAATATATAAACACCGACGAAAAGTAATTTCCTTATATTTAAAAATAAGGGCGGTTTATGACCGCCCTTATTTATGCATTTTAGAAGGGTGTGACTTATCATAAAACAGATTTTAAATTACATAGTTTCACTATGGAACAATTTCACCCATGAAGTAGATTTTGTTTTTGTTCAGGGTGACCGATATAAACAAATGCTTACGGGTATTGTTAATACGCTGAAAATTACTGCAGGCGCATTGCTTATAGGTATCGTTATAGGTATCGTGGTAGCTGCAATACGCTCTTCCTATGATAAAAGCAGAGCAAAAAGCGGTTTTGGATATATCGTTCTTAAAATATTAAACGCTATTTGTAAAGTGTATCTTACTGTTATCAGAGGAACACCTGTTGTTGTTCAGTTGATGATTTCATATTTTCTTATTTTTGTTTCTGCCCGTGACGGAGTACCTGTTGCAATTTTTGCCTTCGGTATAAATTCAGGCGCCTATGTTGCTGAAATATTCCGCGGCGGTATTATGGCCGTTGATAATGGGCAGTTTGAAGCGGGACGCTCTCTCGGTTTCAACTATGTTCAAACTATGATACACATTGTGATCCCCCAAATGTTCAAGGCCGTACTCCCTACCCTCTGCAACGAATTTATTGCACTCCTCAAAGAAACATCTGTTGCAGGTTACGTTGGTGTTATGGACCTTACAAAAGCAGGTAACTCGATTGCGGGAAGAACATATTCTTATTTCCTTCCCCTACTTACCGTTGCCGCTGTTTATCTGGTTGTTGTAATGATTCTTACCTGGCTTGTAGGAATTCTTGAAAGGAGGCTGCGCAAGAGTGACCACTGATAATGTTTTAATTGAAGTGAAAAATCTTCAAAAAAGTTTCGGTAATGTTGACGTTCTAAAGGGCATTAATAATACTATAAATAAAGGCGAAGTGGTTGTTATTATCGGACCCTCTGGCTCCGGTAAATCCACCTATCTGCGTTGTCTTAACCTTTTAGAAGAGCCCACAGGCGGAAATATTATATTTGAGGGCACCGATATTACCGACCCTAAAACAAATATAAATCTTCACCGTCAGAAGATGGGAATGGTTTTTCAACAGTTCAATCTGTTTCCTCATATGACCATACTTAAAAATATGACTATTGCTCCAATAAAACTGCTAGGTATGAGCAAAGCCGAAGCAGAAAAGAAGGCAATGGAATTACTTGAAAAGGTTGGTCTTGCCGACAGAGCAACTTCTTATCCATCTCAGCTTTCTGGCGGTCAAAAACAGCGTGTTGCCATTGTCCGCGCTCTTTGTATGGACCCACAAGTTATGCTATTTGATGAGCCCACCAGCGCCCTTGACCCCGAAATGGTTGGCGAAGTTCTTAATGTTATGAAGGAACTTGCAGCAAGCGGTATGACTATGGCCGTAGTAACTCACGAAATGGGCTTTGCAAAAGAGGTTGCCGACCGCGTTTTATTCATTGATGAAGGTATTATTATGGAAGAAGGAACACCTGAAGAAATATTTAATAATCCTAAAAGCACCCGTCTTCGCGACTTTTTAAGTAAGGTATTATAATTCTAACGGCCATCCTCACGGATGGCTGTTTTGTTTAATATTTTGATAATTTATGATGCATATTTGCATTGAAAACCGTTTTATAATGTGCTACAATTAGCATGTTTCAGGGAAGCAGGTGTGATTCCTGCACGAGCCCGTCGCCGTGATACACATATAGGAATATGGTATATTCTTTGCCGTAAAGAATGAAACACCATTGGGAGTTTTCCTGAGAAGGTCCAATATTCCGTGTTAAGCCGAAACACCTGAACTAAAAAACGCTCAATAAAATTGCGAGTGCCGGTTTGAGTGAATTAAATTAGGAGATGTTTAAAATGACAAAGAAAAACTTTATTAGCAGTTTTTCGTTTAAAGCTCTGATATGCGTGCTTATTACGGCTATAGCACTTTGTATTACAGCTTGTAACGAAACCCCAAAGGATAACCTTAGCAGCGCGCCTAAAACTTCGAATGATAGCGTGACCAAAATCGGCGAAGGCAGTACGGAATTTAATTTCACCGTAATTGACGGCGAAGGCAATGAAACCAAATTTTTGGTTTCCACCGATAAGGAATTTGTTGGTGAAGCATTGCTTGATGCAAAACTTATTGAAGGCGAAGAAAGTGAGTTTGGACTTTATGTTAAAAAGGTTAACGGTATAACCGCCGATTACGATGTTGACGGTACCTATTGGTCCTTTGAGATAAACGGACAATATGCAAGTTCGGGCGTTGACACGACTAAAATTAACCCCGAGGATACATACAACTTCAAGGTTGCAAAATAATGAAGCTCAAGCTTAAAGAAATTGCGCTTTTTGCGCTTTTGGGTGTTTTAATGTTTGTTTCCAAAAAGGTTATGGAATTTCTTCCTAATATTCATCTTTTAGGGACGCTTATCGTTACTTATACCACCGTTTTTCGCAGCAAAGCCCTCTACCCTATTTACATTTATGTGTTTTTAGACGGACTCTTTGGCGGCTTTGGTTTATGGTGGTATCCGTACCTATACATTTGGACTGTCCTTTGGGCATTCTCAATGTTAATTCCTGAAAATTTTCCAAAGAAATTTGCCATTCCATTGTATATTGGCGTATGCGGACTTCACGGATTTTTATTTGGAACTCTCTATGCTCCCTCACAAGCGCTTATATTTGGTCTTGATTTTAAAGGAATGATTGCCTGGATAATAGCAGGTATCCCCTTTGATATTACCCACGGAATCAGTAATCTTCTTGTGGGTACGCTTATCTATCCCTTGTCTATTGTTCTAAAAAAAACCACTAATAAGATTTAATTTTAAATAATCTCTGCATTTTTTGTGCAGAGATTATTTTTTTAACCTTTTTTTGAAAGTTTCATACTATGTATTGAAGTGTATGCTTCAATAATATAACAGGAGGCAATTATATGGCAGATAACATTACCGCCGATTGCGGCGAATTCAGAGAAGCAGTATGCGTAGATGTAGGCAGAGTTTATGATTCTTGCTGTGACCGTGACTGCCTTGAAGATATGCGCTGCTACTTCACAGAAGAAGCGCAGACATATATCAATCAGGCAATCAGCGTACGACTGAAAAAAGCAGAGGTACTTAATGTTTATATTGATGTTGAACCGGTAAATTTTAAAAGAGGTTATTATTCTTGCGATATGACCTTCTTTTTCCTCTTGAATTTCGAAGTGTTTACCGCCCCTAACACCTGTCCTTACGATGTAAGCGGAATTTCATTTTATAACAAAAAGGCAATTCTTTTCGGCTCTGAAGGCAACGTAAAAACATTTACCAGCATTCTCGACAACGGCTCATGCGATACTGAAACCGTTGGCTCAACAAATATGCCTAAATGCGTTGTTCAAACAGTAGAACCGGTAGCTCTCGGCGCTCATCTTGGCAAATGCGCGAACAGATACGAAAAATCCTGCTATATACCAAAGGGAATATGCGAGTATTTAGGTTCTCCCTTGGTTATGGATAACGATAACGCCACCGTTTATGCTTCCCTTGGACTTTTCACCATTGTTCAACTTGTCCGAAATGTTCAGATGCTAATCCCCGCTTATGATTTTTGTATGCCCGAAAAACACTGCTGCGGCGATAACCCTGCAGAGCCCTGCGATGTTTTCAGAAACTTAAAATTCCCTACAGAAGATTTCTTCCCGCCCCGTTCAATTAATGAAGACGGAAATTGCTGCGGCAACTGATAATTACAAAAAATTGCCTCCCTGCAGGGAGGCAATTTTATAAAATCATTACATAAATATTTCGGCGCCGAAATAACCGAGCAAAATTAACGCCACTGCCGCCGCAGTTAAAGCGGCGCTTTTTAAAAATATTCTGTATTTTGTCTGCATATTTTTCACCTACACAACCTATGTTTCCCAAAACATTAGCGTCTATTCATCGGGGGTATTGTAATGTTTTCTAAAGATATCTCTCCCAAAGTAAAGCTTATAAAAGCTAATAATTTTGTTCTCACATTTAAAAATTTTGATGACCTTTCCGATTGTTGTAATTATTTAAAAATAATATCAAAAAGTTCACTTTACAAATGGAAAGACGGTTACAGATTACTTATAAGCTCAAAAAAACGTCCCTCAATTTATATAATAAAAGAATTCTGCACCGTCGCAAAATGCGGCAGTACAGAATTCTCATTAACCGAAGAATACGGTGAATTGATTTGCAGTGACGATGTTATCAAAAAGATAAATAACGCTTTTAATACGATTAAAGCGCCTTGATTTCCCTTACTCGCTCTGCCATATTTTCTGCAGAGAATATATAATTACCGGCAACAAGCACATTGGCTCCTGCCTTTACAGCAAGAGGCGCTGTTTCTCCGTTTATGCCGCCGTCAACCTCCAAATCAATATTGAGGCCTCTTTTCTCACACTCGTTTTTGAGGGCGGTTAATTTATCCAGTGCAGAATGCATAAATTTCTGTCCGCCAAATCCCGGCTCGACCGACATAACCAAAACCATATCGCAAAGCGGCAGCAAATCGAAAATACTCTCCGCCTCGGTGCAGGGTTTAATGGTTATGCAGGATTTGCAACCGAGTTCGCGAATTTTTTTGAGTAGCGCTGCATTATCAGAACCTGCTTCATAATGAAAACCTAATATATCTGCATACTTTGCAAAATCCTCAATATATCTGTGAGGACGGTCAATCATAAGATGAATATCAAGAGGAAGATTTGTGTGCTTCTTTATGGAATCTATAACGGGAACGCCAAAGGATATGTTAGGAACGAAGATACCATCCATAACATCAAGATGAAGCATATCCACCCCTGCAGCTTCAAGCTTTTTAATATTCTCATCAAGATTTAGAAAATCAGATATAAGTATAGAAGGTGAAATTTTAATCAACACAGTTGCCCCCATAAATTTATACTATCATTTTACACCTTTATTTTCCTTGTGTCAACACAATAGCGTTTAAAAAAAGTTTACAAAATGATACAATTCTGTAATTTGACTAATCGGCAGTTATATGGTAAAATATTCAATAATCTTGATATAGTCTATCACAAAATCGTTTAAATGAGGTTAATGATGAATAATTCCTATAGCACAATTACAGAGTATGTTCAAAAATTAGCAGACCTATCCTGCCGTAACAATCACATAAAACCCGAAATGTATAACGAACACTCGGTTAAAAGAGGTCTTCGCGATTTGGACGGTAAGGGAGTTGTTACGGGCCTTACCGAAATATCCTCTATCACATCAAAGAAAATTCTCCCTGATGGCACTGATGAACCCTGCGACGGTGTGCTCTGTTACCGAGGTTACAACATAAAAGATTTGGTTAACGGATTTATGAGCGAAAAACGCTTTGGCTTTGAGGAAACAATTTATCTTTTGCTTTTCTCCGAGCTTCCTACCGAAAAGCAGTTGAAAGAATTTAAAGCTACACTTGCCGATTTCAGACGCTTGCCCACCTCCTTCGTGAGAGATATGATTTTGAAGGCGCCAGGTAAGGATTTAATGAATATTCTTTCCCGCAGTGTTCTGGCTCTTTATGCTTACGATGATAATGCGGATGATATTTCCATCCCCAATGTTTTGAGGCAAAGTCTGTTCTTGATTTCCGTATTTCCTATGCTTTCGGTTTACGGCTATCAATCCTATCAGCACTATCACAACGGAAAAAGTTTATTTATTCATATGCCCGACCCCGAGCTCTCCACTGCAGAAAATATTCTGCATCTACTTCGTGAGGACAGTAAATATTCTTCTTTAGAAGCCCGTATGCTTGACCTTGCATTAGTGCTTCACGCGGAGCACGGAGGTGGTAATAACTCTACATTTACCACCCATGTAGTTACCTCATCTGGTACCGATACCTATTCTTCGGTTGCTGCTGCCCTTGGCTCGCTTAAAGGGCCCCGTCACGGCGGAGCTAATATTAAGGTGGTAAGAATGTTTGATGATATGATTGCAAACATTGATATTAAAGATGAAAACGCTATAAAAGATTACCTTGAACGTCTTTTGGACAAAAAGGCATTTGATAATGCGGGTCTTATTTACGGAATGGGACATGCCGTTTACTCAAAGTCCGACCCAAGAGCAGATATACTTATGAAATGTGCCCGCGACCTCTCCGTTGAAAACGGATATGAGGATGAATATAACTTATATGAAACTGTGGCACGGATTGCTCCACAAATTATCGCTGAAAAGCGAAAGATATATAAAGGCGTAAGCGCTAATGTAGATTTCTATTCGGGACTTGTTTACAGGATGCTCCGTCTTCCCTATGAACTCTATACGCCCATCTTCGCCATATCCCGTATAGCAGGTTGGAGCGCCCATAGAATCGAGGAAATTCAGTGCGCTGGCAAAATCATTCGACCTGCCTATGTAAATGTCAAAGAACCTAACGAATATATTTCTATTGATAAGAGATAAAATACTTGGACCGACTTTTCTACTAAAGTCGGTCTTTTTCTATAAAAAACAAAAATCTTTGCTTTTTTAGTGATTTCTCTTATTAAAACAATGGAAAAGCACAGAGAAAAGCCAAAGAAATGGGAATTAATGCGGTTGTTGCTGTTTCTAACAGTACCGCAAATCCTATTTTAGTTGAATGTATGGATGATGCTTATATCGCAAGTTATGATGTAGCCGTGCAGAAGGCATTTACTGTGGTTTCCCTCAAAATGTCCACCTCAACTCTTAAGCCATTGGCTCAGCCCGACGGTTCCATTTACGGAATCCAATTCACCAATAACGGCAAGATAGTTATTTTCGGTGGTGGTGAACCACTTTACAGTTCTTCCGGTAAAATCATTGGTGGATTAGGTGTTAGCGGCGGCAGTGAGGAACAGGATACATTCCATGCGGAATACGGCAGAAGAATATTTGAAAATAATATTCGATTTTAATTTTTAAAAAAGCGGGGACTCTCCCCTCTTTTAAATAATTTTGTTTATCTTATTAAGGAGGATATAAAAATGTCACTTGAAGCTTTAGGTATGGTAGAAACAAGAGGTTTGGTAGCTGCTATCGAAGCTGCCGATGCTATGGTAAAGGCCGCTAATGTTCAGCTTATCGGCACTGAGAAAATCGGCTCAGGTCTTGCAGTTGAAATGCTTGCCAATAGCATTAACATTAAAAAGTATATCGGTAGTTATATCTCTGAGATGAATGGTATTGATGCAGTTGTATTTACCGCAGGTATCGGTGAAAACGATGCAAAGGGATAATGGATATTCTTTTATATAATAATCTTTTAGAATATGATTTAAGCGTTGATTTGCAAAATATTTGCGCTCAAAAAACAATAGAACTTCTTTTGCTAAATATCGCATCGGCAGATAGTTCTATTTCACCAATAAATAATGGTAGCACTTATATATTTAGCGAAGCGATTAAGATTCTTAAAAAGAATATTCATACAACAATTTCCGTTGATGATTTAGCAAATAAACTTGTTATTTGCTTATCTAATATTAAAAGATTATTTGCTAAATACTCTCAATTTGGTGTTCACGATTATTTTAATCTTTTAAAAATCAATAATGCAAAATCTCTTTTAAAGGATGGTCACTCGGTAACCGAAACTGCCGCACTTACCGGTTTTGCTAATCAAGCATACTTCTCTGCTGCTTTTAAAAGAATAACGGGCGTTTCCGCCAAAGAATTCTTAAGTGTAAGAACGAGAACGGTGACCACCAAACAAGAAGAAAACAGAAGAGATTTGCCATGTTATCTTTTATAAATTGCAAAAACAAAACTCCCGCAGCTTACTGCGGGAGTTTTTATTATACCTCAATAAATTTAAGTTCCATTTTTCCGAAAGCGAGTTCAATTTTCTTATTTAAATAAGGTAATTCAACAACGGTTTTTTCTTCAGTTTGGGCGGTATTATATAAGGTTAATTCGTAACCTTCACCCTTACTTCTTACTGAAGAAAGGATAATTCTATTATTATCAAGGGTGACAAAGCTACCTGTTTTCTCTCCTTCACCAGATGGGAAGAAGGACATAACCTGTGGCTTTTCATTGAAAATCTGAGCAGCTTTATCAATATCCTTTTCATTAGTAATTCTGAATGAAAATGTTCTTTCTCCCATATCAATATGCTTTAAATATCTGTCATGAGGTGCAATCGGTCTATCCTTAATGGGATGAGCAGAATAAATAGGCGTTCTGAGGAGTGAAAGTTTAATGGTGTTTTCATTAAAGCTTCCGCCGTAAACGCAGTCATTCACAACATAAAGTTGATTATCATCTGACCTAATTCCACACCACTTATGATATACAGCCTCGTCCTCGTTATCATAAAGTGGCTCACTACCGAATGCAGTCTGACCGTAAGGTTTGCCTACAATCGCAGAATCAATGCGATATTTGAGCATCTTGTTTGGCTCATTGGAATTCATAATGATATTTACATCAAAATAAGCGTCATTCTTAGGAATAGTATACTCTACAATAGCAAAATTTTTCTTATATCCAAAGAAGGCCTGAATCACTGTTCTTACATCGCCATCTTCAATGATTCTTACATTTTCAGTATCTTCATCGGGATATCCTACTATTTCGTTTGCCTCTTTTTTACTTAAAAGGTGGAAAGTATCTTCATAATCCGTGAATTTTTGAACGGTCATACCCCAAGGGTCTTCATTATCCTTATAAACCTCTAAAATACCGCTATTCTTAATAAGGGCTTTTCCATCAACCTCATAAAGTTCAATGAGACCTGTTTTACGGCTGATATGTACCTTCATACGATTATTCTCTACGGCAAATACATCACCTTTAGCATAATCATTTACGGGTAATTCATTAATTTTATACACCTTTAATCTACAATCAAAACGGGACATAGAAGAAGGTGCTAATTTTGCGCGGAAGGTAACCTTTTTAGGCCAATCAAGATTAAAGGTACATTCTGCTTTTTCATTTTGGCTTGGTATCTTTTCCCCGTTTTCATTGTAAACTTCGGCGAGGGTGATTTCATTATCATTCCAGTTCTGATTTTGGAGAATAAAACCAACCTCAAATTCTCCCTCAACCTCGTATGGATGAGGATTAAATACCATAATAGGAATTTCACCGTCCTTGGCTTTAACCTGACCTTCACAAAGTTTAAAGAATGCCTTTGTAAAGAGTTGGTCGGCGATTTTTTCACCGTAACCTAAGTCTTTTAGTGCATCTTCCTCAACAGCTTTAATGCCAGAGCCAGGCAAAATATCGTGGAACTGACAGAAAGCTAATGCCTTCTTTGCTTTTTTAAGTTCCGCATAGTCAAATTCCGCATTCTTTGTAGCTTTAGCATAGCTCATCGCCTTTTCGGTTAAGGCAATTTTATTCTCAAGTCGACGGTTTGCTTGCTTAATCCTTATCATCGAAGTATAGCAACCAACCGCCCAAGAAATAAGTGGTTCATTGTATGTTGGGATATTATCTGTGTTTACATCGGCAAAATATGCAGGGGCTGTTGAATGAATAATCTCAACATCCTCATACCTTGCGGCGAACTCGTTGATATCCTCAATATCTTTTCTTGAAGGACCGCCGCCGTGGTTACCAACACCCCAATAAAGCAAAAATACTTCCTTGGTATCTTTATGATTAGTAATATTTCTTTTAACCTTTAAAACGGCTTCACCTTTACCGCTGCTATAACCATCGTAAATACTATGAGTGAGAATTTTACTGCCGTCATAACCTTGCCACCAGAAGCCATCCTCTTTAACTCGAAAACGTCCGCCAGGACGCATAACTATGTAATTTTTAAATCCTTTTTTATTTAGAATCTGAACTAGGCCTTGAGTATGACCGAAAGAGTCAATATTCATAGCGGTTTCGGGTACTACGCCAAACTTTTCTTTGAAATACTCACGACCTAAATTTATTTGTTCAATAAGACTCTCACCAGAGGTTATAACACAATCGGGTTGAAGATACCAACCACCAATAATATGCCATTTACCTGCGGCAACCAACTTTTTAATTCTTTCGAACAGTTGGGGTTCGTGTTCTTCAACCCACTCGTACAATAATGCTTCATTATGATTGAAAATAAAGCTATCATACTCCTCACAAAAATCTGCGGCAACACGGAATGTGGATATTGCCTCAGCCACACCTTCATTCCATCTCCACAGCCACGCCGGATCAAGATGGGCATTACATAATAAATGCATCTTTTTCATACAAACACCGCCTGTACTTAAATCAAATTAATTATACAATAAATCGGCAAAAAATTATAGGGCTTTTTTGAAACTTGTCAAAAAAACCCTATAATTTAACTCAATATGTCAAAATAGTCCAGTTATTTTTCCATTTTGGTCAACATCAATACGCTCTGCCGCGGGAGATTTAGGTAAACCTGGCATAGTTAATATATCGCCTGTAAGCACAACAATAAAGCCCGCGCCTGCGGAAATCTTAACGTTTTTAATAGTAACGGTAAAGTTTTCAGGGGCGCCGAGTTTGGTTGGGTCATCAGAAAAACTGTACTGAGTTTTTGCCATACAAATCGGACAATTGGAGAATCCGAGTGCCTCGAGCTGTGCAATCTGCTTTTTAGCGTTAGGCATAACGGTTATGCCATCACCGCCGTAAACCTTTTTAACAACGGCTTCGATTTTATCCTCGATAGAACCATCAAGCTCATAGGAGAAGGTAAAGTCGCCCTTTTCTTCTTCACAGAGACGAACTACCTCGCGGGCTAGATCCTCGCCTCCCTTACCGCCATCCGCCCAAACGGTTGAAAGAACGGTATTTACGCCGAGTTCGCGGCACTTATCAATGATAAACTCAATTTCTTTATCTGTATCCGTCGGGAAACGGTTTACTGCTACAACGCAAGGAAGTTTATAAACATTTTTCATATTTGAAACGTGACGAAGAAGGTTGGGTATTCCCTTTTCGAGAGCAACTAAATCTTCGTTGCCAAGCTCGGTTTTAGCAAGACCGCCGTGCATTTTAAGGGCGCGTACAGTTGCTACTACTACAACTGCATCGGGTGTAAGTCCGGCCATACGGCACTTAATATCAAGGAATTTTTCTGCGCCTAAATCCGCGCCGAAACCTGCTTCTGTTATGGTGTAGTCACCCATTTTAAGCGCCATTTTAGTAGCCATAACCGAGTTGCAGCCGTGCGCGATATTGGCAAAAGGTCCGCCGTGAACAAAGGCGGGTGTGCCCTCCAATGTCTGCACCAAATTGGGCTTAATCGCATCCTTTAAAAGAGCGGTCATAGCCCCTGCGGCTTTAAGTTCGCCGCAGGTTACGGGCTTATCATCATAGGTATAACCTACGATAATTCTTGAAAGACGCTCTTTAAGGTCACTTATGGAATTAGAAAGGCAAAGAACAGCCATAATTTCACTTGCAACGGTTATATCAAATCCGTCCTCACGGGGAACACCGTTTGCCTTACCGCCCATTCCGTCAACAACAAAACGAAGCTGACGGTCGTTCATATCAACACAACGCTTCCAAGTGATTTTTCTAACATCAATACCGAGAGCATTTCCCTGCTGAATATGGTTATCAAGCATAGCGGCAAGAAGGTTATTTGCGGCGCCTATGGCATGGAAGTCACCCGTGAAATGAAGGTTAATATCCTCCATAGGAACAACCTGCGCATATCCGCCGCCTGCAGCACCGCCCTTAACGCCAAAAACAGGTCCGAGTGAGGGCTCACGAAGAGCAACGGTTACATCCTTACCGATTCTCTTTAAACCATCTGCAAGACCAATTGTTGTGGTGGTTTTGCCCTCACCTGCAGGGGTGGGGGTGATGGCGGTAACGAGGATTAACTTACCGTCTTCCCTATCAGTTTCATTTAGTAATGCGGGGTCTATTTTTGCTTTATAGTTACCGTATTGTTCGATATATTTTTCGTCAACATGGGCAACATTCGCAATTTCCTTAATATTTTTCATCTGGCAGCTTTGGGCTATTTCAATATCGGATAAATAAGCCATTTTTAGCACTCCCTATTATTTAAAATATTTAACTGCGGCTTCAAACATACGAATATCGTACTCGCCGTAAACATTTTTATAAAGTCCTTCGCCTATACGCTCACTGTGACCCATCTTACCGAAAACTCTACCATCAGGTGAAGTGATACCTTCAATAGCATACATTGAATCATTAGGATTAAAGTGAACATCACTGGTAGCATTGCCTTCAAGGTCAACATACTGGGTAGCAATCTGACCATTTTTAGCAAGTTCACGAATTAGTTCTTCGGAAGCCAAAAATCTACCTTCACCGTGAGAAATCGGCACATTATAGATATCCCCAACGTTTGTAAGAGATAACCAAGGTGATTTATTGGAAGCAATTCTTGTTCTAACAATCCTTGATTGGTGACGAGCAATAGTATTAAAGGTTAATGTGGGGCAGTTTTCATCGGTATCAATGATTTTGCCGTAAGGAACGAGACCAAGCTTAATAAGTGCTTGGAAACCGTTACAAATACCGCACATTAGACCGTCTCTCTTTTCGAGAAGTTCTGTAACTCCTTCTTTAATAGCGGCGTTGCGGAAGAAAGCAGTTATAAACTTACCGCTTCCGTCGGGCTCATCACCGCCGGAAAATCCGCCGGGAATAAATATCATCTGAGAAGTTTTAAGTTCATTCGCAAATGTTTCGATGCTATTTTGAATTCCCGAGGCAGAAAGGTTATTAATAACCATAATTTGAGGTTCTGCGCCTGCATCTCTTACGGCCTTTGCGCTATCATATTCGCAGTTGGTACCGGGGAATGCAGGAATAAGCACCTTAGGTTTAGCGGTCTTAATTGCAGGTGCGGCATATTCCTTTGCATCAAAAGAGAAATTCTCCATAGGAGTTTTATGGTCAGGAATATTGCAACTATATACGCTTTCGAGCTTATCTTCATAAACCTTGAGAAGTTCGGAAAGAACAACCTTTTCCTCGCCTAAAGTGATTTCGCCCTTATCGGTAACAGTACCAATATACAAAGCATCTTCGATTTCCTCGGTTGCTTCGAAAACAAATCCTGCATAGCAGTAGTCGAAAATACCCTGATTACATATATTTTCATATTTGAATCCAAGACCGTTACCAAAGCACATCTTCATTACGGCTTCACCTATGCCGCCAAGACCTGGTGTATAGCAAGAAACTATCTTGCCTTCACGCATAAGATTTGTAATCTTATTAAAGGTATCTAGTAAGGATTTTGTATTGGGAAGATTTGTTTCCTCATCATACTTAGGACAAAGAACATAAACCTTATTCCCTGCTTTTTTGAATTCGGGAGATACAATATCCTTAACCTTTTCGGTGGTTACGGCAAAGGAAACAAGTGTGGGGGGAACATCAATATTCTCGAATGTACCACTCATAGAATCCTTACCGCCTATAGAGCCGATACCGAGTTCTTTTTGTGCCTCAAAGGCGCCAAGAAGGGCGGCCAAGGGTTTACCCCAACGCTTACCGTCTTTACCCGGGCTTTCAAAATACTCTTGGAAGGTTAAATATACATCCTCGAATTTAGCGCCCGTTGCAATAAGCTTGCAAACAGATTCGACAACGGCCAAATATGCGCCGTGATAGGGACTTTGTTCGGTAATAAATGGATTATATCCGTAGGACATTAAGGAGCAGTCATCGGTATGCTTCTTTTCTACCGAAATTTTCTGTACCATTGCCTGAATGGGTGTTAACTGGTGCTTACCGCCGAAGGGCATAAGAACAGTACCAGCGCCTATGGTAGAGTCAAAACGCTCTGAAAGACCGCGTTTTGAGCAAATATTAAGGTCAGAAGCAATTCTATTATAATTTTCCGCAAAACCGCCTGTAACCTCGCGGTGTTTGAGAGCGGGTTTTTCGGGGGTTATGGTTATATGCTTTTCTGCGCCGTTAGAGCTAAGAAAATCGCGGCTAATATCAACGATTTTCTTGCCGTTCCAGTTCATAACAAGACGGGGTTCTTCTTTAACCACTGCAACGGGGAACGCCTGAAGATTTTCCTCTTTTGCAAGAGCTAAAAACGCCTCTACATTATGGGGTTCAACAACAACCGCCATTCTCTCTTGAGATTCACTAATAGCAAGTTCGGTACCGTCAAGACCTTCATACTTTTTAGGAACTGCGTTAAGGTCGATTTCAAGACCATCTGCAAGTTCACCGATAGCAACGGAAACACCGCCTGCACCAAAGTCATTACAGCGCTTAATCATAAGGGTTGCTTTTTCGTTACGGAAAAGACGCTGAAGTTTACGTTCTTCGGGGGCATTACCCTTCTGAACCTCTGCGCCGCAGGTTTCAACAGACTGAGCATTATGGGCTTTAGAAGAACCTGTTGCGCCACCAATGCCGTCACGGCCTGTGCTACCGCCTAAAAGGATAACAATATCACCTGGAGCGGGACACTCACGGCGTACATTTTTAGCGGGAGCCGCAGCGATAACTGCGCCGATTTCCATACGCTTTGCGGCATAACCTGGGTGATAAATTTCATCAACGATACCGGTAGCAAGACCTATCTGATTACCATAGGATGAATATCCTGCAGCGGCAGTTGTAACTATCTTTCTTTGAGGCAATTTACCTTTAATCGTTTCATTAACGGGCTTTAAGGGGTCTGCCGCGCCCGTAACACGCATTGCGCCGTAAACATAAGAACGGCCTGAAAGTGGGTCACGGATAGCACCGCCTATACAGGTAGCCGCACCACCAAAGGGTTCAATTTCTGTGGGGTGGTTATGGGTTTCGTTTTTAAAGAGAAGAAGCCAAGGTTCAGTTACACCGTCTACATCAACATCAATCTTAACGGTACAAGCGTTGATTTCTTCCGATTCATCAAGTTTATCAAGTTTGCCGTGTTTCTTTAAATATTTAACGGCAACCGTAGCCAAATCCATAAGGCAGATGGGTTTTGTTCTACCAAGCTCTTTGCGAACTGCGATATAATCATCGTATGCCCTCTGTAAAAGCTCGTCCTCAAACTTAACATCATCAATAACCGTTAAGAAGGTTGTATGACGGCAATGGTCAGACCAATAGGTATCTATCATACGGATTTCAGTTATAGTGGGCTCACGGTTTTCGCTCTTGAAATAGTTCTGACAGAATGCGATATCATCCGCATCCATAGC
Organism: Acutalibacteraceae bacterium; assembly: GCA_045593385.1. Lineage (GTDB taxonomy): Bacteria > Bacillota > Clostridia > Oscillospirales > Acutalibacteraceae > UBA737. The sequence continues at coordinate 30,823 of JAZNWP010000007.1, forward strand.
AAGACCGTAGTCACGGACAAAATCCTCAAGACCTTGTCTATCAAGGTCTAAAAATCCGTCAAGTGTTTTAACAGTTGTGGGAATTTCGTAATTAACCTTCAAGGTCTCGGGCTTTTCTAAAGTTGCCTCTCTTGCTTCAACGGGGTTAATTACATATTTTTTAATTTCATCAATTTCCATTTCTGAAAGGTTGCCGTAAAGGGCGTAAACCTTAGCAGAACGAACGATGGGACGCTCGCCTTGGGAGATAATCTGAATACACTGGGCGGCGGAATCGGCTCTTTGGTCAAACTGACCCGGTAAAAATTCCACTGCAAAAACAGTAGCGTCCTTCAAGTCAACCTCTCCCGAAGCAATATCAAGCTGTGGCTCTGAAAACACTGTTTTTATAGCGTAATCAAAAAGCTCTTCGGTTATGTTTTCCGCATCATAGCGGTTTATAACTCTAACATCTTCAAGAGATTTAATGCTAAGGAGATTACGGGCGTCAGAAAGTAACGCTTTTGCTTCATTAGCGAGTTCTTTTTTCTTTTCTACAAATACTCTGTAAACCATTACTTTACCTCCGTTAGCGCCTTTAGGGCTTTTGCACCTATATCCTTGCGGAAATAGGCATTGCCAAAATGGATTTTATCTACATAACTATATGCCGTTTTAATTGCTTTATCTAAAGTATCTTCAACAGCAACTGCTCCGAGAACACGTCCGCCGTTGGTTACGATTTCCGCGCCATCAAACTTAGCGCCCGCAACAAAAACATTACCGGAAAGTTCCTTAGGAATATCCATTTTATATCCTTTTTCATAACTCTCAGGATAACCCTTAGAGGCCATAATAACGCAACAAGCATTTTTATCACTGAATTTAACCGGTGTTTCGCCTAATGTGCCGTTTGTAGTAGCCATCATAACGGTAAGCAAATCGCTTTCAAGAAGCGGCAGCACAACTTGAGTTTCAGGGTCGCCGAAACGGCAGTTATATTCTATAACCTTAGGTCCTTTTGCGGTGAGCATAAGACCAAAATAAAGGCAACCTTTGAATGTTCTTCCTTCGCTGTTCATAGCGTTTATAGTAGGAACAAATATCTTTTCCATACACTCGGCCGCTATTTTATCAGTATAATAAGGGTTGGGAGCAATAGTGCCCATACCGCCTGTATTGAGTCCTGTATCGTTATCCCCTGCTCTTTTATGGTCCATTGAAGATATCATAGGAACAACGGTTTTTCCATCGGTAAAGGATAAAACAGAAACCTCGGGGCCTTCTAAAAACTCCTCGATAACTACATTATCTCCGCTTTTACCGAATTTTTTATTCTCCATCATTTCAACTACGGCGGCCTTTGCCTCTTCTCTGGTATTGGCAATTATAACGCCCTTACCGAGAGCAAGACCGTCTGCCTTGATAACTGTAGGAATAGGTGCGGTATCTAGATAGGTTAAAGCATTCTCCAGATTGTCAAAAACCTCATAAGAAGCAGTGGGAATACCGTATTTCTTCATAAGATTTTTAGAAAACACCTTACTTCCCTCAATTATGGCGGCATTGGCGCGAGGTCCAAAGCAAGAAATGCCTACCTCCTCTAAAGCATCCACACAACCGAGCACCAGAGGGTCATCAGGTGCTACTACTGCATAGTCAATACTCTGCTCAGTAGCAAAATTTACAATCGCTTCAATATCCTTTGCATCGATATCTACACAAGTTGCATCCTTATGCATACCCGCATTACCGGGGAGTGCAAAAATTTCTTTTACCGAAGGGTTTTCTTTAATTTTTTTAATTATTGCATGTTCACGGCCACCGCCGCCAACTACTAATATCTTCATTATATTTCTCCTGATTAATGGTGGAATAAGCGCATTCCCGTAAAGGACATAACCATACCGTATTTATCGCAACATTCAATAACCGCGTCGTCACGGATAGAGCCGCCTGGCTCTGCGATATATTTAACGCCACTGCGTTTTGCTCTTTCAATATTATCGCTAAATGGGAAGAATGCATCGGAGCCCAAGGCGATACCGTCAATGCTATCAAGATATGCTCTGATTTCCTCATCAGTAAGGGGCTCGGGACGAGAGGTAAAGTATTTCTGCCAATTACCTTCGGCGCAAACATCCTCTTCATTGCGGTTAATATAACCGTCAATAACATTATCTCTATCGGGTCTGCCGAGAGTATCCTTAAAGGGAAGATTTAATACCTTATCGTGCTGACGCAAGAACCAAGTATCTGCCTTTGTTCCAGCAAGACGGGTACAGTGAATTCTTGATTGCTGACCTGCGCCTACACCTATTGCCTGTCCGTCAACCGCATAGCATACAGAATTGGACTGGGTATATTTAAGGGTAATAAGAGCAATTATAAGGTCGCGTACCGCACTTTCAGGCATAATCTTATTATCGGTAACGATATTTGAAAGTAACTCTTTATTGATTTCAAAATTATTTCTGCCCTGCTCAAAAGTGATACCGAAAACATCCTTGTTTTCAATGGGAGCGGGTACATAATCGGGGTCAATTTTAACGATATTATAATTGCCGTTACGCTTGGATTTAAGTATCTCAAGGGCTTCGGGCTCATAACCCGGAGCAATAACGCCATCGGAAACCTCACGTTTGATTAGCATAGCGGTTTTAACATCACACACATCAGAAAGAGCAACCCAGTCACCGAAGGAGCACATTCTATCGGTACCTCTGGCACGGGCATATGCGCAAGCGAGGGGTGACTCATCAAGGTCTTCGATATCATCAACAAAGCAGGCCTTTTTAAGCTTGTCAGAAAGAGGGATGCCAACAGCTGCAGATGTAGGGCTAACATGCTTAAAAGAGGTAACGGCGGGAAGTCCCAATGCCTCTTTTAATTCTTTAACCAACTGCCAACTATTGAAGGCATCAAGAAAATTTATAAAACCGGGTCTTCCGCAAAGGATTTCTATGGGAAGTTCGCTTCCATCCTTCATAAAAATTTTAGAAGGTTTCTGATTAGGGTTGCAACCGTATTTAAGTTCAAATTCTTTCATTTTATTCACCCATTATTACTTATTTTTATTCACAATTCTTGAATCGTATTTTCCGCTTTGTAAATCAATATATCTTACGAAAAGTGAAACTTTATTGTCCTCGTTAAGATTTTTCCAGAGGTGATTTGTGAAACTATCAATATCCATATCGGGAAGCTCCAATGTTTTGGGCTCCCCTTCAAAGCTTGGTAATGGATTGCCGTCGCACTGATATGTATGGATAAACTTGGCTCTGCCCTTTAAGGGATTAGAATATGCAAAGGTATATCTCTGGCAAGAGCTTCCGTCGCCCTCAGCAGATTTAAGAATAGACATAGCGTAATTCATATCACTATCTTCAAGGCGCACAATTCCCGAAATACGAGGGGTGAAGTTTGGAGCATCATCCTCAAATTCACGGGTGCGGAGAGATTGCTCAAAGGTCATCTGTCTATCCATAAGTTCATAGATAGTATCAGTCTGGTCGCCGTTTGTAACGATGGTTTTATTACCAAGCACTCTAACGGGTGCGTAGATAATAAGATGAGGGTCAGTCATTTTCGATTCATCAAATGCCTGAGTGCGAATTCCTTCGCCGTCTTCAATGAATACTCTGTTACGGCTATTTTCACTTCTACCCATAATAAAATAAGCAATAACGGCATTTTTGCCGTCGGCACTCTTGCCTATCATAATACCTCTGCCATGATATTTAAGGGAATTTAATTCATTTGATACCGTTTTAATCTCCATTGCCGTTATTCCTTTCAAGTTATTCTGAAATGATGGTTTTTCCATCTATAACCGTTATTCTATCTTCACAGAAAAGTTTTACGGCAAGGGGAAGAATCTTCCACTCCGCCTCTTCCATAATTCTTTTCTGCAAGGTCTCAGGGGTATCCCCTTCTTTAACCTCAACCGCTTTTTGAAGGATTATAGGGCCCGCGTCACATTCCGCAGTAACAAAATGCACCGTAGCGCCCGATACCTTAACACCCTTTTCAAGAGCTGCCTCATGAACATAAAGTCCATAAAATCCTTTACCGCAAAAGCTGGGAATCAAAGCGGGATGAACATTTATCATTCTATTTTCGAAAGTATCGCAGACATTTTCATCAAGAATAGTCATAAAACCTGCATAGACAACTAAATCTACATTTTCCGCAAGTAATAAATCACGCATCGCTTTGCTATACGAAGAAATATCCGCATAATCTTTTCTTACTAAAATATGAGTTTTAATTCCGTTTTGTTCTGCTCTTTGGAGGGCATAAGCGTTAGGATTTGAAGAAATAACGCAGGTTATTTCACCGTTTCCCAATTCTCCCCTTTTTTGCGAATCAATAAGGGCTTGAAGATTTGTTCCGCCACCCGAAACTAAAACCGCTATTTTTTTATTGCTCATAGGATAACACCTTCATCGGAAGTAACTATCTCGCCGATAATATAAGCATCTTCGCCATTAGTGTTAAGAATTTTGAGGGCTTTTTCTGCGTCCTCTTTTGCTACTACAACGCTCATACCAACGCCCATATTAAAGGTATTAAACATATCGCGCTCAGGAATATTACCAACCTTAGCGATATAATCGAAAATCGGTAAAATCTTAAGGGCAGATTTATCTACCTTAACGCTCTTTCCTTCGGGAAGCGCTCTCGGGATATTCTCATAGAAGCCGCCACCGGTTATATGAGAAACCGCCTTAACATTAACCTCTTTAAAGAGGGCTAACATTGATTTCACATACATCTTGGTAGGAGTAAGCAAGGTTTCGCCGAGTGACTTTCCGCCGAGTTCTTGGACGGGTGCACTTAAATCGGCATTTTCAATATCAAATACTTTTCTGACGAGTGAAAAACCGTTGGAGTGAACACCCGTAGAAGCGAGGGCGATAACGGTATCGCCTTCGTTAACTGTATTTTTATCAAGGATTTTGGATTTATCAACAACGCCTGTGCAGTAACCTGCCAAATCGTAATCATCAGGGGGCATAAGGCCCGGGTGCTCGGCAGTTTCGCCGCCTATAAGGGCGCATCCTGCCTGAACGCATCCTTCTGCTACACCGCCTACGATATCGGCTATCTTTTCAGGAAAGTTTTTGCCGCAAGCAATATAATCAAGGAAAAACAAGGGTTTTGCGCCGCAACAAATAATATCATTTGCGCACATTGCAACACAGTCAATACCAATGGTATCGTGTTTATCCATAAGCATTGCAAGCTTGATTTTTGTTCCAACACCGTCGGTACCCGAAACCAAAACGGGCTCTGCAATATCTGTAAGGTCAAGACCGAAACAACCGCCGAAGCCACCTACATCATCAAGACAACCTTCATTTTTAGTTCTAGCAATATGCTTTTTCATTAGTTCAACAGATTTATAACCTGCCGTAATATCAACGCCTGCTGCCGCGTAACTATCAGATTTAGAATTACTATGCATAAGTATATATCCTCTCAAATTATATAAAGTAAAGTTTGGAATAAAATTGTTTGCAGTGCCGCTTTGAAGTGAGCGGTGCTGTACGAGGTACCGCCCCGAAGGAAAAGTGGTGCTGCGGGCGATTTTATGCAAACTTTTATTCCTTTCCGTTCCAACAATAAGTACACAAATCACATTCATCTATGCCTATTGCCTTAATAATTCCCTCAAGGGACTGAAATTCCAAAGAAGCAAAATTAAACTTTTCGCATATAGCGTTTCTAAGATTTCTGCCTCTTTCGGTTTCGCCGTTGCTATATTCGTCAATATATTTGAAACCTTCCTCGCCCTCAAGCTCCATAATTACTCTACGGGCAATAAGCTCCATATCACTGGTTGAGCGAGAGAAATTAAGGTACTTACAACCGTACATAATGGGAGGACAAGCCGAGCGCATATGTACCGCCTTAGCGCCGTTTTCATATAAGAAATCTACCGTTTCTTTAAGTTGTGTTCCTCTTACAATAGAGTCATCAACAAAGAGTAAATTTTTATCCACAATAAAATCGTGAACAGGAATTTGTTTCATCCTTGCTACTTTATTGCGGTCGGCTTGTTTAGTGGTAGTAAAACTACGGGCCCAAGTAGGAGTATATTTAATAAAGGCACGGGCATATTTTTTGCCGCTCTCATTGGAATATCCAATAGCGTGAGGAATACCCGAATCGGGAACGCCGCCTACGTAATCAACGTCCTCGGCAATTCCCCTACTCATATCGTATTGAGCCATTATTTCACCGTTTCGGCAACGCATTGCTTCAACGTTAACACCCTCGTAGGTAGAGGTGGGATATCCGTAATAACTCCACAAGAATGAACATATTCTCTTCTTTTTGCCGGGTGCTACCAACTGGGTTATACCATCGGGAGTAATCTTAACTATTTCACCGGGACCCAGTTCTTTTTCATCGGTATAACCAAGTTTTTGATAAGCAAAGGATTCAAAGGTTACGGCATATCCGTTTTCATCTTTGCCTATAAGAACAGGGATTCTACCAAGCAAATCACGGGCGGCGATAATTGCGCCTTTGCTCGTAAGGATAAGTATAGAAGCGGTTCCCTCTATCTGCTCTTGCGCATATCTTATGCCATCTGCGAAGGTATCTCTCTGGTTAACCAAAGCTGCAACCAATTCGGTGGTATTTACCCTACCTCCCGTCATCGCATCAAAATATCCACCCTTTTGAGCCAAGCACTTATCAATAAGCTCCTCAGCGTTATTTATTACGCCTACGGTACAAATTGCATAGGTACCAAACTTTGAACGAATAAGCATAGGTTGAGGGTCAGTATCACTTATACAACCTATTGCAGAAGTTCCCTTCATTTCATCAAAGATTTTTTCAAACTTTGTTCTAAAGGGTGAGTTTTCTATATTGTGAATTTTGCGCTGCAAACCGATTTCCTTATCATATGCAGCAAGACCGCCTCTTCGGGTGCCTAAGTGTGAGTGATAGTCCACCCCGAAAAAGACATCCATCATACAGTCGGTTTTAGAAGTTATGCCGAAAAATCCGCCCATAATGACCTACCTTTTAAAAACTTAAATGAGAAACTTTATTTATGCAAAGAAAAGCTTTGAGAGAGTCATGGGGTCAATATACTCTCCATCCTTATAAACGCGCATATTACCCGATGCAATTTCATCAATGAGCATTACATTACCCTCTGCATCATAGCCAAACTCAAACTTGATATCATAAAGTTGAAGGCCTTTTTCTTTAAGATCGTCGGCAACGATTTTGGTTATCTGCTGGGTCATAACCTTAATGTCTTCATACTGCTTATCGGTCATAACACCGAGTGCAACAAGAGCATCCTTAATTACAAGGGGATCACCCTTTTCATCATTTTTAAAGGTCATTTCAACATAAGCGGGAAGATCTGCGCCTTCTTCGATATAATCACCGTAACGGCGAATAAAACTACCTACTGCTTTATAGCGGCAGATTACCTCAAGACCGTGACCGAAAACCTTGGCAGGAAGTACTTCCATAGTGGTATCTTCGAGGTTAGCGTTTACATAGTGAGTTTTAATGCCTGCTGCATTAACCTTTTCAAAGAAGTAAATTGACATACGAAGGTTTACGTCGCCTACTCCGTCAATGGTAAGACCTACAGAATTTTCGCCCGGATCAAAGACGCCGTCTTTACCTGTGCAGTCATCTTTGAACTTAAGAAGGCAATTGCCGTTTCCAAGTGCAAACACATCTTTTGTTTTACCTTTGTAAATAAGTTTCTTTTCCATTTTTCTTACTCCTTTATATTTTGAAATTAAAGTTTTTCCATCACAGTAGCGTCTTTCTCGAGTACCTTTTTGGCATCATCAATACGCTTTTTATTAAGTTTATCTGCAAGCGCCTTATCTTCTACGGCAATTATCTGAGCTGCTAAAAGCGCCGCATTTGCTCCGCCATCAACGGCAACGCAAGCTACGGGAATTCCCGTAGGCATCTGAACGGTGGAAAGAAGAGCGTCAAGTCCGTCAAAATTAGAGGATTTGCAAGGAATACCGATTACGGGAAGAGTTGTATTAGCGGCAATAGCGCCAGCTAAATGCGCTGCCATACCTGCGGCGGCTATCAAAACTCCGAAACCGTTATCTCTGGCGCCCACGGCAAAATCTCTTGCCTCAATGGGAGTGCGGTGAGCAGAATAGATATGAACTTCAAAGGGAATCTCTAAAGCGTTTAACATATCTGTTGCTTTTTTGATGATGGGTAAATCACTGTCGCTACCCATAATTATACCGACTTTTTTCATTAAAAATCCTCCTAAAAAACAAAAATAGGCACACTTAACTATAGGGTTAAATGTGCCCAGACGGCCGACTAAACGATAGTACAAACTATCCTACCCTTTGCTCCGTGTGGTGCTCCACTTTAATCCGTCAGTCGTAAAGGGCATCATGAATTTTATAGCTAATAAATTATAAATTTATTACCTTTTGATTTTACCACTAAATTTGCTTTCAGTCAAGGTAATTTGACCTATTTCGATAATTTTTGGAATAATGATTGATATATATCATTTTAAAAACGAATTTTTAAGGAAATTGACTAATTCGCCTTGGTCTCACAGTAAAGACAACGATAGGTTTTTGTATCCTTGTCCGTGAGTTTAAATATGTGGTCGAGCTCCTGTTCGCAACAAGTAATACAACGGGGATTTTTACACTCCAAAACATTTACAAGTGTTTCGGGCATACCTACTCTGTATTTTTCAATTAGTTTTCCGTTTTTAATTACATTCACAGTAGCATCAGGGTCAACATAACCGATAGCATCAAAATTGAGGGTAATATCTGCATCAATTTTAATAATATCCTTCTTCCCCATTTTTTTACTGCCAACATTTTTAATTATGGCAACAGAGGCATCAACCGTATCAAGATTTAAAAGTTCGTAAAGTTTCATTCCGCTACCTGCGGTAATATGGTCAATTACAAACCCGTTTAAAATTGAATCTATGTTCATATAGTTCCTGCCTCCTTCAAGAGTTTAAGGATAAGCGCCATTCTCATATACTTGCCGTTAAGCACCTGTTTAAAATAGCAAGCGCGTTTATCGTCGTCTATGGCAACGCTGATTTCATTGACTCTGGGGAGAGGATGAAGAATCGATAAACTTTCCTTAGCATTTTTAAGCTTATCGGGGGTAAGGATATAACTATCTTTAAGGCGCAAATAATCCTCCTCGTTAAAGAAGCGTTCCCTTTGAACACGGGTCATATAAAGAATATCGAGTTTTGGCATAACGCCCTCTAAATCGGTAGTTTGCTCATAAGGTACATTATTTTTTACCAGAACTTCCTTTTTCACATAACTAGGAAGCTTCAATTCTTCGGGAGAGATAAGCACAAAATTGATATTACTGTATCTACTCATAGCGTTTATGAGGGAATGCACTGTTCTACCGAATTTAAGGTCACCGCAAAGACCGATGGTAAGGTTATTAAAACCGCCTTTTTCACGGTAAATGGTAAGCAAATCGGCAAGTGTCTGTGTGGGATGACAATGTCCCCCGTCACCCGCATTGATTACGGGAACAGATGCATTATTTGAAGCCACTAAAGCGGCGCCCTCTTTGGGATGACGCATGGCGATAATATCCGCATAACAGCTGACTGTTTTTGCGGTATCCGCAACACTTTCACCCTTGGCGGCAGAAGAACTGTTTGATTCAGAGAAACCAAGCACGTTTCCGCCCAGTTCATACATAGCGGCTTCAAAGCTTAGGCGCGTTCTGGTAGATGGCTCAAAAAATAGAGTTGCCAACTTCTTGCCCTCGCATATATGGGCGTATTTTTTAGGATTATCAATAATGTCAAGGGCGGTCTTTATAAGCTCGTCCAATTCCTCAACGGTTAAATCCAAAATATCAATTATACTCTTCATTCTTTCGCTCCGTTAATAGCAAGATAATTCTTTATGCGCTCAACATTTTCACGGTTTTTCTCATCTTCTTCGAGATATTCGATGATATCGTAAACATCCACAACAGAGTATACGGGGAAACCGAATTCTTCCCCTACCTCTGCCATAGCGCTCTTCTCAGTTTTACCCTTTTCTTTGCGGTCAACCATAACGAAGGTTGCGGCAACCTTGGTACCCTTAATTTTTGAGAGAATATCCATACTTTCACGAATAGCGGTACCTGCGGTTATAACATCCTCAACGATAACGATTTCTTCGTTTTCTTTGGGCACATAACCTACGAAAACACCGCCTTCGCCGTGGTCCTTTTCCTCTTTTCTGTTAAAGAAGAAAGGTACATCAAGACCGTTTTTAGCGAGAGCTACTGCTACAGAAACCGCTATAGGAATACCCTTATAAGCGGGACCGTAAAGCACTGTTCTTTTATTGCCAACCTTTTCGAAGTATGCCTTGGCGTAAAACTCACCGAGTTTGCGGATTTGCTCACCCGTTTTAATATCACCTGCATTGATGAAATAAGGGATTTTTCTGCCTGATTTAGCGGTGAAATCACCGAATTTGAGAACGCCTGCATCCTCTAAAAATTTTATAAATTCTCTTTTATAGCCTTCCATTATTTTCACCTCAATCTACGAATTCTGCAACGCAACGGTTATATGCGGCAACTACGTCTTCTGCCGCGGTAATGGGTCTTCCGACAACGATATAATCTGAGCCGATTTTCTTGGCTTCACTGGGGGTCATAACACGCTTCTGGTCACCGATATCGCCATCTGCAAAGCGAACGCCCGGTGTTACAGTTAAGAAATTATCGCCGCAGATTTCGTGAACCTTACCCGCCTCTAAGGGTGAACAAACAACACCGTCAAGTCCTGCTTTTTTAGCGTTGGCGGCATAGTGCATAACAACCTTATCAATGGGCTCATTTATAAGCAGGTCATTTTCCATACTCTCTTGGTCAGTAGAGGTAAGTTGAGTTACGGCGATAAGCAAAGGTCTTGTGCCGTCTTCACGGGTAAGTCCCTCTAATGCGGCTTCCATCATTTTAACTGTTCCGCCTGCGTGAAGATTGCATATATCAACATCTAAGTTTGAAAGAACGCTCATCGCCTTTTTAACGGTATTAGGAATATCGTGGAGTTTAAGGTCGAGGAAAATCTTATGACCTCTCTTTTTAATTTCCTTTACAATTTGCGGACCCTCTGCATAGAAAAGTTCCATACCGATTTTTACGAAAGGTTTTCTCTCTGTGAACTTATCAAGGAAGGCATAAACCGCCTCAGCGCTTGAAAAATCACAGGCAACAATAACATCCTTACCCATTACTTAACTCCTCCTATAATATCACTTAATTTTTCTATATTATATTTTTTCATGGCATTTGGTAATTCATTTATAATATCACGGCAAACATAGGGGTCAACAAGATTTGCGGCGCCGATTTCTACTGCGGTTGCGCCCGCTAACATCATTTCAATAACATCTTCGGCGGAAGAAACACCGCCCATACCGATTACGGGGATATTAACTGCATTTGCAACCTGATAAACCATTCTTACTGCTACTGGGAAAATTGCGGGACCTGAAAAACCGCCCATTTTATTGGCAATTACGGGCTTACGGGTTTTAAGGTCAATTCTCATTCCAAGAAGGGTATTTATTAAACTGATACCATCTGCACCCGCATCTTCACAGGCCTTGGCAATGGCTACAATATCGGTAACATTTGGGGAAAGTTTGATTATAACGGGTTTAGTGGTAACCTTTTTAACTGCTCTTACAACCTCTGCCGCCGCTTCGGGACTTGTACCGAAGCTCATTCCGCCGCCGTGAACATTAGGGCAACTGATATTAACTTCAAGCCAACCTACCTGCTCACATTTATCGAGCTGCTCACAGGTATAAGCATAGTCAGAGACGGAAAATCCGCTTACATTTGCCATAACATTTTTATTAAAGCATTTTTTAAGCTTTGGTAATTCCTCGCTTATTACCTTTTCTACCCCTGGGTTTTGAAGTCCTACGGCATTAATCATACCCTGTGGACACTCGGCAATTCGGGGTGTGAGGTTGCCGAAACGGGCGTCCTTAGTAGTACCCTTAAAGGAAAAAGTGCCAAGCATATTTATATCATAGAATTCTGCAAACTCGTAACCGTAACCGAAGGTTCCACTGGCGGGGATAATAGGATTGTCAAGCTCTATACCGCAAAGGTTTACACTTAAATTTCCCATAAAATCTCCTCCTTTTCAAGAACAGGGCCATCTTTGCAAATCCTTTTATAACCCGTAATAGTTTTACAAGAGCATCCCATACAAGCACCAAATCCGCAACCCATGCGCTCTTCAAAGCTCATCTGACCGCTGGTTTTTGCGGTTTTATAAACGGCTTTGAGCATGGGCTCAGGACCGCAGGTATAAAAATATGTATAATTAATTTCGCTTATAGCATCTGTTACAAAACCCTTAACGCCATAGCTTCCGTCTACCGTTGTAACTGTTACATCGGCGCCGAGGGCTTTGAATTCGTCCTCGTAAAAAACCTCATCCTTAGTATTAAAGCCGAGAACAACCGAAACCTTTTTGCCTTCTGCTATAAGTTTTTTAGCGAGTAAATAAAGGGGTGGAACACCAACACCTCCGCCTAAAAGCAAAGGTGCGTCACCCGATTTAGAAAGGTCATAGCCGTTGCCTAAATCGGTGAGGATATCTAGCTTTGTTCCCTCTTTCATAGTCGACATAAGCTCGGTGCCTTTGCCCACAACCTTATAGATTATGGTAATAACACCCTCTTGGCAGTCGCATACCGAAATAGGTCTTCTCAAATACATTCCGTCTATCTTTATATTGATAAACTGACCTGATTTGGTAAGACCTTCCGTATCACCCGAAAGCTCCATTTTATAAACAAGATTTGCTATTTTTACATTGGATTTAACGGAATAAATTCCTTGTTTCATCTAGATTCTCCTAAGCATCTATAGTTGAAATGGTAAGTGTGGTTTCCTCTAATACATCAAGAAGAACGCCGACTGTATCAAGGGCGGTGAAGATATTAACATTGTTTTCTGTGGCGCACTTTCTTATCTCCTGACCGTCCCTTGCGCCGCCTGCAGAGTCAATATCTTTGGTATTGATAACATAAGCAATATGACCTTGTCGGATGGCCTCGGGGATTTCATCGCTGTTTTCACTGATTTTCTTAAGAACATGGGTGCGAATTCCGTTTTTCTTTAAGAATTCAGCAGTACCCGAAGTGGCCTCTATATTAAAGCCCAGATTATAAAATCTACGAATATACGGCAACGCTTCCTCTTTATCCTTATCAGCAATAGTTGCAAAAACAGTGCCGTAATTCTGCACCTTCATACCTGATGCCTGCAACGCCTTATAAAGAGCGCGGTTAAGCTTATCATCATATCCGATGGCTTCACCCGTTGATTTCATTTCAGGGGAAAGATAAGCGTCAAGTCCTCTTATTTTATTGAAGGAGAACACGGGTACCTTTACATACCATCTTTCCTTCTCTTTGGGATAAATATCAAATATTCCCTGTTCCTTTAAGGACCTACCAAGGATAACCTCAGTAGCAATATCGGCTAAGCTATAGCCAGTTGCTTTGGAAAGGAAAGGAACTGTTCTTGAAGAACGGGGGTTAACCTCAATAATGAAGACATTATCATCCCTATCAACTATAAACTGGATATTGTAAAGACCGATAATGCCGATACCAAGACCAAGTTGTCTTGCATAGCGGAGAATTGTACCTTTAACCTTATCGGAGATACTAAAGGTAGGATATACGCTTATAGAGTCGCCACTGTGAACACCTGTCCTCTCAACAAGCTCCATAATACCTGGTACAAATATATCTCTTCCATCGCAAATAGCATCGATTTCAACCTCTTTACCTTGGATATATTTATCAACAAGAACGGGTTTATCTTCATCAATTTCAACGGCGGTTTTAAGGTAGTGACGAAGCTGCTCTTCGCTTCCTACTATCTGCATTGCTCTGCCGCCTAAAACAAAGCTTGGGCGAACAAGCACGGGATAACCGATTTCTTTAGCGGCGGCAATACCGTCTTCAATTTTAGTAACAGCTCGGCCCTTGGGTTGAGGAATATTAAGTTCATTAAGAATTTTTTCAAAGCTATCGCGGTTTTCCGCTCTCTCAATGGCCTCGCAATCGGTACCGATTATCTTAACTCCCCTCTTCATAAGGGGCTCTGCAAGATTAATTGCGGTCTGACCGCCCAATGAGGCAATAACACCTTCAGGTTTCTCGAAATCAATTATATTCATAACATCTTCGGGAGTTAGCGGCTCAAAGTAGAGCTTATCTGCGGTTGTATAATCCGTAGAAACAGTTTCTGGGTTATTATTAATAATAATTGCCTCGTAACCCGAATTTTTAATGGTTGTTACGGCGTGAACGGTTGAATAGTCAAACTCAACGCCCTGACCGATGCGGATAGGACCTGCACCGAGAACGATTATCTTCTTCTTGTCGGTGAGAGCAGACTCATTTTTGCCGTGATATGAAGAATAGAAATAGGGGATATAAGCGTTTGTATGGCAGGTGTCAACCATGCGGAATACGGGGAAGAGATTGTTCTTCTTTCTGAAATCAAAAACGTCAAGCTCTGTGCATTTCCACATTCTTGCAACGTATTTGTCCGAGAAGCCCATCTTCTTCGCATCCGTGAGGGTTGCAAGCTCAAACGGATGAGCCTTTAAGGTTTCTTCCATATCGATGATGCGCTTGATAGCTTCGAGGAAGAAAGCGGTTATCTTTGTTATCTCGTGAATTTCTTCAACGGTTGCGCCTCTGTATATAAGCTCTGCAATGGCAAAGATGTTGTCATCTCTGAATTCGCTGATGTATTCGCGAAGGTCGCTGTCTGACATATTGTCAAACTTCTGATGATAGATGTGGTTTACGCCAACCTCGAGCGAGCGGATACCCTTGAGAAGACACTCCTCGAGAGTAGAACCGATGCCCATTACCTCACCGGTAGCCTTCATCTGTGTGCCGAGGGTGTTGGAAGCGGTTGTGAATTTATCAAACGGGAAACGGGGAAGCTTTGCAATGACGTAGTCAAGACGAGGCTCAAACGCCGCATTTGTGTTTGCAATCTTGATGTCCTCGAGCGCCATTCCAACAGCAATCTTTGCGGTTACTCTTGCTATCGGATAGCCCGACGCCTTGGAAGCAAGTGCAGAGGAACGGGAAACTCTGGGGTTTACTTCAATGAGATAGTATTCGCTTGTGGTGGGATTGAGCGCAAACTGAACGTTACAGCCACCCTCAATCTTGAGCTCTCTGATTATCTTAATTGCCGAATCGTTGAGCATCTTTTCGTCCTCTTTTGAGAGGGTCATAATGGGCGCAACGACCAGCGAGTCGCCTGTGTGAACACCAACGGGGTCGATGTTCTCCATACCGCAGATGGTGATGGCGTGGTCGTTGGAGTCACGCATAACCTCAAATTCAATTTCCTTATAGCCCTTAACACTCTTTTCGATGAGAACCTGGTGAACGGGGGAGAGCTTAAATCCGTTTGTAGCTATCTCCACAAGCTCCTCCTCGTTGTATGCAAAGCCGGCGCCTGTGCCGCCGAGCGTGAACGCAGGACGAAGAACAACGGGGTAACCGATTCTTTTTGCAGCTTCTTTTGCTTCTTCGAGGTTGTAGGTTATCTCCGAGGGG
>JAZNWP010000008.1:0-1601 GCA_045593385.1 Acutalibacteraceae bacterium
ATTAGCTCAACAATTATGACTGGCATCCAAGAGTTAGGAGAAAATTGTTTGATTGGGGCTGGTGCAGTAGTTATAAAAAATGTACCAAATAATGCTGTTATGGCAGGGGTTCCTGCTAAAATAATAAAATATAAAGGATAATTTTTATCTAATATGGATGATAGTATTTTGCAGATTTCAATCATGGAACGTGTTAAAAAAGTCATAGATATCAATACAGATATAGATGAATATCAATTATATAAATTGTTACATGAAACTATGATTAGTTGCCATCCCGATAAGTTCACAGATGAAAATATAAAAAATCAAGCTGAGGAGAAATTTAAACAATTACAAAATTTAAAAGCAGAATTTGATGAATATCTCGAACAACAGAGATCAAACAGACAGGTTGCAATATCCCATAGTCAGGATGAAGAAAAGTTGGCACTGATAAAAACCAATTCTGACAAAGATTTAGAAATTATAATTTTAAAAAGTAAAATAAAAGAACTATGTGTTAAAATTGATAATCTTGATAATGAGGTAGATAGTTGTAAAAAGCAATTAAAGGATTGTCAAGATAATTATGATAAAAGAATTTCTGAAGAAGTCAATTATTCAAAAGAAAGTATATCATCATTATATAAACCTAAAACTTTGGGGAATGTTATAGGTACAACAGCTTCGGTAGCTAGTTTATCATTATTTTTACCTCAAGTAAAAAACATACTAAATGATGTTGGAATTAGTATTCTCTATGGTTCTTTAATATTCGTATCTGTCATTTGGTTGATAACACATTTTAGAAGATATGTCGCAATAAAATTATCAGATAATATAGTCTCCAAGATATTCTCAGATACAAATATCAATAAATTATTCAATATTAAAAATAACTATAGGAAGACCTATTTTGCTGAAAAAGGTGTATATCATATTGTTAGCTATCCAATGTCCAAAAAATGGGTAAAATTATTTTTCTTTGACAATTATGATATATTAAAGAAAGATATTGTTGATAGAATTATTCTAGAATTGGAGGCTAAGAAATTAATTAATGGTCATCTTAATAATGGATTGGAAAAAGAATTTATAGTTGAACGAATTGAACATTGTTGATATAATTACGTTTCTTCACAATTTGATGATAATATCGAACCATTTTAAGAGTTTTATGTATTTATCTTCATCTCGCTCATACGAGTGGTAAAGAGAAATAATGAATAAATCAATCCGCAAGGAAAAAGTAATTGTACAATACCCTAATACCCAAAATAATGAAACCCTCTAACGAAATCACATCATCACCATCAAGCGAAAAAGGAGAGATAGTTCTTTATCAGCCTAATGAAAGCATCCGCTTGGAGGTGCGAATAGAAGATGAAACTGTTTGGCTGACGCAAGCTCAGATGGCTGAGTTGTTTGATGTAAAGGAACATACCATAACATACCACATTAAGGAAATATATAAATGTAAAGAGCTCGACATTGTGTCAACTGCTCGAAAAATTAGAGTAGTTCGAAAAGAAGGTAATAGAAACGTTAATAGACAGTTGGACTTTTATAATCTTGATATGATACTTTCTGTTGGGTATAGGGTGAATAGTGTTAGAGGC
>JAZNWP010000009.1:0-15047 GCA_045593385.1 Acutalibacteraceae bacterium
GATAAAAGTATTTGTTGGAGAGTAGAAGCTACCGATTGGATTAGTACTCCTAATATTTTAGAAATTACAGCAGTTGAATATTATGCTAATGAGCATGAAGATGATTTAGAAGAAGGCATTGCGGGCGGTTTAATTGTTGAACCAATTAATCCTAACGAAGAAGAAGTAGAAGAAGCTATCGTCGGAGAAACATTTATTCGTCCTAAGAAAAAATATCAATATGAATTTACTGGTTCATTAATTTCCGATTGGGTGATTGACACTCAATTGCCGATTTAGGCTTAGGAGATTGAGGAACATCGTATTGAATTAACATGGATGGCTCCCGTCAGTGGATAGTTCAATCTAGCATATGGAGATTTTACCAAAACTATTGTAGTAGAATCTTTATTTTAATGAGTAAAAGGAGTTATTATGAAAGTAAAAAATTATATAGAGCCTAAGTCAAGTTTTTTATCTGTTGAAAAAGATATGGCTATTATTGTTGATAAAATTTTATCTAGTAATAGACTAAAAAAATTATTACATTATACTACCAAAGATGCTTTAAAACAACCTAAATTAACTGAAGATTAGAGTTTAGATTTGTTTGGCACAAATATTAAACTTGTTCCTAAGTTATATATTGATGGTAGTGTTTTAAATTATATTATTATCTCTTTTGATAATTTTATCCCTAACGCCACAAACACTGAATTTAGAGATAATGTATTATCATTTGATATTATTTGTCATTTTGATCAATGGCATATGAAAGATTTTGAATTGCGTCCTTATAAAATTGCAGCTGAACTTGATTCGATGTTTAATGATAAACATTTAACAGGTATTGGAAAATTAGAATTTTTAGGAGCAAATCAAATGATTCTAACCGACGAATATGCTGGATTATGTGTAATGTATCAAGCTATTCATGGAGAAGAAGATAAGAAAAATATGCCAAACCCAAAAGACGAAGCTAATTTTATTAATAATTTTAATGAAATGTTTAATAATTAATGGATAATCGTTTAGCTTTAATGTGCGGAACGGATATTCCTGTTCCTGAGTGTTAGATAATTATTCATTAGCCTCGTCTTAAAGAAATTTCTTATATTGGTGAAACAGATTTTTTTACTGGAATTCAATATCTTTGTTTAAATAAATCTATGTTTGTCAAGGACGAAAGTGCTTTAGAAGATATTAGTAATTTTCAGATATTTATGACGATAATGTCAGAGAAAGAAACAATAGAAAAGAAAAAAGCTGTTTAGCAAGTTTTTACTTTAATTTTTCCAGATTATAAAGTTTTTTTTACCCCAAGATCTATTACTATATCTCAAGGACAAGAAACTTTTTTAATTGATGAAAATAATTTTGAATATTTACAAGCAGCTTTATCTGATATTTGTTGTTTAAAAACTGGTCCTATGGATTAGTAGTCGTTTAATCCTCATGATGCGAAAGCAAGAGAAATTGCAGAAAAGCTTATGCGCGGAAGATAGCGTGTAGCCGCACAAAAGGGAGAAACGAATATTAGCATATTTACATAGTATCTTTCTATTCTTACTGTTGGATTAGGTAGTATGAGTTTAAAAGATTTAAGTGATTTAACTATGTATTAGTTATATGATTTAGTTGAAAGATATATGTTGTATGTTAATTGGGATATGGATATTCGATGTCGTTTGGCTGGAGGTAGTCCAGACAGTCAACCGGATAATTGGATGAAAAATATTCATTAAAAAAATTAAAAAATAATTTTGAGGAGGAAAAACTAATATGAAATTTGGTGTTCGTGAGATTTGTGATGTCGTATTAAAGGCAAAGGCAAATCAAAAAGTCGGAAATAAAATTTTCTATAAGAATGAACCTGTTATTTATTTTGACACTTTAAAGACTTCTAGCATGGAAGGTGCAGCTACCACTGTTTATGCTCAAGGTGGACGTGGTAATTCTCGTTTAATGGCTTGGGAAGGTGAAAGAACAGTAACTTTCACAATGGAAGATGCTCTTATTTCTCCTGCAGGTTTTATGATTCTTTCAGGTGCTGGACTTGTTGAAGGTAGAGAGGAAGAAACTATTAAAGTTCATACTACAGAACAAACAGACGAAGTTATTGTTAATGATAGTGGAGTTCAAATTATTTTAAAACAAAAACCTTATATGAGCAATACTGAAAACTTCGTTTATGTTATGCTTTTAAAGAATGGTGAAGTAGATACTGAGCCATATATTCCTGAAACTGATGTTGAACCAGTTAAAAAAGTTAAAAATGATGAAGATGGAACAATCTCTTGGGAAAAGGAAGAGACTAATCCAGAAGGATATAAAATTACTTTAAAATCAAGTGATGATCTTGATAAATTTGCTACTAATGAGACAGAAAATGTTGTTCTTGTTGATTATTATGTAGAAAGAGCTGGTGGAACATTCTAGATTGATATTACACCTGATAAGTTCGGTGGTAACTATTATCTTGAAGCTTCTACCTTATTCCGTAATACTGATGGTGTAGATATGCCTGCTGAATTTATTATTCCTAATTGTAAGATTCAATCTAATTTCACATTTACAATGGCTTCTTCTGGAGATCCATCAACATTTACATTTACTATTGACGCTTTCCCAGATTATACTCGCTTTGATAAAACAAAGAAAGTATTAGCAGCAATTCAAGTTATTGAAAGCGCTAGCGCAGAGGGTGAAGAGGTTGTCCGTCCAAGAACAAAGTCTAACGGATATGTAGATGAAAATGGTATGATTTATGATCCAAAAGGTTAATTAAAAGATAATATTTTTAAGGGGAGATTAAGAAATTAATCTCCCCTTTTTTTTATTTTAGAAGAAAAGGAGATAATTATATTATGGCAAATTCATCACATTTAATGCCTTTAAAAACAGTTTTTTAGACTGATGGCGCTGGGTAGGTTGGTTTAACAAATATTTTGGATAATGCAAGACAAAAATTAATAGCAGAATTTAATACAAAAAAAACTAAAAAAGAAACTAGTGCATTGGAAGACTAGTTAAATGAAATTTTTTATCCTGAAAATGAAACTCAATTTTCTCGAGATTATGGTAGAGCAGTGGCAGAAGCCACAAAACAGGATATTATTGAAACTTTTGCAAATTTTAACATAGAAGATAATAAAGGAAATGGTGAAGGAAGTAGTAAAGGAAAAAAGGGAAAATAGTATTCAAACACTCAAAGAATTAAATAGAGTAATTTTCAAAATTCTGTAATGGAAGCGGAAAAAATTATGAAACATTTAAAGAATCAAATAGAATTACTTCCAGAAAATGATTAGAATAGAATTGAAGTGGAAAAAAAACTTCTTAAAGTAAAAGAATATGTTTCAAAAGGTAATGCTATACTTAGAGATTTTTATAAAGGTAATAATAGGACTGCTCAATTTATTAAATTATCCAATACTGATACGGAGACTGATACGAATAAAGTTATTGAAACAATTAATAATTTAAATTCTTTTATTACCACAGCTAAAGGGATGAAAGATCCAGGGGCTGCCGGAAAAGTTTTTGAGAAAGCTTTAGCATCAATTAATTTTTATGAGAAATCTGTTAATTAGGCTTTTGGAGAAATTAATTAGATATTAGCTGGTGATAATTAGGTATCAAGACATTTTAGTAGCAGACTATTAAACGTAAAATATGAAATACATTCCTCTTTAAAAGATGATGAAAGTGTAAAGGATGTTCATGGATTTACTTATAAGGATGAAAATATTACCTATTCTTATTAGCCGACAGCAGAAAAAAAAGGTAAAATGGATGTTTTTATAACTTATGACGATGGGTCTGGGGTAAGTCCGTTTAGAGTTAGTGCTAAAAGATGGGGAACTGGATATGGAGATTTGGGTGAAACATCGATAGATGCAGCTATTACTCGTTCATCAAAAAATCTTAGTGTTCCTGAAGCTTATAAATTTGCTATTTTAAAACCAAATAAAGATAGATTTAAATAGAATATATTACCAAAATTTTAGGCAAGTGATATTGCTCATGAATTTGCGAAAATAGCTTTAAAAACTGATATTGCAATGGGATTAAGCTAGAAAAAAGGATATGCAGATGTTTTAATTATTGATACTGGAGTTCGTATTAAAGTAATTAATATTGAAGATGTTATTGGTAATTTAAGAGATAAAGAAGGACATAGTCTTTCTGGCTATGACGAAGGGATAATTGAGGATAGCGCTTTAAGTGTTTATCGAAAAATAGGGTCGATTCATACAAAAAGAACTAGCTCTTATTTGGGAATAATGACAAGTACTTTAAATAAAATGAAAGTTACTATTAATTTATCGGCAAAAAATTTTTCTAATAAAAAATAACTTGACTTTAAAAAAATTTTTTGGTATAATAAAATAAAAAGAGTAAAAGGAGGTATAGACAATGGCAAAAGTTCCATTTTCTAAACTTGAAGTTAAACCTAATGGCAATTCTTGTAAAACATTTTATTATAATACAAAATCAGAAGAAGTATATTTTGAAGTAAAATATTATCTTCCAATGAAAGATAAAATGGATATGGTTTCTAATATTATTAATCAATCAATTGATGATAATGGATTTTATAATCCTTTAAAATTATAGGTATATACCGTATTAGAAATGATGTATTATTATACGAATTTAAGTTTTACGGAAAAGCAAAAAGAAGACCCTCTTAAATTATATGATTTACTTGTTGGGTCTGGTATTTTTAAAGATGTTGTTAGTTGTATTTATGAAGACGATTGGACTGAAATTCAAGAGGCAATTATAACGACTATTGATAATATCTATAAATATAAAAATTCTGCTATGGGAATTATGGAAAATATTACAACTGATTATCAAGATTTAAGTCTAGATGCTTCAAATATTCAGCAAATGATTGGAGACCCTAATAATTTATCATTATTAAAAGATGTGTTAACAAAATTGGGCTAATTAAATTATTCGATTTGTTATAAATTTTATTTATAATAAAGAATAATCAATATAGTGGTTAGAACAAAATGATTGTTCTAACCACCATTTTTTTTGTATAAGGAGAGAAAGGAGAGATATAAAAATGTCTTCACAATAGTTAAATGTTAGTTTAGCATTTACTGCGGATACTAAACAAGCAGTCGCCGCAGTGAAGAGTCTTAGACAAGAATTAAATAATTTAGCAACTGGTAAAAATTTAAAAGATGCTGGATTGACAAGAATAACTCCAGAAATCCAAAAAGCAATGATTGCCGCCGGTGAGTTGCAATCAAAATTAGAGTAGGCAACTAATATAAAAACAGGTAAACTTGATTTGGGATTATTTTAGGATTCTTTGAAAAAAAGTGGTGTTACTTTATAGGAATATGCACAATAGTTAAGTACTCTTGGTCCCGCGGGAACCTAGGCATTTAATAATTTGGCAAAATCAGTTATTTCAGCAGAAATGCCAATTATAAGATGTAGTAATAGATTAAAGGAATTCGGAACAACTTTAAAAAATACTGCAAAATGGCAAATTTCTTCTAGTATGTTGCATGGTTTTATGGGTGCAATCCAATCTGCCTATGGTTATGCCCAAGATTTAAATGAATCTTTAAATAATATTAGAATTGTTACTGGACAAAGCATAGATTAGATGTCAAAATTTGCAGAGTAGGCAAATAAAGCTGCAAAAGCATTAAGCACTACCACAACAGAGTATACCAACGCGTCTTTAATTTACTACCAATAGGGATTAAGTGATTCTGAAGTATAGAAGAGAACCGATGTTACTATAAAAATGGCAAATGCCGCGGGATAGAGTGCGGAAGTAGTATCAGATCAATTAACCTCGATTTGGAATAACTTCTATGATGGATCAAAATCATTAGAGTATTATGCAGATGTTATGACGGCGCTCGGTGCTGCAACAGCATCTAGCACAGATGAAATTGCTGGTGGTTTAGAAAAGTTTGCAGCTATTGGTGAAACTATTGGTTTGAGCTATGAGTATGCGGCAGCCGCATTGGCTACCATTACTTCTAATACTCGTTAGAGTGAAGAGGTTGTTGGTACTGCATTAAAGACAATTTTTGCTCGTATTCAAGGGCTAAAGCTTGGAGAAACGTTAGAGGATGACGTTGATTTAAATAAATATTCTGAAGCATTGTAGGCAGTTGGAATTTCTATTTTTGATCAAAAAGGTGAATTGAAGGATATGGATAATATCCTCAAGGAAATGGCAGCAACTTGGGACACTTTGTCTAATAGATAGCAAGTTGCTTTAGCACAAACAGTTGCTGGCACTCGTCAATACACACATTTGATTTCTTTGATGAAATATTGGGATAATGGCGATAATGATAGTATGATGGCTAACTTGGAAACAGCATATGGCTCTACTGGAGCTCTTCAAGAACAAGCAGATATCTATGCTGAAAGCTGGGAGGCTGCTAGAGATAGAGTAACTGCTTCTGCGGAAGCTATTTATACAAAGGTATTTAATGATGAAACATTTATTTCTATGCTTGATGGGGTTGCTAAAGCCATAGATGGCATAGGCAGTATGATAGATTCTCTTGGAGGTTTAAAAGGAGTTTTACTTACTGTTGGAGCAATTGCCTCAAGAATTTTTAATAATGAAATTGCGCAAGGAGCTCGAAATGCTTTTTCAACAATGAAACAATTAATTCCATTTGTTGGGAAAAAAGAAAATCAAAAAACTAAAGAAGATGCTATTGAAGCAATGGCTTCTATTCGATCATCTAATAGCGGTTATCAGGGAGAAGCTGAAAATACTGCAATGCAAAGAGAAGTTGAAATGCAAAAGTAGTTATTGGCAGCAGAAAAGAACCTAAGCGCTGAAGAATTAAAATAGCTTCAAATTCAAATGGATTTAGTTAAAGCAATGGATTAGCGTGCGATTACAGCCGCAAAGGCTTTAGATGTTGCTAAAAATGAGCTAAAAGTTTTATAGGAATAGAATAGAATAAGAACGAAAATGGATACTTAGCAATAGGCTAGAAAAAAGGGTGAAATTGCTGCTGGTGAAAAATTAGTAGATAAGACTACTCTTAGTAAGGAAAAAGGCGGTTTCAATGATGTCACCGCTGATTTTATTATATCTAAATATATGGAAGCAGAACAAAACGTTCGTTCAAGTCATGGATTAGATTCTACAAGAGATTCTCTTAGAGGATATGAAAATGAAATAAATAAAGAATTAACTACTCTAGTAATGGAAGCGCTTAAAGATACAGATTTAAAAATTGATAAAAATAGTATTGAATAGCTTATTAATGATGAAATTAAAGAAGCAATTGAAAAGGCAAATATTGATTAGGTTGGACGAAATGTTGACAAAGTTTAGAAATAGGTGCAAGCGGCTGGTTCATTAAAAGCACAGGGATAGGCTTTATAGAAAGTTGGAACAGATTTAAAAACAACTGATAGTAATGGTTAGGTAAAAAGTGCGAAAGAATTAGAATAGATTTATTAGTAGGTAAAAATTAGGATTGCAGAAACCACTAAGTCAGCAATAGATCTAAATAAAGAATTGGGAAAAAAAGGTGGAGATAAAAATCTTAATGCATTAATTGGTTTGTTAAAAAAACTTAATAGAGAGCTAGACGAATCTCAAGGAGATGCTGCCAAATTACAACAAATTTTAAAAGACATCGCAGCAGTTCAAAGTGATATAGATTTGACCGGCACTAATAGTATTGGAGAAACTGTTTAGGGAATAGCAACAAATATAAATGGAGAAGTATAGGAAAAAGCTTCTAATACTTTTAATTAGTCTAGTTTTAATTTAGATGGTTAGTTTGAGGGAGCTGTAGATGCTGAAAGAGGAAAAATTGGTTATCAAAACGCTGAGGCAGATACTGGAGACGTTGCAGGAAAATTTGGTAAAAGTTTATCTGGTGCAACTGTAAAGGATTGGGCAGACGGGATCGCTACAGCAACAAATGTGATTATGTCATTAGGGGCTGTTATAAGTTCTGTCCAAGGAGCAGTTGATGTATTTAATAATCCTGATGCTACTGCCTGGGATAAGATTTCTGCAATAATAGGTGTGCTTGTTACTGTATTACCAACAGTAACTAGTTTAATGACTGCTTTTGGTACAAGTGCAGCAGCGGCGGGCGCAAGTGCAGCAGCGGCGGGCACAAGTGCAAGTGCTGCTGGAATGGCTGCAAGTACTGGGTTAGCTCCTATAATGCCAATTGTGTTGGGAATTACGGTGGCAGTAGTTGCTTTGACAGCTGCATTTACTCTTTTAGCAGATCATTTGCATGATATAAGCCCAGAGGGTCAATTAGAAAAGGCTTAGAAAACTGCAGAAGAATTAGAGGGAACTTTAGAAAAAACTAAACAAGAAGCAGCAGATTTAAAATCTTCTTTTGATAAATATAGTAGTGTTTCTGACAAATTGAAGGATTGTGTTAAAGGAACAGAAGAATGGAATACTGCATTACAAGAAGTTAATAGTGAAGTTATTGATTTATTGCAAAAATATCCAGAATTATCTACTATGACGAATGATTTTGGAGAATCTGCAATATTTAGAGATCCAGAAACTGGAGCTTTATAGATTTAGGATTGGGCAATTGAATAGTTGACTATTTAGGTTGAAAATGCAATAATTAATACTTAGACTGCTTCTGTTATTGCTCAATAGACAGTCAATGAAAAAAGAGCTGAAGTAGTTGAAGGAGAACTAAAAGATATTATTTTTGATTTTAATACTCATATATCAGATTATAGTGGACGGCAAGACGAAAATGGTAAGTGGGAGTCTGCAGCAAATCTTTTTTATAATTATTTAATAGAAAATATTGAAGAATTTTATGGGAAAAAAGATGATGAACTAAAAGAAATTGTTACGAATTGGGTTAAAGATAATAATATTAAAGATATTATTACCGAGGAAAATGTAGATGATGAATATATATAGAATTTATTTGTTTTAGTTCAAAATTATTCTGATTTAATTAATGAATATAAAGAATTATTAGATAGTAATGATAGAAGTCGTTAGCTTTATAATGATACTATTACTGGGAATATTTTTGCTGATAATGAAGTTGTTCAAAATTCTCAATATAGAGATAATATTGTTGATAGTATTTCAGGTAAAATACTTGATAGGCTGAAATAGGAAGCAGATCCAGGGACATCTTTTGGATCAAAAATTACTGCGGAGAATGATTTTGATAGTTATGCGACATCGATGGGCTGGACTCCAGGAAGCTATGATTATACAGAAGTAAAAGATGGCAAATTTCATTTTACTCATAATGGGGTTGATGATTCTGTTGATATAGATGTAGCCAAATCAATGGTTATTGCTGCAGAAGCTACACAAAATGCAATAAAACGCGCTGGAGAATTAGTAGAAATTTTTGGAGGCAAAACAGAAGACCAAGTAAATAAAATTACCGCTGCATTAACTCAAAATGCTGACTACATTAAAGTTGGAGATGCTGATAAAGAGTTGAGTGTGGATAGCGAGAAATTTTTATCAGAGGATGACCTTCTTGCTCTAGGATATGAAGGTGATACTGCTTGGAAAGATTTTATAAATGATTATAATGAAGTTATAAGAGTGGCTGGAGATAGAATAAATAGTATCATACAAGATTATACTAAGTCAGTATCTAGCTCTTTAAATGGATTAATCAATAAAGACACAGGAAAATTGACTGATTTAACAGCAGGGCAATTATCTCAAGTAGGAGACATTCTTTAGACCGCTTTAAACGAAGGTGGAGAAGAAACGCTAACAAGTTTTGTTGAATTGTTTCAAAAAATGGGTTCTGAAGGAACAAAAAAAATGTTGGAAGCCTTTAATGGAGTGGATTGGTCAAATCTTACTATAGATGAATTAAGAACCATTCTTAATGACTCTGGTATCGCAGTAGGTTTTACTAATGATGAATTATCTAATATGATAACAGTTATGAAAGAGCTTAAAGGAGCTGCGGGAGATGCCAGTAAAAATTTAGAAGGATTAATAGAACAAGTTAAAGAATTAAAACAAGGAGATATTATTTCTGAAGAAGATTATGAAAAATATTATAAAGGAAAAGGCCTTGATCAATATTTTCAAGTAATGGAAAATGGTAATCGCAGGTTAATTGCTAATGCTCAAGAATTCTATGGTATTGTGTCAGCAATGACCATTGGATAGAAAAAAGATGATATTTCTCAATTATAGGGAAAAAGAGATAATTTAAATTTAAGTGTTTTAGATTTCACTGCAGATGAAATAAAAGATATAGTAAATTATGAAGTTAATCCTAATGCTAGATATCAAACGGAAACAATGAATAATGCTTTGGATTTAATTGAACAAAGTGGAATTGAATTTGATAATTTAGGATTATATAGAGAGCTAGCTAAATCTGGATAGCTCACTGCTGAACAACAATAGGAAATTATTGATGCTGCCCAGGGATTTGTTAATAGTATTAGTGGAGTTCTCGATTAGGCTGCGACAATGATTGAAGATGCGAATTTGGAAAACTTATCTTAGGCTGGATATCGCTATGACGAAGAAGGAAATGATGCTACAATAGATGAAAAACATATTCGTCAATAGCTAGGATTTTTAGAATCTACTAATTCAATAGCTCCGGAAGATTTAGATGAATATACTAATATTTTAAATGATCCAAATCAAGGTTTTACTCTAGCACAAGCGGATGCAATTGCCCAATTAGTCAAAGATTATGTGGATTAGGTTGGTGGTATAGACAATGCAAGAGATAATGTTGGAGAATTCATTTCTGATTTGGATTCTTAGATTAATGTTGAAAAAGAAAAGTTGGGTTCTTTAGCTACCAATTTAACGGAATTAAATACTTATCTTGATGGAATGTCAAGTGAAGATACTGAGGCTTACGGAAAAAGTTTACTTGGATTGGCTTCAGGATATGTTGAATGTCGAGAAGAAATTAATGAATATGCAGAGGCAGTTGCTAAAAGTGGTGTTAAATCAAATGAGGCTAAAACAGCTTTAGACAAATTATAGAAAGCTGTTAAAGATGCTGAGTTTAAAAAAGCTACTGTAGCAGTTAGAGATTATATTACTGAATTAAAAAAATTAAAAGAAGAAGGCGCCGATACTCAAGTCATTATGGAGGCTCAAGAAGAATTAGCAGAATAGATTAATGAAGCTTTCGGGACTAATATTGATGGATAGTGGGTTGAAGATCACCAACAACTTTTAAATGAATGGGTTAATTCTACTGGCGAAGCTGCCGCTTAGGTAGCAGAAAGAATTCGAGCTTTAGCGTTATTAGATATTGGAGATTTGTAGCCTCTAGTATTAGAAGGAAAATTGGACATGACGCAAGTTAATACAATTATAGAAAATTTCAGAAATTATTTATTAAACAATCCAGCAAATTGGAAATTATTCTGTGAGGGTAAGCTTGATTTACAACAATTATTACAATCTCTAGGAGCTGGACAAGAGGCTGCTCAAATTTTAGCTAATCTTTTGGCTAGTATTGGAGAAACTGATTTAACTTTTGAGGGAACGGGCGAGGAATTTGCGGCAGCTGCTGAAAAGTTACTTGAGTTAGACGGAGCAACAGATTCAATTACTTTTACCCCAACCACTGATGAAAATGGCGAGACAACTGGTGGTACTTTAACAATAGACACTTCAAATACAACTTTATTAGCTCAAGCATTAGAAGCTCTTGGAAATGCAGGTGCGGATTTTGGTATAACTTAGGGAGAAGTTGTAAGTGCGGGGGTTGCAGATACTACTCAATTAGGCTCTGGTCTTGGTAACGACGATTCCGGCGGAAACTCTGGAGGTGGAGGCGGTGGAGGTTCTGAATCATCTCCTTCAAAACCAATGAAAAGAACTAAAAAGTCAGATATAGTAACAAGATATAAGCAATTAGATGATAAATTAGATAATGTTAATGAATCCTTATAGAAACTCCAAAAAGTTCAAGAAACGGTCTGGGGAAAGAAGCATTTAGATAATTTACGAGAACAAAATAGTTTGCTAGAAGAGGAAATTGAATTAATTGATCAAAAGATTGTTGAAGCAAAAAAATATGCTGAAGAAGATTTAGCCCATCTTAAAGGTGCTGCTCAAGCATTGGGTGTTAATAATCTTGAAATTAATGCTACTACTGGAGATATTACAAATATTGAAAGTGTTTTATCTAATCTTCATGAATAGTTAGCACAAGCTGAATAGCATTATAATAGTTTGGGAACTGGTGAAGCGCAAAGCGAATATCAAGAATCAACATTAGATCCATTAAATGAAAAAATTTCTTTATTCCAAGAGTTTTATGAACAATATATGAAAACAATTGAAGGAATTGAAGATTTATATCAAGAAAAACTTGATAAATCATTAGAAATTCTTAACAATAACTTCACTCTTTGGTCAACTGAAATAGAAATTAAAATTGAATTAAATGATGATGATCTTTCATATATTGAATATCAATTATCAAAAATTGAAGATGATTTCTATCAAAGAGCAGAAGGTTTAATTTTGACAAATGATCAAATGGATATTTATTTAGCTTCTTTAGATATTTATAAAAATGGATTGAGTGAATTAGATAAAAAATATCAAGAGGGTGAAATCACTCAAGCTGCTTATGTAGAAGGTCTTAATACAATAAGAGAAGGCATGATAGACAATCTTGGTTCCTTAGATGAATTGAAAAAGAGTATTGTTGAGTATTATTCTGAAACACTTGATGCGGCAATGGATGAAATGTCTAAATACACAGACGCAATGGAACATTAGAGCGCTGTATTAGAACATTATCAAAGTATTTTAGAATTAATTGGAAAAGAAAGTGATTATAATAAAATAGGAGAATTTTTATCAAGACGTACTGCTAATGCGGCTAATCTAGCAAAACAAGCTAAGTCTCAATGGGAATTATTGACCGAACAGGCTGAAGAATATAAACAATTGGCTGCAAGTTCAACCGAAGAAACTGCGAAAATGTATAATGATTTATACATGGAGACCTTGGCGAAGGCTCAAGAGGCTCAAGATAATTATTTATCTTTAACTACTGAATGGGCAGAAGCAGTAAAAACAGAATTCGAAAATACTATAAGCGGTTTAAGTAAAACTTTGGAAGAGGCCTTAACTGGTGGAACTACTTTTGATTATTTAGTTTCTCGTATGGATATGATGGCTTCTCTACAAGAGGAATATTTGACTAATACAAATAAAATGTATGAAATTGAAAAATTGAGAAGAAAAGCTTAGCAAGAAATTGATAAGACCTCTAATATAGTAGCAAAGCGAAAATTAAAAGATTTTATCACTGGAACAGAATTACTAAAAGACCAAACTAAGGTTAGTCAATTTGAATTAGATATCCAATAGGCAAAGTATGATTTATTGCTTGCGCAAATTGCTCTTGAAGAGGCGCAAAACGCAAAATCAACGGTTAGACTTCAAAGAGATAGTAGCGGTAATTTTGGATATGTATATACTGCGGACACTGAAAAAATTTCTGACGCCGAACAAGCAGTTGCTGATACTGAATAGAAATTGTATTAGTTAGGCTTGGAAGGATTTGAGAACTATAAGCGTCGAGCAATCGAGCTGCCGCAAGAAATGAAAGAAGCTTTTGATGAATTAGCTGAACTTTATGCTTCTGGAGAAATTGAAGCAGAAGAATTCTCTAAGCGCTTTGATGAAATTTCTAATACTTATATTCAAAAAATTAAAGACAATGAAGATTTGAAAAATAAGGCATTATTGAGTGATGAAAGAATCATTGCTGACTCTTGGGCTGCTGGATTAGAAACATTTGACTTTAATCTTGAAGAAACATTATCATCTATTGCAACTTATAAAGATGGTGTTCTTGAAGCTGGACAAAGTGCAAAAGATTCTTTAGACGAAATAGGTGGGTTAGTCTTTGGTGAACCAGATGAAAATGGAGAGTATCCTTATGGATAGATTGCTGATGAAATATTATCTTCTTCAAATGAACTATCTAATACTTTAAATAACGATTTAATTCCTGCTATAATTGAGGAGATAACAACAGTTAATGAATTAACGCAATCTTGGGTTAATCAATTGGATGAAATTAATAAAGTTATTGAATCTTATGAAAAATTTATAGAAACTATATTAGAAGCGAAAAAAGCTGAATCTGGTTTCTATGGTGAGGTAGAAAATAATAATAAGCCCGCTCTTGAGGTAGAAGATATTGATATATTTAATGGAAAAGATCCAAATTCTATTAGTCCAAATACTGAATATAATTACCAAGGTGGTGGAGGCTATGGTAATTCCTGGATGGGAAGCTATGGTAATTCTTGGATGGGAAGCTATAGCAGTAGCTCGACAGGCTCTTATAGCAGTATGGATTGGCGATCTATGCTCTTTGGAGGTATGATGGGCTTCGATACTGGTGGCTATACCGGAGAGTGGGGTTCTTATGGAAAATTAGGTATATTACATGAAAAAGAGTTAATTTTAAATAAAGATGATACTAAAAATTGGTTATCTTCTATTCAAGAAATAAATAAAACTTTAGAGCTATATGAGAAAAATTTACAAATGGAAACTCGATTAAGAAATTATAAGATAAATAAAAATAATAATGAATTGTAGCAATTTATAACAATTGAAGCTCATTTTCCAGATGTAATTGATCATAATGAAATTGAAGTGGCTTTCGGCAATTTAGTAAATGAAGCATCTTAGTATGCTTATAGGTTTTACAATAATTAAACTTAAATAAAATAAGGGATATATAATATATATTATATATCCCTTTTATTTTTTTATTTGGTCAAAATTATTTAATTAAGTTTAATAGAAACTTATATATAATAAGATAATTTATTAGAGAAAAGGGAGATAGTAAATGGGATATTTTAATGAGAAATTGTTTGAAGCTATAGATATTTTAATTGATAGAAAAGTATGTCAATTACCTTATGATAAAACTATTATTGGAATTATTGTTGATGATTCCAATAAAGAAAATAATTGGTATACAATTAAATATGACAATATTAGATTTAAAGCTTATAGTGAAAATATTAAATACAAAAAAAAT
>JAZNWP010000010.1:0-2866 GCA_045593385.1 Acutalibacteraceae bacterium
TTGTTTCCCACTCCTAAATAGCCAAGTTGCGTATGCTGTACCATCGGTATCGTAAGGGTAGGCATCTTGAAGTTTTTTGAGCAGTTCCGCCGAGCAATGCTTTTGCAAGAAATCGTAATCCTCGTAGAGTTTGTTGTTATATATCTGCGTGATGAAAGACTTAATCTCATCACTCTTGGTAGTGGATGTATGCGTAGGATGCAGTCTCTCTTGTGCGCTAACATTACATAATGCTCCCGTCAATAACACAATTAGAATGATAAGTCGTTTCATAAATCTTCTCAAATTTACTCTCTGTACAAAGATAATAAGAATTGTTCAAAATCCACAAAGTGAACGAATAAATGGGTCCCAAGGTAGTCGTTTGTCTTAAATTATTAGCCAATCATAAAATATACGCAAACAGCACATAATGTCTATTATATGATAATTTGAGCAGGGTTTGCGATTTTGCCAAAAGGCTTCTAAGGCGGGGTTGTATTTGTATAAAAGGTTATGATTTTTGAGTCTGAGTTTTTGGGAAATTATTTGTGCGTTTTGTGGGTGAGGAAAACGCACAAATCTTTGTACAAAACGAGTACACACGATGTTTACTTCTGTACATAGTAAACATTGTAATTGTCGCATAATCAATGCAATGCAAGATATTGCACAAAATAACATTGGTTTTCAAATCGCTCTCTAAAATCGGAGAGAAACACTGCCGTTCCCACTGTTCATAATTTCTGTCTCGGAACATATACAGAGAAAAGCTATCGCACAGAGTTGATTTGTGTCGATTAGTTTACACTATTATCGTTCTTATGATCAATGCTATGAGAAGTTGGACATGTTAAACTTTTAATACTCAAGCGACTACATAAATGCGAACAGAGAAAATATGTAATTTCGGAAGAGTGATTTTTTTGTGCAGTTTAGAGCGTTTTATATCAAAGAGTTTACAACACAGAAAAAAGTTACAAACAAATTATTCAAAACAGTACGGTGTATAGTAATCGCCAAGCGAGGCGGAGGCGTGCGGTCGGCGAAATGGGATGTCGTTGGTTGTGTGTCGATGTAGTATTGTATATATAAAGAATTTTATTTTTTTAATTGATACTGAGGAAGTAGGCATCTATATATGTTCCCCTTAAACTCTCTTTCTCCCAGAAAATCAAAATAAAAAAAATCCGTTGAGAGGCGCAGCCGTCTCCTTAAGCATTAACTCTTTTGATTCTTTTCTCGAAGAAAAGAATAAGTTATCATATAAACGAAGTTGTATAATCCCTATATAATACTACTGGTACATTTGTGCATAGTGGCGAACTCGTCATTTTTCCCAAATGATACTATTCTGATGCTGATATGAGCAGCAAATCTTCGATTTTCGCATTTTTTGGCACTCTTTGGAGCCATTTCAGGACAGCAAACCATGTTGCAGATTCAGTGCCTGAAAAAAGTTATCAACATTTCAAATACTGACAGAGCAAATAGTCTCTTATAGCCTATTAGTCAGCGAGTAACAAGAATTCAAAGTGAACAGAGAAAAGAGTGTCAAAATTGCCTACTGTGTTAATAACTAATTGATTACAGATGTAGCTCGTATCTTTTTTGTTGTTACATTTATCCCTCGAAACATTCAAAATCTAACAACAAAGAACCATGAAAAAGACACCAGCACTCCGTTTCTTCAAGTGTTATGCAGCACTTGTTGGAGCCTTCGATCCGGCAGAGGTCATATTTATACTCTATATGGAGCAGATGACAGCTCTCAGCCGTATGGGTTACAGCGCATCTCACAGCCAGCAATATCACATGATGCGAATGGCGATAGGCAAGCGACTATTTAAGAAGTATGTTGAGAAATTTACAAAGATGAAACTGCTCATCAAAGTTGCAATGTGCGATGGCAATATCGACTTTGGAATTGATACCAAGTTGTACGAGAAGTTGGTTCGCACGCTTGACAGCTTTAAGTCAACAATGCTGGCTCGCCAATTTTGCGACGAGATGTTCGGTGGCAGTAGCGTTGTGTCGCTTGTTGATTTGGATGCCAAGATGCTCGATGAATGGAGACAGAAACATGTATTGGAATAGAGGGATATTCCCTCGCGATAAAATAGCGGTCATTTTAAAATACTAACAACTGGCCCCATCGACCTCTATGAGCGATGGGGTTTGTTGTGTATGGTGCATAGCCAATGCCCGACAACGCCCGACCGAGTAGGAGATGTGATGTGTGATAATGTGAGTTTGTACATATAGTAGTATTCTCTTTTTATTTTATTGATACTGAGGAAATAGGCGTCTTTTTTATGTCCCGCATTACTCTTTATTCTCTCAGAATTTAGAATTAAAAAAAACGGGCAGACGACGTAGGCGTCTGTCCGACTTTTTGTCTTTTGGTTCTTTTCTGTGAGAAAAGAATAAGTGTATAATCTAAATCGTCTTAAACTTATATTATTATACTCATTGTACATTTGAACAAAGGGGTGTACAAGCCATTTGCTCAAATGCAACTAAAATATGCCAAGATGCAGCACTTACCTCTCCCAGCCCCATTGAGTGCCAGAGTGGGTCGTTTAAGCCGGAGAACAAACAGTGTGAACACCAGGCCCTCGACAAACACGGATGTGTTCGATGGTGGTATATAAAAAGGTTTATTATTGAATAGTTCCACTATTGTCTGTTTTTTATTTGAGTACTGAGGCTTAGGGAATATCCTATATCCCCGCATACTTATAAACGCCCCAGTTCAACGACAGACAGCGCAGCCTGTCTGTTTTATATAGCTAAGGCCCTTTTTGTTACTTTTTCCTCCCAGGAAAAAGTTAGAGTGTAAGTTTTGAGGCATATATAAGCCTATATATGCCGTCTTAAACTATAT
>JAZNWP010000011.1:0-1862 GCA_045593385.1 Acutalibacteraceae bacterium
AAGATATCGCAGTGATTTTGAATACTCAAGACCTTAATAAGTTGGAAGAAACCTTACTGGCAGCACTGAAAGAAAAAACGTTAAAGGGTATCACTTTGAAGGCGAATGATAATTTTGACGGTGGATTCCGCATCGCTGTCAATGACGGCAGCGCCTATTACGATTATTCGGCAGAGGCAGTTGTGGATATGCTTTCAAATTATCTTAGCCCTAAGGTTACCGAGCTTTTGAAAGAGGCGAAGGAATAACTATGGCTGAATATTATTTAATATCGCAGTTGCCGTCTTTGGATGGGATCAGTGAAAATACTCCCCTTCCGATTACCGAAGAACGATTTGCAGAGCTTTGCAACCGTTTTTTAGGAAAAAGGGCGCAGGAAATGCTGAGTAAGCTTACCCTATCACCTCCCAAAAGCAGCGAGAACTTCGGCTCTGCATTGATGGATGCCTGGAACGAAAGCGAGAGAAACCTTCGATTTGCTCTTGGCAAAGTCCGGGCAGAGAAAATGAAAAAAACATTTGATACAGAGAATAGAATTCTTCCGGTGGAGTATATCAAGGCAGCAAGTACGGCAACAGAAATCGAAAATCCAATGGAAGCAGAAAAATATCTAAACGGTTACCGCTTGGAAATCTTAGAAACGTTAAGACCTATGGATAGCTTTTCTGAGGATTATATTTTCTATTACGGACTAAAATTAAAATTGCTTCTTCGCATAAGGCAGTTTGATACAAAGAGCGGAGAAAAAGCATACAAAAATATATACGACTCCATTTTAAACGGAGATAGGTTGGAGGCAAAACAATGACCGAAAATAAAGGAAAGGTAGTAAGCATAAACGGAAACTTGGTGTCGGTAGAGTTTGACGGCAACGTTTCCATGAACGAAATATGCTATGTTTTTGTGGGTGATACCGCCCTTAAAAGCGAGGTTATCCGTATAAAAGGCAACATTGCTCAAGTACAGGTTTATGAAATGACCGATGGTATTCGGTGTGGGGATACGGTTGAATTTACGGGAAATATGCTCTCGGCAGATCTCGGCCCCGGATTGCTCGGTCAGATCTATGACGGACTGCAAAATCCGCTTCCTGTTTTAGCGCAGCAGGCAGGCTGGTTTTTGGAAAGAGGAAATTACGCAGACGGACTTAACACTGAAAAGAAATGGGAGTTTACACCGTTAGCCCATGTCGGCAGCATTGTTCGTGCGGGCGAATACATCGGAACCGTGCCCGAAGGCCCGTTTACACATAAAATTTTTGTTCCCTTTTATCTTCTTGGAAACTATACGGTAAAATCCATTGCCGAAAAGGGAGAATATACCGTTAAGGAAACGATTGCAGTTTTAACCGATGAGCGTGGTCGTGAAATACCCGTATCTATGTCGTTTAAGTGGCCTGTTAAACGTGCGGTAAAATGTTATAGTGAGAGATTGGCACCTGCCGAAACAATGGAAACCAAGGTGCGACTTATCGACTCTTTCTTCCCTGTAGCAAAAGGTGGAACCTATTGCACTCCCGGACCGTTCGGCGCAGGTAAAACGGTACTACAGCATACCACATCAAAATATGCGGATGTAGATATCGTTATTATCGCCGCCTGCGGAGAACGTGCAGGTGAAGTTGTTGAAACACTGACTGAGTTCCCCGAACTGACCGACCCTAAAACCGGTCGTTCGCTTATGGAACGAACCATTATTATATGTAATACTTCCTCTATGCCCGTTGCCTCCCGTGAAGCTTCGGTTTATACTGCGGTAACACTTGCTGAGTACTATCGCCAAATGGGACTTGATGTTCTTATGTTGGCAGACTCAACATCTCGCTGGGCACAGGCGATGCGTGAAATGTCGGGCAGACTTGA
>JAZNWP010000012.1:0-3013 GCA_045593385.1 Acutalibacteraceae bacterium
TATTCCTTGTAGCCGTTTCTATCGGTGGTTACATATTCTAAATAATTTCTTTCAGGACAGATGTATACATCCCACTCGGGTATGTATTGATATTTATATTTTCCGTATTTCCCTTTTTGCTGACACCCTCTTCTTTTTCCCATTGCTGCGTTTATCTTTAAATCGTGTAATTCTTTGCATATTGCTGAGGTATTGTAGCCTGCATCCAAGCCTACTGTTTTTATGTTAAATCCAAATGTTTCTTTTTGATACAATAATCTTTCTATATATGGTTTTACATCATTTACATTGCCGGGTGTTACGAATGTATCTGTTATTATGGTATTCTTTGAATCTACTGTTCTGTGGTCAAGATAAAAGAAGCCTTTGGGTTTTCCGTCCCTGTGCATAAATCCACTTTCAGGGTCGGTTGTACTTTTCTTAATTGTTTTTGTACCCTTGCCACCACCCTTTTTGTTTTCATCATCGTCGAAGTAATCTTCTTCCTCTTCCTTTTCGGTTTTTACAGGAGCTTCTTCAAATTCTAACGGTTTCTTTCCGTGAGCTATTCTATCTTCATTTATTGAATTGTTCAGTTCTTTTATATATGCTTGGCTTTCTTTTTCTACTATCTCTTCTTCGAATTTATTCTTATTTGCGTTTGCT
The DNA here is from genome assembly GCA_045593385.1 of Acutalibacteraceae bacterium. Taxonomy (GTDB): domain Bacteria; phylum Bacillota; class Clostridia; order Oscillospirales; family Acutalibacteraceae; genus UBA737. The sequence continues at coordinate 646 of JAZNWP010000012.1, forward strand.
TTTAAATGAGTGCTGTCGCTGTAAAGAACCTTGCCATCTACTAATTTGTTTTCGATTGCCTGTCTTAATATCTCGTTGAATATTCTTCTCGGTATATCCGTACCATTGAATCTTCTGACTCTGTTTTGCCATATTACACTCGCATCAGGGATTTTATCTTCTATTCCATATCCCAAAAACCAACGATATGCTAAATTTACCTTGACTTCTTCTACTAGCCTTGTTTCACTTCGAATACCATACAAATATCCGATGAAAAGCATTTTGAACATTATTTCAGGCTCTATTGCAGGGCGACCGTTATCTGCACAGTAATACGGCTTGCAGATTTCGTTGATGAATGAAAAATCTATATATTTATCTATTTTTCTTAAAAGATGGTCCTCTGGTACTAAATTTTCGATGTATACTAGCTCTAATTTTGACTGTCTTGAAGTTGATGGTTTAAGCATTAAAATCCCTCTTTTTATGCGGTTTTTCTATGCTTTTATTATACCATATTTTATTGACTTTTGCACTACTTTTATGCGTTATTTTACAAAAAAATAACCGCCGACTTACCTTTGTCAGCGGTCTGAACGCTCTGCTGCGGCAGAGCGTTTTACTATTAAGAAAGTATATAAATAATGTTATACTATACCCATTGCAATTTCAACCACTAAAGCAACTACAACAACTAGTGCGGAAATGATAAATCCGTGAACCATAGGGCGTATACCGGATTTCTTCATACTTGCAAAAGAAGTATTAAGTCCTATAGCAGAAAGTGCGGCTACCATTAAGAATTTGCTAACTGTTTTTGTGCTGGAAACTATTTCGGCAGGGATAGTAAATATACTTGCAACTGCCGACATAGCAACAAACCCAACTATAAACCAAGGAAATATCTTTTTAATACTAAAATTAGCTTTAATTTCACCATCACTATTACCGTTTACACATGCTTCTTTTCTCTTTAAGCGAAGATTAACAAAAGCAAATACAAGAACAGTTGGAATTATCGATAGAGTTCTTGTGAGTTTCACCATAGTTGCAAAATCTCCCGCCGCCTCTGAAAAAGAATATCCAGTAGCTACTACCGATGATGTATCATTTACTGCAGTTCCTGCCCAAAGGCCAAACGCCTCATTGGACATTCCCAAAGCTCTTCCCATAATAGGAAAAAGCAATATCATAGCCATATCAAATAAAAATGTAGCTGATAGTGCATAAGCAACATCGTTATCCTCAGCATCAATTGTAGGTGCAATTGCGGCAATAGCGGAGCCACCGCAAATACCGGTGCCTGCTGAAATAAGATTAGAAAGTTTCCAATTAAGCCCCAATGCTTTTCCTATAAAATATCCACCGCCGAAACAAGTCAGAAGAGTGAAAACCATAACAACCAAAGACATCTTTCCTACATTGAAAATAGTATTTATGTTAAGGGAAAGACCGAGCAGGATTATAGCAAATTTTAAGATTTTTTTGGATGTGAATTTTGCACCAGCATTAAAAATATCGATATTTTTTAAGAAATAGTTTAAAGTCATACCAATAAACATAGCAATTACCGATGCACCAACAACGTGAATCGGAAGTAGGCTTTCAAGCCAAAGTGCCAAAAAAGCAATAGCAATAGAAAGTGCTATGCCCGGCATTGTTTTTAGGATTTTCATATGTACACTCCTTTTAGATATGCCTATATTTTACACTTTTAATTCAAAATGTCAACTTTTAATGTGATTTTCTATCGCCTGTGAAACGAATTCTGCTGTACCGTCACCGTTTTTATCAATGTTTGCTTTAAAACGTTCGTCTACTACATACATTTGACCGAGGCCTGCAAGAATATCTTTGGTGCAAGTGTAGTAATTTTCGGTTATATATGTTTGTAGTTCTCTTACAAGTGATTGTGCCTTTTCTGATTCGGCAGAGTTGCCTTCTTTCTTACACTCAGCAAATTTGGTGAAGACTCTCATTAAACCATCGTTTACCTCTTGCCACTTGTCTTTAGTGTAGTCGGTAGTCTTTTGCTCATGTTCTTTATAGGCATCGGTTTCGCCCCATCGCTGTTTTGCCTCAACTTCATACTGCTTACGTGCAGTTTCATAATCACTGTTATCAAATGCTGCCATTGTAACCTTTCCTTTCGTGGCACCATCCAAAGCATCGATAATTCTCTCTAATCGTTCCTTTTTTAACTCTAAGAGTTTTCGTTGCTCGGCGAGTGCTTTTTGCTTGTCATAATCGGGAGATGACAATATCTCTAAAATGCTCTTAAGCGGGAAATCAAGTTCGCGATAAAACAGTATCTCTTGCATACGCAGGAGAGAATTTTCGTCATAAAACCTATAGCCGTTTTGTGCGTCCACAAGGGCGGGTTTTA
>JAZNWP010000013.1:0-8276 GCA_045593385.1 Acutalibacteraceae bacterium
GCAACTTTCTGTTCACAACAGAAGATACAATAATTTTCCTATGCGTCCTCTAAATTGGAAATCTCCTGCTGATTATTTAAAAGCTTTTCTTATTAACGGCGAAGTTTTCTAATTTTGTAACACATCATTGACAAACCTACATACTATTAATAAGTATAGGTTGATTTTCTGCGATATTTTCTTCCACTATAATTCTTTGCTTTATGGTTATTCCTACATCCGAAAATTCCGCTTCTTTTTCCTTTTTTTCAATAATTTTTAGATTCAAATCACTAATTTTCTTTTCAAGTTTTTTATCTAATTTTTTAAGCAATTCCTCTTTGCTGTATCTCTTATCAACCTCCTTGGTTATTTGGCAGATTTTTTGATGTTTGATTATCGGTAATTCTTCGCCAAACAATTTTAATGTTTTAGAATTATATGTATCTTCACTACTGCTTTTTATCTCCCCAAAATACAACGGAATTTTAAGCGTTAAAACATCCAAAACAGTCCTCTTTTTAATCTTATTGGTTCTGATAAATATTTTTTGATTGTAATTTTCGGTTACTGAAATATCAATATTTGAAAAAGCGGTAACAGTTCCTTTGGAATTAACAAATGTCGTACTGCTCAAATTTTCAACAATTCCGGAAACGAGTATATCGCCTTTTCTCACTGTATCTCCGATTTTCACATTAACCGTTCCGGAGGTAACATCGATTTTTTTGATTTCACCATCCGATTTTGCAATTAAGTTTGAGGGAGCGATATCATTATCAATGTTTTTGGTTTCCGTTACATTTACCGTTAATAATGTCCCCTCGATATTTAATGATGCCCATGCGAGTTTTTTATGGTCAATAAGTAGTTGTTGGGCGGATTTTAATGTATCTACTTTATTAATTCTGCTTCCGATTCTTATATTATAACTTTTGCATAAATTTGCAATTTCTTTATCACTTACTTTATCTGTACCAACAATTTTAATATTCCAGATGAAACCCGATAAAAATTCCAATAAAATAATAAAAACCGCAAAGCCCACAAAGAAACCGAGGCGTTTCTTATATTTGACGGTTTTGAAAGGAAGCCCCCGTTTTTTTATTATATGTATTTTTGCGCTTCTTTTTGGTCGAACACTTCTTAATTTCCTAAAATCCTTTATCTTAATATCACCGATAATTTTCCCATTTTTATAATGCAATCTTCTATATCTAATGCCATATTTTGCGCACAGATTTAATATTTGTTCGCATCCGTCTCCGCTTATGGATATGGTAACATATCCTGATAAATACTGTAATAGATTAAACACTTTTACACCTCTCAACAGAATTCCACAGAATTAATAACACCAATTATATCAATGATATTTTCTTCAAAGCTTTGTATCACAAATTTAGTTCCAAAAATCAGTAAATATCCGTTTGATAACTTGAGTTTGATATAATCGTTGTTAAAATCAATTACCTTTTTGCAACCGTCAACTATAATCTCACTATCAGAAAAAATCTGAATATTTGAACCTGTTAGCATTTCTTTATTTATAATTCGGCTTTCGCCCATAGCAAAATTAATGCGTTTTTTATTTTTCGAATTAAAAATAAATTTCTTACCCAAAACAACACACCCTATTTTATCTTCTAATCTAAACTATGATTAAGAAATAATAATAATTCTATTAATCATATAGTTATATAAGGTGATGAAATGTTTAAACGCAGCTTTTTAAAATCAGTATTGAGTTTTTTTATAGTAGTTTTTATTATTTTACTTATTTTAATTTTTCAGGACGAATGCAAAAAAGGTGCTATTAACGGAATTCTCATTAGCGGCAATATAATTATACCATCCCTTTTCCCATTTACAGTATGTGTTTTAATGCTGATTAAGTGCGGTATTTCCGAATATATTACAAAATTCAGAAAATCCATTTTCAAAATTTGGGGTCTTAATTCATCGGAATTTTTGGTTTTTGTTCTTTCGTTTATTGGTGGCTATCCAATTGGCGCAAAACTCATTAATGAAACAGTAAAAGAAAGTAATACAACATCGTTAAGAGCAAATAAGATTTTGATTTACAGTATAAACGGCGGCCCTGCTTTTATACTTTTAGCGGTCGGAAACGGAATTTTAAACTCAAAAAAAATCGGCGCTGTTTTGCTTATTTCACACCTTTTATCTTCAATTTTGATTTCGCTAATTTTTGCCCGCACGTTAAAACATAATCCATATAATTCCAAAACAAAGTTTACACATAAATCGTTGTCCGATAACTTTGTTGACAGCGTCGCTAATGCATCGTCAACCCTTATTAATATCTGCGCGTTTATAATAATTTTCTCAGCACTCGGCGAAATTTTTAATGCAATTAAAGCATTGGAGCCAATTACATATATCCTAGAGATAACAATGGCGATAAGAAAAACAAATAACATTTATTTCATTTCTTTTTTATTAGGATTCGGCGGGGTAAGTATTTGGGTGCAAATTCTCTCCTGCTGCAAAAACTTTAAGGTTAATATTTTATCAATAATAATTTCAAGAATAATAATAGGATTTTTAAATACCACTTTTACATACATTATCGTAAAATTGTTTAAATTAAATTGTAATACACTTTCAAATAATATACTCACTATACCGAGTTATATCTATAAAACGCCTTCATTAACCGTTTCTCTTATTATTATGGTTATTTTATTTATTATTTCTTTGGAAAGGAAATTTGATAGTAGAAATTTGAAAAAAGATTTGTTATAATTGTTTTGGGTGATTATATGGCATCAATTTTCAATAAAAAACTTTCTAAATCGTGTTCTTTCTGCGTTTACGGAAATAAATCAGAGTATTCTGATGAAATTTTCTGCGCAAAACACGGAGTTACTAATAAACGAGATTATTGCCGTCATTACAAATATGATATATTAAAAAGAAAACCTGATAGAATTAAAGCAAATGGCGATTTTACCGATAAAGATTTTTCACTATAAATTGTAAAAAATAACTTGACAATTTGTTTTGTTATGTTATAATAGATTTTGCGTTACGGTGGATGTAGCTTAGTCGGTTAAAGCGCCAGTTTGTGGCACTGGAGACCGTGGGTTCGAATCCCATCTTCCACCCCAGCAAAAAAGCACTTGCTGTCGCAAGTGCTTTTTTTAAAAATTTCAACTTAATATTGGGGTGTCGTCAAGCGGTAAGACACAGCACTTTGACTGCTGCATTCGTAGGTTCGAATCCTGCCACCCCAGCCAATTAAGAAGAATGAACCTTTGGGTTTGTTCTTCTTGATTTTTTATTGCAGGATTCGAAACGAGCTCGCTGTTTTATGGTTCGCAAATTTTGCAAGGCGAATATCCTTGCAAAACTAATTCACTTCTATCTTCAGTTATGTAAAGCTTTGAATTATCGGTACTCGAAGCGTATCTGCAAGTATTTTTATGAAATTTTTTAGAACTTGTATTTGCATAATATAATAACGGAACACTCGTTTGAGGTTTGTCATTTTCCATAATTCCGTCATTAACCCCGGGTTTTTTATATCCGTTGATTGTGTTGTCGGTTGGCATTTTTATAATTACTTCATCGAAAATCTTTTCTTCAACCTCAGATTTGTCACAACCAACAAAAGCGATTAAAACGCAAAACACTAATAACCCAATTAACACTCGCTTAAACATATTTTCACCTTTTAAAGAAATAACCTGCCAATTTGATTTGACAGGTTATTTGAATTTTATTGCGCAGGAGCGGCAGGAGTTTCTGCCGGTGGAGCTTCATCACTCGGTGCTCCAAGAAGTGTTCCTGTGTGGGTAGTGCAAATTTCGGGAAGTTCGCCTTTACGCTTTCCGTTCTTGTACCAACCTATCGCCTTATTAGGACAAGTATCGGTGGCTAATAATCCCGTTTCGGTGCAGTAATACCTATCATAAGCATAGCTACTGTTTGTAAAATCCTTGGCGGGAAGTTCAGCGTGAATTTTTCCCATAACAGAGCCCCACATGCGAAGTGCTATACTACTTTGAGGTATGCGCTGTTGCGAATCATAACCGCACCAACACGATGCGATATAATAAGGAGTTCCGCCTACAAACCATAAGTCATACTGGTCGTTGGTAGTACCGGTTTTAGCATAGATGGGCATATTAGAAATATATGACCTTGCATTTTTACCGGTACCGTTTTCTCCATCAACAACCTTTCTTAAAAGTTGATTCATAATGGTTGCGGTATCTTCACTGATGGCAGTGTCCGGTTCAGGTTTGTTTTCTAAAATAACTTCTCCATGTTGGTCACAAACCTTAGTGTATAAAATTGGCTTGTAATAAATTCCGCCGTTGCCGAAAACTGCAAAAGCTGCAGCTGATTCCATAGTAGTAATACCGCCGTTTGTACCACCTATTCCCAAGGGTGATAAATCAATATCTTCGGGTTCATTTAGTGTTGATATATGCAACTCATTTTTAAGGAAATCATAGGAAGCTTGGGGTGTCATCTTATTTACCAATGCGATAGGGATAGTGTTTATTGAGCGTTCGAGGGCGTATTGAACGGTTACATTACCCATATAGCCGCTATACCAGTTTTTAGGAGTCCAGCCGCGGTATGTTGTAGCTTCATCCACAAGAATTGAAGAATAGTTAATCAAATTCTTTTCAATAGCTAAACTATAAGAAGCGATTGGTTTCATTGTAGAGCCGGGTTGTCTTATAGCATCGGTGGCTCGGTTAAATCCGCTGATACCTAAATTCACTTCTTTTTTACCGATTCCGCCAACTAAACCCTTAACATTACCCTTATAATCCATAATAGTAAATGCGCCCTGTAGCTGTTTGCCGTCAGCACCCTTAAGCCCGTAAGTCTCTGCATCCACAAATACAGATTCTATATTACTCTGTATCGAGGGGTCCAGTGTAGCATAGATTTTATATCCGCCGTTATAGAAATTCTTAACCGCTTCCTCGGGCTCATAGTCATATTTTTCTGCTAAATCTTCAGAAACCTGCTTGATAAGAGCTTCTATGAAATACGAGTTAACCTCTGTCTCGTTAAGTTCTTCTCTTGAAGCCACCAATTTTAATTCCTCTTCCTTGGCGGCGTTATATTCTTCTTCGGTAATATATCCCTGGTCGAGCATTTGATAAAGAACAGTGTTTCTTCTTGTTTCGTTATTATCGGGATAAGTGTCAGGAGCATAATAAGTTGGGCTCTTAGTGATAGAAGCCAAGGTAGCGCACTCAAGCAAGGTCAGTTCATTAGCGCTCTTACCAAAATAATAGTTAGCGGCAACCTCAACCCCATAGGTTCCATGACCCAAAGGAATGGTGTTCAAATAACATTCCATAATAGTAGGTTTAGCATAGTTCTTTTCAAGATATCGTGCCCTCATAATCTCGCGGATTTTACGACTGATTTTACGGTCATTATCCATAGTGAGATTTTTAACAAGCTGTTGAGTAATAGTGGAGCCACCGCCATCAGAAGCGTTATCTGTAACCAAATTCAAGAAACCTTTTGCTGTACGCTTCCAGTCAACACCGGGGTGTTTAAAGAAGCGCTTATCCTCGATGGCAACAAAAGCATCAACCAACTGCTGAGGGATACCCTCATAGTCCTCTGCCTTTTCTTTAGCCGCAGTTTCGTCATAATGAATCCAAATTCGGTTATATTCGCCGTGCAATCTTTGGTATTCGTTCCAGTCACCCTTGGCATCCTGTGTATATACAGTGGTGGTAAAATTAAGTTTCAAATCGTTTAGATTTTGTTCCATAGTGCCATCAATGGCAGTAAAAACATAAATCAAAAACGAGCCAATACCTATACTGAATGCAATTACACCCGCCAGGAAAGAAACTAAAACCGTTTTAATTATCTTTTCTCTAGTCTTAATCTTTTTCTTTTTTTCTTCCGCAATAGAATCGGTAGCACCTGAAGAAAAAATATTAAGGTCTAGAGAATCGTTATCAGCTTCAATATTTTCTTTTTCGTTGCTGTTACTGAAAAGATCATCAAATTCCATAACAACACCTCCATAAAATAGAACAATTTTCCACTTAATACAGTATAACACAAAATATAATTTTTTGTAGTTACAATTTTTTAACCATTATAAAATTTGTTTTTTCGGGAATAATATTTCGGGAGTGATTTTTTGTATAAACAAATTATAGCATTACTTACCGCATTTATATTATCTTTGTCATTTCTCTTGCTTTTTAGACACAAAGAAGGAGATAAAAAAACAAAAGAAACCTACACACTAAAATCGTATAGAAATTGTGTAGCCCTTTATAAAAATGAAGAAATCATTGAAATATACGATGATATTGTCTTAAATAATTTACCGCCAAACGATAAGGCAATTTTGAAAAGCGGTATTGAATTTAATAGCATTTCCGAGGTCGATACAGCACTACAGGATTACGACGGATAAAATTTCTACTTGAAACTTTTGTGAAATAAAACTATAATAGTTTATATGAATTTATTTTAAGGAGTAATCACTTTGGAAAACGATGCTTCATCCGCCGGTGTAAATCTGGGCGGACTTTTTGGTATAGCAGAAATTAAAATACTTCTATGCTATATTTTTTCAACCATAAATGAACCAATCCCCGCTAACCAATTAGCAAACCTTCTGCACTTTGAAGGTATCGCAAACGGTTTTGAGGTTAGCGATGCAATTGTATCCCTCCAAAAGAGCGGTCAACTTAAACTGCACGATGAAAAAGAAGATACATATGTAATAACCGATAACGGCAGAAATGTTGCGGATACCCTCAATACTTCCCTTTCTTTAACCGTTAAAAATCGCGCTTGCGCCGCATCCATAAGAATGCTGTCAAGATTTAAAAACGCCAAAGAAACCAATATTGTGACCACGAGAGAAAACGGTGCCACATATGTAACCTGCTCCCTTCATGACGGTCAAAAGCCTTTTATGAGCATTAAGGTTATGGTTACAGATGATGACCAAGCCCGAGTAATAAAAGAATCTTTTTTGGAAGACCCCGCGCAAATTTATAAAAAAATCATTGAAATGTTAACAAAATAATAAAATCGCAGAATCAATTAAGATTCTGCGATTTGTTTTTTATATAACTCTTACTTTAATTACGCCATCAACTGCAGAAATTTTTGCAACAATATCGTCTTTATTGATATTATCAACATCAAGCATTGTATATGCATAATCGCCGCGTGACTTGTTAAGCATATTTTCAATGTTAATACCGTCACCGGCAACAATTCCTGTTATTGCAGTAATCATATTTGGGATATTCTTATGAATAACGCAAACACGGTTATCTCCGCTTCTGGGCATAGAAATTTCGGGAAGATTAACAGAGTTAACAATGTTTCCGTTTTCGATATAATCTATAAGTTCTGCGGCGGCCATAGCAGCGCAATTATCTTCAGATTCAGGTGTAGAAGCACCGAGGTGAGGAATTGCAATAACACCGTCTACGCAGAGAAGCTCATCAGTTGGGAAATCAGTAACATAAGAAGCAACTTTACCGGATTCCAACGCCGCCTTAATATCAGCAGAATTAACGAGAGCGGCACGAGAGAAATTAAGAATTCTTACACCGTCCTTCATCTTAGCAATAACATCTGCATTGATAAGATTTTTTGTAGAATCGGTTAATGGCACATGCACAGTAATATAATCGCACTGCTCATAAATTTCTTTGATATCATAGATATGAACAGCATTATGAGTAAGATTCCAAGCAGAATTCACAGAAAGATATGGGTCATAACCCAAAACCTTCATGCCAAGATGATTTGCGGCATTAGCAACAAGAACACCGATAGCGCCAAGACCGATAACGCCAAGCTTTTTACCCTTAAGCTCAGGACCAGCAAAAGCACCCTTGCCTTTTTCAACAAGTTTGCCAACTTCAGCGCCTTGACCTTTAAGAGTTTTTGCCCACTCAATTGCAGGGATAACTCTACGAGAGCCGATAAATAAACCTGCCAAAACAAGTTCTTTAACAGCGTTTGCGTTGGCACCGGGGGTGTTGAATACAACAATACCCTCTTGGGAACAACGATCAATCGGAATATTATTTACACCGGCGCCTGCGCGGGCAATCGCTTTAAGGGACTTGGGAAATTCAACATCGTGAAGAGCGGCTGAACGGACAATGGCGCCGTCTGCATTTTCAACCTCGTCGCCTATAGTATACTTATCGTCAAAAACCTCTAAACCGCTTTTAGAAATTTTATTATATGTTTTAATCTTAAACATCAAAGATTCTCCTCTTCAAATTTCTTCATAAACTCAA
>JAZNWP010000014.1:0-30055 GCA_045593385.1 Acutalibacteraceae bacterium
GCTCCTTCATCAATTCCACTGCCTTGTAACCAGCCTCAATATCCACTCCGGCTTTCTTATAATCCATCGTCATATCCTCCTGTCTGCTTTGTGCCCCTCACCTGCCGAGGGGAAGTTACCTTTATCATAGCATACTTTTCGTGCTTTTCCTAGTAGGAATGTCACGAAAAATATTCATGTGATTCATAAGTATTACTTATGGAGTTATAAGTACATTTTCTTCTTCGTTGTATCATGTGCCTCCGCTCACTATTCTTCAAACGCTTCCATCGGCACAGCAACCTCTATCAACTCATCATAAAAGTCCTCCCCGCCTTTTCCGATTTTCACCCCATAAGCCGCCTCCCATACACTGTCTTCCGGATTCTCCGGATACGCATCCAGGTATAGTACCAGCTTTTGCTTTTCACCACCCCCGACATCCTTATGCCACAAATCCGCAGAAATCATGTTCCATTCATCCGTTTTTCCGTCCCCCATATAAACCTGCGCCGTTCCTTCTATCCGAAACGACAGTTTTTCCTCGAATCTATTTACGAAATAGGCAGTACCCACCAATTTCTTTTCATTCCAATCTGTCATTGTTGTAAAGTCGGTCAAAGCCAGCATACATTCCGGTCCGTCATACAGTATTACATCCTGCTCCCCCGGAATATACGAATATTCTTTATACGAATCTTCTCCCTTCGGATACACCCGGTACCGCTCTTCGGAAAAGAGACCGGCACTCAACGCACTTGCATGAAGTGTAAAGTCTAGCCTCTCTACCTGGTCACCCTCACTTTCCTCCAAACGATTGCCATACCAGTCAATTGCACCGAATGCCTTTGTACCGCCTTGTAAATAGGTCTCCCATCCGTAATAAGGCTCACACCGGAAGCCGTTTAAGGAATACTCCTCCATTTCCAAAAACAGCGGCTCCTCCGTGTGATTTTCCACAAATAGCTTTGCAGTATAACCGCCGCTCTCTTCATACACCTCATCAATCAAAAGCATGGTAAAATACTCATTTTCCGCTATTACAACGTCATCCGCTTGCCGTTCGTAGGAAAACGGAACCGCACTCTCTTCTCCCTGGGGATAAATAACACAGGGCCAATCACACAAGGACAGCTCCTCCAACCAAGGCATATTTCCCCGTCCGGACCAGATTGCCTCGTACGTCACCTGCCTTGCATCATAAATCTCAAGGGGAATGAAAATTTCCGTCACCTCACTGATGTCCGTTATTCCAAGCCGCTCCGGGGAAAACAACAAAACCCTTTCCTCTGCCGTTTCTCCTGCCGGCACTTCCACCTCAAAAAAGGAATTTATCACCCGGTTTACATACACATCCTGTGCAGAAAAAATCAAATCCCGCTCACTTTTGTTTTCCACCAAAAATCGCAGCACAACGTCCGTCTCCTCTTTTCCGAAGGAAACAAGCTGCACCCTGCACAACTCATTCTCCGCCAGAACTCCATCCTCTCCTACAATCACAGGAACTTCCGGTGCCGGAATCTTCGTGGGCTCCGGTGTTGCCGTAGGCCTTGTTGTGGGAACCGGTGAAGGTGTCGATGTCAGTGTCGGCACAATTGCCGGACTCGGTGTTGACGTCGGCACCGGGCTCGGACTCGGTATTTGTGTCGGAACCTCTGTAGGAACCGGGCTCGGGCTCACCGTGGGCGTAACCTCTCCCGGATTAACGGTTACCGTCGGCGGTTCCGTGGTCTCCGGCACCACGTCTCCCCCGCTCCCCGGTCTGCTGCATGCACCAAACACCAATATAAAAATTGCAGCAGCTATGTAAAAAATCTTTTTTCTTCTTATGTGCATTCTCATAGCCTCCCTCACTTTTTTATACCGACAACGCCGCAATCATCTCATATAAATTCTTGTCTACATTTTCCTTAAACACAATACTCTCCCGGTTCTCCAAAAACCAGGCAAAGGCCTTCTTAAGCCCCTCTTCAAACGTTGTTTCTATACTGACTATTTCATTGATTTTCGAAACCTCAAGAACATTATCATAGTCAAAGAACGGATAAAAATCTCTTACATTCTTACCCAACTCTGCATAATTCACTTCCAGAATCTCCGGTATCTTTCCGGTCACCCTTGCACAAGCCCTCACCCATTCTCTCGAAGTAACCGCATCCCGGTTTCCTACATTGAACACACTCTCTTTACCGGTTTCGGTATTAAATAAACACTCCACTATCGCCGCCAAATCCTCTGTATAAATAAACTGGAGCTTCGGGTTCGATGCCGGAATCACCACCGGCTTATCCTCCATGAGCTGTCTGAAAATCAGACTCTCCCTCTGGGCATAATTATACTCTCCGTAAATATACGGCGGGCGCACTATCACAAGCTCCGTCTGTTTGTCCTTCAAAAACTCGGAGTAATACTTTTCCGCATCAATCTTCCCTTTCCCGTAAAAGGTCCAGTACTTATTCTCCCCCAAAGCATCCGTCTCCGCAAAGGGAATCTGCAAACACTCCACATCATACACCGCACTGGAGCTGATAAACACCAGCTTCTTCACCGTTTCAAACGACAACGCGGCACACAGCTTCTCCACCCAGAACACATCCTGCCAGCTCACATCAATCACGTAGTCAAACGCCTTCCCGAGAAGAGCCGCCTTCATTCCCTCCCCGTCGTTCCGGTCACAGCAAATCTGCTGTACTCCGGCCACCGAAAGCAGTCTCGTCCCGCGGTTCAGCACCGACACCTCATATCCGTGCTCCACCAGAAACTCCACCATTTTTCTACCCACAAAATAACTGCCGCCTAAAACTAAAACCGTGTCTGCCATGTCATATAACCTCCCCTCACATAAAACCACTTTCATTCTATCATAACGCATGGCAAAGTACAAGAAGCGGAATCCGGCACCCTTCTTTTCGTACATCGTTACCTCTGACATATCTCAACAAAGCTCTCCAAATTGTCGAAAAGGCGGCATACGTTCTTAGACAACACGAAGGGGCCGCCCTTCGGACGTCCCCTTCAAAAATCAAGAATCCAATATTATTCAGTTACAGAAGCGTACATGAAGTACTTGAATCCAAGAGGAGTGGTGAAGAAGTTCTCAAGAGAATCATCACACATAAAGATATCAGTGTAATAATAGATGGGGCAGATAGCGCCTGTGGTCATAAGAATATCTTCAGCTTCGTGCATAAGCTCAAAACGCTTAGCAGGGTCGGTTTCAGCTTTAACCTTAGCGATGCAAGCATCGTAAGATTCAGCCCAGGTAAGACCGTCCTTACCGTCGAAGCTATAACCCTTATAAGACTTGTGGCCTTCTCTACCTAACTGAGAATCGTTGTTACCACTGTCGGTAATCCACATATCAAGGAAGGAAATCGGGTCATTGTAGTCACCGAGCCAACCGTTACGGGCAACAGAGTAGTTGCCTTCTTTACGGGTGTTAAGGAAGGTAGCCCATTCCTGAACTTCAACCTTAACTTCGATGCCGTAAACACCCCATGCCTGCTGTAAGTACTCAGCTACAGCTTCGTGGCCTGTGCCTTCGTTGGTGATGTAGTTAATAACGGGGAAATCCTTGCTAACCTTGCCGTCAGCTACAGTGAACTTGCCTGAAGATTTAGCAACTTCTTCAAGAAGCTTAACAGCTGCATCGCAGTTTGCCTTGTAGTCAGCTGCGTCTACGCTGAAATAACCCTTACCGTCGCCTTCGGGACCGTTCTTAGAGATATACTCAGAACCATCGGGCTCGGTAAGACCCATTGCTACGAAACCAGCAGCAGGAACCTGACCTGCCTGACCGATTTCTTCTGCAACATAGTTACGGTCAATCATTAAGCTTAAAGCTTCTCTGATTTTAGCTTTTTCTTCTTCAGTGAAGGCCTTGAATGCCTTATCGTTTACATTGAAGGATACATAATATGTACCAAGCTGGCCTTCTACATAGAACTCATCTTTATACTCTTTTTTGAGGTTAGCGATTTCGTCATTAGGTACGGAATCGATAAAGAGATAAGAGCCGTTCTTGAAGTTTGCAAGAAGTGAAGCATCGTCATCGTTGAAAGCAAAGATAAGCTTATCAGAAACAACGCTGTCAACATCATAGTAATATTCGTTCTTTTCGAGAACTAACTGAGAGTTGGAGAATTCAGTTACCTTGTAAGCACCGTTGCCGATGTAGGTTTCTGCCTTGGTAGCCCAACCATCAGGGTCTGCCTCAACAACGTCCTTCTTAACGGGGAGATATGCGGGGAATGCGCAAAGCTCGTGGAAGTAAGGAACATCAACGGTAAGTACTACAGTAAGAGATTTACCATCTTCAGAAGCGGTTACATTAAGGGCCTTCTTGCCATCCTTATACTTAGGATTGCCGTCAGCGTCCTTTTCGAATACAACATTTCCTTCAGCATCTTCAGAAGTGAGATACATATCAGCAACATCTGCATAACCGTCGATTACTTCGAACATGTAAGCATAGTCAGCACCGGTCATGGGGTCTGCAGCTCTGTTCCAAGCATAAACGAAGTCGTTAGCATCAAGTTTGCTACCGTCATTCCACTTAAGGTCATCGCGAAGCTCGAAGGTGTAAGCAGTCTTACCGTCATCAAGTTTCTCGCCCTTGGGAAGCTCTTTAGCAAGCTGAGCTACGAGTACGGGTTTGCCTTCATCGTCGGGCTCATAGCCAACAAGACCTGTAAAGGTATGAACGATGTAGGTAGCGCCATCAACGGCACTGTTAAGTGCGGGGTCGATAGTATCCGGACGGGCACCAACGTTAAGAGTCATTGTGCCACCGGATTTACCGCATGAAGTAATGCACATCATGCAGCCGAGAATCATTACTACTACTAGTAATAAGCTCATTACTTTTTTCATGATTTTTCCTCCTAAAATTTTATAATTAACCTACTCCTCAAAAAGCAGGGTTAATCCAAATTAAAGATTATGACAAGCTACGCTATGACCTGCAGAGATTTCCTTAAGTTCAGGCATACTCTCGGCGCATTTTGCGGTAGCTCTGGGGCATCTTGTTCTGAAGGGACAGCCGCTTGGCATATGCAAAGGACTTGGCACATCGCCTTCAAGATGTATTCTTTCGTTCGCTCTTGCAACCTTGGGATCGGGAACGGGTACTGCGGAAAGGAGTGAAATTGTATAGGGGTGCAAAGGATGATGATAAAGTTCATCAGAAGGTCCTATTTCAATAAGCTTTCCTAAATACATTACGGCGATACGGGTAGAAATATGCTTAACAACCAAAAGGTCATGGGCAATGAAGAGATAGGTAAGACCTAATTTCTTCTGCAAATCTTCAAACATATTTACAACCTGCGCCTGAATAGAAACATCAAGAGCAGATACGGGCTCATCACAAACGATGAACTTGGGGTCTACTGCAAGAGAACGGGCAATACCGATTCTCTGACGCTGACCTCCCGAAAATTCGTGGGCATAACGGGAAGCGTGTTCACTTGAAAGACCTACAAGGTCCATAAGATGCTGAATCTTCTCTTCCCTTTCTTTACGACCCGAGTAAAGCTTATGAACATCCAAGGGCTCACCGATAATATCACTAACGGTCATACGGGGGTCAAGAGATGAATAGGGGTCTTGGAAAACCATCTGGGCATTTTTGCGAAAATCGCTTAGATTCTTACCATATTCAATCTTCTTGCCATCGAACCAAACCTCGCCTGCTGTGGGCTTATAAAGCTGAAGAATCGTACGGCCAACGGTAGTTTTACCGCAACCAGATTCACCTACAAGACCTAAGGTTTCACCTTCCTTGATTTCGAAAGATACGCCGTCAACGGCCTTTAGGGTAAGATTTTTCATAAAACCGGAAGGAATACTGAAATGTTGTTTTAGATCCTTTACTTCGAGAAGATTTTTATTTTCACTCATCTTTATACATCTCCTCTACTTGTTTTTCCGTCATTTTTCCCTCTTTGATAGCGGTCATAATGTTTTGCCAGCAACTTGCAGCGTGGTCCTCGTTAATGAGGATTTCCTTAGCTTTATGCTTGAGGCAAACCTTAAGAGCGTTATCACAACGGGGAGCGAAGGGGCAACCATCAGGCATATTGAGAAGGTCAACGGGTGTACCGCCTATGGGCTCAAGACGCTTACCGTCACTGTTTACACTGGGGATAGAGCGCATAAGTCCCTTTGTATATTCATGCTTGGGGTTATAGAAAATTTCATCTGCAGTTCCTCTTTCACAAACCTCACCTGCATACATAACGATAACTTCATCGCACATTTCGGCAACAACGCCCAAGTCGTGAGTAATCATTATAATCGACATACCAAGTTTTTTCTGCAAATCTTTCATAAGGTCAAGAATCTGCGCTTGGATGGTAACATCTAGAGCAGTTGTGGGCTCGTCTGCAATAAGGATATCGGGCTCACAAGCAAGAGCCATAGCAATCATAACTCTTTGACGCATACCGCCTGAAAATTCGTGGGGGTACTGCTTAACACGCTTCTCGGGCTCGTTAACACCAACCAAAGAAAGCATTTCGATAGCTCTTTGCATTGCTTCTTCCTTGGTTCTGTCAGTATGGAGCATAATTGCTTCCACAAGCTGATTTCCAACCGTGAAGACAGGGTTTAAACTGGTCATAGGGTCCTGGAAAATAATACTAATCTTATTTCCTCTAACGCTATTCATAACCTCTTTAGAGGCGCCAACCAGCTCTTCGCCGTTAAGCTTTACACTACCGGAAACTATCTTTCCGGGATTTGCAAGTATTTGAAGAATAGAGTATGCGGTAACACTTTTACCGGATCCCGATTCACCAACGATACCTAAAACCTTGCCTTTTTCAAGTGAAAAAGAAATTCCGTTTACTGCTTTTACTTCGCCTGCGGGGGTGAAAAAGGAGGTGTGCAAATCTGTTACTTTTAAAAGTTCCATTATTTTTCCTCCTTACTTCTTAAGCTTCGGGTCGAAAGCATCGCGCAGACCGTCACCTAAAAGGTTAAGGGATAAAACTATAAGACAAATAGTTACTGCGGGAATAATCAGACGGTAACCGTAACTATAGATTCCGTCAAGAGCATCCGAAGCGAGTGAGCCCAAACTCGGCATAGGCATATCAACACCAAGGCCCAAGAAGGAAAGATAACTTTCGGTGAATATAGCCGAAGGAATCTGAAGGGCGGTGGAAATAATGAGTACGCTTATGCAGTTAGGCAACATGTGTCGTTTAATAATATGGCTTGACTTAGCGCCGATAGAACGGGCAGCCAAAACATAATCCTGCTGCTTAATGGTGAGTATCTGACCACGAACCAGACGGGCCATGCTTACCCAATAGAGCAGCGCAAATACTATGAATATACTTATCATACCTGTACCCAATTTAGCAAATACAGTTCCCTCGATTTTGGGAGCAAGTGTTACATTGAGTATGGATGAAAGCAAAATAATCATCAAAAGGTCAGGGAGAGAATATATAATATCAACTATTCTCATCATAATAAGGTCAACCTTGCCACCGTAAAATCCTGATACAGAGCCATAAATAGCACCGATAACAAGAACTATCAAGCTTGCAAAGAAACCAACTAAAAGAGATACGCGAGTACCGTAGATAACGCGGATAGCATAGTCACGGCCTGCCGAGTCAGTACCGAAAATATGGGGGAATATTTTTTCACCGTTTGCAATACGCTCAAGCTCGGTATCGCCGTATTCAAAAGGTTTTAAGTTATTATACGAAGAATCAACAGGCTCACCGGGAGTTATACCCAACTGCTCTGAATAACTATAAGGATAAATCATAGGTACAAAAGCAGCGATTAAAATGATAAGACTGATTATAACAAAGCAAACCATCGCAATTTTATTGCGGGAAAGACGACGCATACCGTCTTTAAAGAAGGTGGTGCTTTCGCGCATACGCTGTTGCATAAACTTTTCTTCATCAGTTGCCTTTTCAAAGCTGGAAACATCAAGCTGGAAGCTTAAAGGATTCTTTTTAGGGCTTTCATTAATATCTTTATTCACCTTTATGCCTCCTAACTGAAATCTACTCTTGGGTCGAATATTTTATAGCAGATATCCGAAAGAAGAGTCATAATTACCATTATTGTTGCAAGGAAAATCGTGGTACCCATAATCATAGGATAGTCACGGTTAATAATGCTTGAGAAGAAGTAGTTACCAAGACCCGGAACTGCAAAAATTTTTTCAACTACCAAGCTACCGGTAAGAATATATGCAATCATAGGACCTACATAGGTAATAACGGGGGTAACTGCGTTTTTAAGAGAATGCTTGAAAATTACTTTTGCGGGAGAAACACCCTTTGCTCTTGCGGTGCGGATATAATCCTGACCTAAAACATCAAGCATACTTGACCTTGTAAGACGGGTGATATATGCCATAGGATATAAACTCAAGGATACAACCGGCAATATAAGACCCGCGGCAGTTGAGCCGTTAGACGGGAAGATAGGAATCGTTATACATAGCAGCAACAGTAGTATAGTTGCGATAACGAAGGAAGGCATAGCAACCGAAGCGGTTGAAAGCACCATTATAACCTTATCTATTACTTTATTATGGAATACCGAAGCCAGTGAGCCGAAAATCAGTCCCATAACGATAGCAATACCTGCGGCCATAAGACCCAGCTTACCGCTGGTTTTAAAACCTTCTAATAGCAAATCTGAAACTTCGCGGCCCCTATTCTTAATAGAAGGACCGAAATCAAATTTAATTACACCTTCAAGATATGTTACATACTGCTCCATAATCGGTTTATCAAGACCGTATTTTGCTTCAAGAGCGGCAGTAACTGCGGGGGTTGCGGCCTTCTCACTAAGGAAGGGGCCTCCGGGGATTGCTTTCATAGCAAAAAAAGTGATTGTGATTACAAGAAATACCGTAAATACCGCTAAAAGCAAACGCTTTACGATATATAAGGTCAGTTTGGAATCCAAAATATTCATCCTCTCAAAATATTTTAACAATAAGGTTGCAAGACATAAAACATTTATGCAAGCCGTTTTACAGCAGAGTAACCCATTAAATTAGTCATACAGAGATTATACCACAAACTTGTCGCTTTGTCAATTTAAATCGCTATAATCAAAAAGTTAAATTTTTGTAATTTTTACATAAAAAAACAAAAAAATTCCCCGACTTACAGACGGGGAATTTTTTTGTTTTTAATTATTTAGTACACACATCATCCCGGACCCATTTGCGTTTCCGGAAGTAATTAAACTATGGTGAAAATGTGAGTACTAAACCGAGCCAAAGCGTAAAATTATTGCCCCAAATCTAACTTGGGTCTTATTGCCTTGGCTAAAGAGAATTAAACCAACTCGATGATAGCCATCTCTGCTGCATCTCCACGGCGGGGTCCTGTCTTAATAATACGGCAGTAACCACCGTTAACGTCCTTATACTTAGGAGCGATTTCGCTGTAAAGCTTTGCAACAACGTCTTCCTTAGTAATGAACGCCAACGCCTGACGCTTACTGTGGAGACTATCATTCTTAGCGAGTGTAATATACTTCTCTGTCATAGCGCTAACTTCTTTTGCGCGGGTAACGGTGGTTTCAATTCTGCCTTTTTCAAGCAAGAAAGTAACCATTGCGCGAAGCATAGCAGTTCTATGATCACTGGTTCTTCCAAGTTTACGAGTACCTGGCATTGATATTCACTCCTTTAAATTATTCGTCTTCTTTTTTAAGAGTATAACCGAAAGAATCAAGCTTTGCGATTACCTCTTCCAAAGATTTACGTCCGAGATTACGAACCTTCAACATATCCTCTTCGGACTTGTTGATAAGGTCTTCAACAGTGTTGATTCCGGCGCGCTTTAAGCAGTTGAAACTACGAACAGAAAGGTCCAACTCATCAATAGTAAGGTCAAGAATCTTTTCCTTCTCATTATCGGCCTTAACAGCCATAATGCTTTCGGTGTTGCTTACACCTTCCGTAAGGTCAAGGAATATCTCTAAATGCTCCATAAGAATCTTGGCAGAAAGAGAAATTGCCTCATTAGCGGATAAAGAACCATCAGTCCAAACTTCGAGAGTTAACTTATTCTTGCCGATATCACCGCCTACACGGGCATTATCAACGGTGAAGTTTGCCTTAACAACAGGTGTATAAATGGAGTCGGTAGCAATAACGCCGATTTCATTTGTTACATTCTGTTCAGCAGGAACATAACCTCTACCCTTTTCGAGAGTCATCTCCATATTGAGTTTTGCGCCCTCGTCAAGAGTTGCGATATACATATCAGGATTGAGAATTTCAACCTCGGAATCAGCTTTAATGGAAGCTGCGGTAACTACGCAGGGACCCTCTGCCTCGATATAAATCTTTTTCTCGGCATCAGAGTGCAGTTTTGCAATAAGACCTTTAAGGTTAAGAATAATTTCGGTAACATCCTCTTTTACACCGGGAAGGGTGGAAAATTCGTGAACTACACCGTCAATCTTAACAGAGGTAATTGCTACACCGGGAAGGATGGAAAGAAGAACTCTTCTCATACTGTTTCCAAGTGTAATTGCATAGCCGCGCTCAAGGGGTTCCATTACGAACTTGCCGTATTTTCCGTCAGCTGTAAGTTCGAGTGTATCAATTCTGGGCTTTTCAATTTCTTTCATTTAAAAGCTCCATTTCTCCGCACGATATATTTATTTTACGCTTTTATCCAAGTGCGGCGGATAAAAGACATAACCGTTTTGGGAATATGCTCCCAAAAACAATCATTATCTTGAATAGAATTCAACGATGAGCTGCTCTTCAACGGGGGCATCAATCTGGTCTCTTTCGGGAAGAGCGATTACCTTTGCTGAAAGCTTCTCACGGTCAATATCAATCCACTGGGGTACAGGTCTTGCAGAATTTGCTTCTACAACTGCCTTGATTTTCTCGCTGCCGCGGCTCTTTTCACAGATAGATACTACATCACCTGCTTTAAGAAGGTAGGAAGCGATATCTACACGGCTTCCGTTAACTTCAAAGTGACCGTGACCAACAAGCTGTCTTGCTTCTGCGCGAGAAGAAGCAAAGCCCACTCTGTAAACTACATTGTCAAGACGACTTTCAAGAATTCTTAATAGGTTATCACCGGTAACGCCCTGCTTTCTTTCAGCAATTTCGAAATAGTGATAAAACTGTTTTTCCTGAACACCGTAAAAACGTCTTGCGGTCTGCTTAGCGCGAAGCTGCAAACCATATTCGGATGACTTCTTTCTACCCTGTCCGTGCTGTCCGGGCGCATAACCGCGGATGCCGATAGAACATTTTTCAGAATAGCAGCGTTCGCCCTTTAAGAACAATTTCTGTCCTTCACGGCGGCACTGTCTGCAAACTGCTCCGGTATATCTTGCCATCTGTTACACCTCCAAATTTTTTCCTGTAAATTCTTAAAATTTACAAATTATTATACTCGTCTTCTCTTGGGAGGACGGCAGCCATTGTGCGGAATGGGAGTAACATCTTTAATCATGTTAACTTCAAGACCTGCTGACTGCAATGCGCGAATTGCTGCTTCACGTCCAGCTCCGGGACCTTTAACATAAACTTCAACAGTTTTGAGACCATGCTCCATAGCAGCTTTAGCAGCGGTTTCTGCTGCGCTCTGTGCCGCGAAGGGAGTAGATTTCTTTGAACCTCTGAAACCGAGTTCACCGGCAGATGCCCAAGAAAGAGCGTTGCCCTGAGTATCGGTGATGGTAACTATTGTGTTGTTGAAGGTTGACTGAATATGAGCGGCACCACGTTCAATATTTTTCTTTTCGCGACGACGGCGTGAACCGCTCGCTTTCTTAGCAGTAGCCATTTATTCTTCCTCCTACTTATTTCTTCTTGTTAGCAACGGTTTTCTTTACACCTTTGCGTGTACGCGCATTGGTTTTAGAACGCTGACCTCTTACGGGAAGGCCCTTGCGATGACGAAGACCGCGATAACTGCCGATTTCAATAAGTCTCTTGATATCAAGCGCTACGGTACGGCGACGGTCACCTTCTACCTGAAGGTTGTGGTCGATATACTCACGCAACTTTGAAATATCTTCTTCTGACAAATCCTTAACGCGAACATCAGGGTCTACGCCTGTGTCGGCAAGAATCTTTTTGGATGTTGTAAGACCGATACCATAGATATAAGTGAGTCCGATTTCAACTCTCTTATCATTAGGAAGGTCAACACCTGCAATACGTGCCATTTATCAAAGCACCTCCATTATTTTTTTAAGCCCTACGGCTTCGCGCAATTAACCCTGACGCTGTTTGTGCTTGGGGTTCTCACAGATAACCATGATTTTACCCTTGCGCTTAATGATTTTGCATTTTTCGCAAATCTTTTTAACAGAAGGTCTGACTTTCATTTGGATTATACCTCCTTAAATTTTTGCCCCGTTTACTTAGAACGCCAAGTAATGCGTCCTTTAGACAGGTCATATGGGGACATCTCAACAGTGACCTTATCGCCGGGAAGAATTCGGATGAAATTCATACGAAGTTTGCCGGAAATGTGGGCAAGAATCTGATGTCCGCCTTGAACTTCAACTTTGAACATTGCGTTCGGCATTGCCTCAACAACGGTGCCTTCAAGTTCTATCATATCTGATTTTGACATTCAATTTTCCTCCTTAATGCATAACACCTTGCCGCTATATTCATTTAATGCACGGCGAAGTGAACGGTTTGTTTTGAACTGTTCTTCCTTTAAGTACGAGTTGGTGAGTTTAAGATGCTTTATGTTTTTAAGTTTTGGTCTTTCGAGGGGTCTATGTTTTCCGTCACAGACGAAAACTTTATCCTCTTTTAATTCCACAACTACCATAAAACAATCTTTATCCCTACCCGCCAGAGAACAAACGATTCGACCTATCATAATCCACCTCAGCTAACCGTCAATATCTGCGGTCCATCAGGTGTTATGACTATTGTATGCTCGAAGTGAGCAGACAATGAGCCGTCCTTCGTTAGAACAGTCCAGCCATCCGGTAAGGTTTTGACCTCGCTGCCACCCACATTTACCATGGGTTCTATGGCAAGAGTCATACCGGGTAAGAGGCGAATTCCCCTTCCGGGAGTGCCAAAATTAGGTACTTCAGGGGCTTCATGGAGCTTTGCTCCTATGCCGTGGCCGACAAACTGTCTAACCACTGAAAATCCCCGTTCCTCAACATACCTTTGTACCGCACTTCCGATATCGCCGATTCTGCCGCCGACACAAGCCGCTTTAATGCCTTCGTAAAGACTTTCGCGGGTTGTATCCATCAGCCGCTTTGCCTCGTCAGATATACTTCCGCAGGCAAAAGTTGCGGCATTATCGCCGTTATATCCTTCGAACATTGCTCCAAGGTCGACACTAACTATATCGCCTTCTTGGATTTTTCGTTTTGCGGAGGGTATGCCGTGAATTACCTCGTTGTTGATTGATATACAGGCGGTAGCAGGATAGCCGTGATAACCCTTGAAGTTAGGAGTTGCTCCTTGACTTCTTATATAGTTTTCTGCTATCCTATCGAGCTCTGCGGTGGTTACACCGGGCTCAACCGCTCTGCCAACTAATTTTAATGCTTCGGCCGAAATTCTGCAAGCTTCTCGCATCACCTTAAGCTCGCGGCCGGTTTTGAGGACTACCATACCTTATATCTCCGAAAGAGCTTTAAGAACAAGAGCAGTAGTATCTTTAACATCTTCCTGACCTTCTACGATGAGAAGCTTGTTCTGTTTATTGTAGTAATCCTTCAAAGGTTCGGTCTGTTCGTGATAAACATTAAGGCGATTGAGCACGGTTTCGGGCTCATCATCCTTACGAATCACTAACTTTCCGTCACACATATTGCATACGCCGTCAACTGCGGGTTTCTTATATTCTGTGTGGTAGCTTGCGCCGCACTTTTCACAAACGCGTCTGCCTGACATACGCTTAACAATTTCACTGTCAGCAACCTCTATAGAAAGAGCTGCGTCCATTGTTATGCCCATATCGTCAAGAGCTTCTGCCTGAGGAATGGTACGGGGGAAACCGTCAAGAATGAAACCTTCTTTACAGTCAGCTTCAGCAAGACGCTCGCGGATAATGCCGATTACAACATCATCGGGTACGAGCTTGCCCTGCTCGGTATATGCTTTAGCTTTAAGGCCCATCTCCGTGCCGTTTTTAAGAGCGGCGCGGATGATGTTGCCTGTAGAAATTGTAGGAATATTGTATTTCTCTGAAATCACTTCGGCCTGAGTGCCTTTACCGGCACCGGGAGCACCTAAAAGTATAAGCTTCATATTATACTCCTTAATCGAGGAATCCCTTGTAATGACGCATCATCATCTGGGATTCAAGGTTC
Source organism: Acutalibacteraceae bacterium (assembly GCA_045593385.1). Taxonomy (GTDB): domain Bacteria; phylum Bacillota; class Clostridia; order Oscillospirales; family Acutalibacteraceae; genus UBA737. The sequence goes on from JAZNWP010000014.1 coordinate 14,308, forward strand.
TGAACCATGTCAAGCGCTACGCCTACCATAATGAGTAATGAGGTACCGCCGAGGGAGATGTTAATCTGACCAACGGAGCCGATGATTATGGGAAGGATTGCGATAACACTGAGGAACAAAGCGCCCATAAGTGTTATTCTTGACAAAATCTTGGATATGAAATCAGAAGTGGGCTTACCGGGACGGATGCCTGGAACGGCGCCACCGTTCTTACGCAGGTTATTTGCCATTTCAACGGGGTTGAACTGAATGGTTGTATAGAAATATGCAAAAGCGATAATCAATACGAAGTAGATAACTGCGTAGAAAATTCCCTGAGTACTGAAGAGGGCAAGTACCTTAGCAAAGGTGGTTGCTCTTTGATCGATATTCATAAAGCTCAGTATCATAGTGGGAAGCATAAGAATTGATGATGAGAAGATGATAGGCATAACACCGGACATATTAACCTTAATCGGAATATGGGTGTTCTGGCCGCCGTACATCTTGTTACCAACAACACGCTTAGCATACTGAACGGGAATTCTGCGTTCTGCATTAGTCATCCATACAACAAAGCCGATAACTACTAAGAACATAACAATAATGCCTATAACAGCAACATGCTGACCTGCCTTGAAGCTACCCCAAAGTGAAGCAGCGGCCTGAGGAGCACGGGAAAGAATACCTGCAAACAGAAGCATTGAAATGCCGTTGCCGATACCCTTCTCGTCGATTCTCTCGCCGAGCCACATTACAAGGGCAGAACCTGCAGTGAAAGCAAGAACAATTACGAAAGCAGCGAAGATTACTGCGCCTGTACCCTTAACGGTAAGGAATCCGCTACCCTTAAGGTAGATGAAATATGCAATACCCTGAATAAGAGCGAGTACAACCGTTGCAAAACGGGTGTAGGTTGCAAGTTTCTTCTGACCTTCCTCGCCTTCCTTCTGAAGACGCTCAAGGGCGGGAATAGCAACGCAGAGAAGCTGCATTATAATTGAAGAGTTGATGTACGGGGTAACCGACATCGCAAAGATTGCACCGTATTCAAGTCCGCCACCGGTCAAAATTGAAAGGTAGCTGAAGAACTCGTTTGCAGAACCTGCAGAGCTCTTAAGAGCTTCTACATCTACATACGGTACGGGGATTACAGAGCCAATGCGGAAAATGATGATTATGAAGATTGTGAAGAAAATCTTGTTGCGGATTTCCTTAACCTTCCAAGCATTTCTTATGATTTCCAGCATACTCAAATCACCTCAGCCTTTCCGCCTACAGCATTGATTTTTTCAGCGGCCGCAGCAGAAAATGCATTAAGGTTAACGGTGAGCTTCTTAGTAAGCTTGCCGTTGCCTAAAACTTTAATGGCTTTATTTGCCTTTTTGATAATTCCTTTTTCCACAAGAGCAGCAGCATCAACGGTAGCGCCATCCTCGAAAACTTCAAGAGCGGCAACATTGATTGCTATCACTTCTTCTGCAAAAATGTTATTGAAACCACGCTTCGGAACGCGTCTATGAAGGGGCATCTGACCGCCCTCGAAACCGATTCTCATACCGTGACCGGCACGGGCCTTCTGACCCTTGTGACCTTTACCGGCAGTTTTGCCGTTGCCTGAACCGTGACCTCTGCCTATACGCTTAGATTCCTTAGTGGAACCAACAGCGGGGGCCAATTCGTGCAATTTCATTGTTCGCACCTCCTTGCTTGATTAACGGTTTTAAAACCGCATTGTCGATAAACGACTTTTGGACCTACTGTCCTGCTAATTAGCCTTCAATGATTTTAACAAGGTGTGAAACCTTATTAACTTTACCTCTGGTCTGAGCGTTATCGGGTTGAACCGTAACGTCGCCAATCTTATGAAGACCTAATGCTTCAACAGTTGCAATCTGATCCTTTTTGGAACCGATAGTGCTCTTTACGAGCTTGATTGTAAGGCCGGCAGCCTTTTTCTTTGTTGCCATAGTGCTGCTCCTCCTTAACCTATAATTTCCTTAGCAGTTTTGCCGCGGACAGCTGCAACCTGTTCAGCGTCACGAAGAGCAGCGAGGCCCTGTACAGTAGCGCGAACTACATTGCACGGATTGTTTGAACGAAGAGCCTTAGTACGGATATCTTTAATACCAACAGTTTCAACAACTGCACGAACCGCACCGCCGGCGATAACACCGGTACCGGGAGCAGCGGGCTTTAGAAGCACGCGACCTGCGCCGAACTCTCCGATAATTTCGTGGGGAATAGTAGTGCCTTTAAGGGAAACTTTAATGAGGTTCTTCTTAGCGTCCTCAATACCCTTACGGATGGCATCCGGAACTTCGCCGGCTTTACCAAGACCGTAGCCAACTATACCGTTTCCGTCACCAACAACCACTAATGCTGCGAACTTCATAATACGTCCGCCCTTAACGGTTTTGGATACACGGTTTATAGAAACTACACGTTCCTGTAAATCTAATGTTGATGCATCAATATTTGTAGCCAAAAGTATTCCTCCTCCTTATTAGAACTTGAGGCCGCCCTCACGGGCACCTTCGGCAAGCTCCTTAACGCGACCGTGATATACGTATCCGCCGCGGTCAAAAACAACCTCAGAGATACCCTTTGCGGTAGCGCGTTCAGCGATTAACTGTCCAACCTTACGCGCACCCTCTTTATTAGAACCGCTAAGACCGAAATCCTTTTCGTTAGAAGCGGCTGCCGCGAGAGTTACGCCGTTTACATCATCGATAAGCTGGGCGTAAATGTGGCTGTTGGAGCGGAATACATCAAGACGAGGACAAGCTGCTGTGCCGTTGATTTTGGAACGAACGCGGGCATGGCGCTTGATTCTTGCCTTATTGCTGTTCGGTTTAGTAACCATTTTCTATACACTCCTTTATTATTTCTTACTACCCTTGGCTGCCTTACCTTCTTTGCGGCGGATGTGTTCATCAGAGTACTTAATACCCTTGCCTTTATAGGGCTCGGGGGGTCTCTTCTTACGAACATCAGCTGCAAACTGGCCAACCATCTGCTTATCTGCACCGCTGATAATAATCTTATCAGGAGCCGGTACATCGATTTGAATACCGTCAATTTCAGGAACGATTACCTGATGGGAATAACCAAGGTTCATTACAAGGTTATTACCCTGCTTCTGTGCACGGTAACCAACGCCGTTGATTTCAAGTGTCTTGGAATAACCCTCGGAAACACCCTTAACCATATTGGCGATAAGTGTTCTGGTGAGGCCGTGTAAGGAGCGGTGTTCCTTATTGTCGGTAGGACGGGTAACTACGATATTACCCTCTTCAACTGCAACATTAATGTCTGCATTGAAGGTGTAGGTGAGTTCGCCCTTGGCGCCCTTTACTGTGATAACGTTGCCGTTAAGCTTAACTTCAACACCTGCGGGAACTGCGATGGGCATCTTTCCTATTCTAGACATAACCTTGCACCTCCTTACCAAACAAATGCGAGAACTTCGCCGCCGATATTGGCTTTGCGAGCCTGCTTGTCTGTCATAATACCTTTAGAGGTGGAAAGTATTGCAATACCAAGGCCTTTCATAACCTTAGGCATATCCTCTACGTTAGTGTAGATACGCAAACCGGGCTTGGAAACTCTGCGGATTCCGCTTATGGTCTGCGATTTGTTGGCGCCATACTTCAAAACGATATGAATAACGCCCTGCTTACCGTCTTCTTCTACGGTAAAGCTGCTGATGTAACCTTCATCAAGAAGAATCTGGGCAATTGCCTTTTTAACCTTTGATGCAGGAACATCTACCGAATCATGTTTAGCTGCAGATGCATTACGAATTCTCGTAAGCATATCAGCAATAGTATCGGTGATTTGCATGCCGTAAACCTCCTTTAGATTTGCGCCTTACCAACTTGCCTTCTTAACTCCGGGAATCTCACCTTTATAAGCGAGTTCTCTGAAGCAGATACGGCAGATGCCGTACTTGCGAAGATAAGCGTGGGGGCGGCCACAGATTTTACATCTGTTATACTCTCTGGTTGAAAACTTAGCGGGACGTGCCTGCTTAACCTTCATAGATGTTTTAGCCATAATTCCTTCTCCTTATCTCGCAAACGGAGCGCCCATAAGAGTTAATAACTCGCGGGCCTCTTCATCTGTCTTTGCAGTAGTAACGAAAATTATATCCATACCGCGTACTTTGTCGATTTTATCATACTCGATTTCGGGGAATATCAACTGTTCTTTAACGCCCATAGCATAGTTGCCACGACCGTCGAAAGCGTCGGGATTGATACCTCTGAAGTCTCTAACTCTGGGAAGAGCAGTATTGAAAAGTCTTTCAACAAATTCGTACATTCTTTCACCGCGGAGTGTTACCTTAACGCCAATGGGAGAGCCCTCACGGAGCTTAAAGTTGGCGACAGATTTCTTAGCGCGGCAGGGTACGGCCTTCTGACCTGTAATTTTGCCGAGGTCGGTGATTACAGCATCGATAACCTTAGAGTTATCTTTTGCCTCACCGCAACCTACATTGATAACGACCTTATCGAGTTTCGGAATCTGCATGACGCTCTTATATCCAAATTTGGTCATCAATGCAGGAGTAATTGAATTTTTATATTCATTTCCAAGCGTTGACATTTGTCATGTTCCTCCTACTCTTAAAGTTCTGCGCCGCATTTTTTGCAAACGCGGGTTTTCTTGCCATCTTTACCTACTACATTACCTATTCTGGTGGGCTTATTGCACTTGGGGCAAACAACCTGAACCTTGCTGGCATAGATAGCGCTTTCGGTCTCGATGATGCCGGAGGGGTCTCCAGCTTTTCTGGGCTTAACATGCTTTTTAACTTTGTTTAAACCCTCTACTATTACTTTACCCTCTTTGGGGCTAACCTCAAGTACCTTTCCGGTCTTCTTGCGGTCCTTAGCATCTCCTGTAAGGAGTACTACAGTATCGCCGGTTTTAATGCGAAGCTTACTCATATTCAATTTACCTCCCATTAAAGTACTTCCGGAGCGAGAGAAAGGATTTTAGTATAATCCTTTTCACGAAGCTCACGGGCTACCGGTCCAAAAATACGGGTACCACGGGGGTTCTTATCATCACGGATAATTACTGCCGCATTTTCGTCGAATCTGATGTATGTGCCGTCATTGCGACGAAGGCCCTTTGCAGAACGAACCACAACTGCCTTTACTACATCGCCCTTCTTTACTGTACCGCCAGGAGCGGCCTTTTTAACAGAAGCAACGATAACATCGCCAATGTTGGCATACCTCCTTCTGGAGCCGCCAAGAACGCGGATGCACATAATTTCTTTTGCACCGGTATTGTCCGCAACCTTGAGGTAACTCTGTTGTTGTATCACAGTGGTTTCCTCCTTAGACTACTTAGCCTTTTCGATTATTTCGGCAACGCGCCATCTCTTATCCTTAGAGAGAGGTCTCGTTTCCATAATAAGAACTCTGTCGCCGAGGCCACAGATATTGTTCTCATCATGAGCCTTAAGTCTGATAGTGTTTTTAATAATCTTCTTGTAGAGCGGATGCTTTACGTTGTCTTCAATAGCAACAACAACGGTTTTTTCCATTTTATTGCTTACAACCTTACCCACTCTGGTTTTACGAAGGTTTCTTTCGCTCATTTAGACGTACCTCCCTACTTTAAGCGTTAGCGCTGTCTGCGATTTCTTTCTCGCGAATAATGGTCTGAACGCGAGCGATATCTTTCTTGACAGCAACTATGCGCATGGGGTTGTCGAGCTGATTAATGGCATGTTGGAAACGAAGATGGAATAATTCATCCTTAAGCTTTGCCAACTGCTCATTGAGCTCGGGTAAAGTTTTTTCTCTGATTTCCTTTGCATTCATTACTGCTCACCACCCGTTTCTTTACCTATAAACTTACATTTGATAGGCAGTTTGTTAGCTGCAAGACGCATTGCCTCGCGAGCTAATTCCTCGGATACGCCGCCGATTTCGAACATAACGCGTCCGGGTTTTACCACTGCTACCCAATACTCAGGAGCACCCTTACCTTTACCCATTCGAGTTTCAGCAGGTTTCTTGGTTATTGGCTTGTCAGGGAAAATTTTAATCCATACTTTACCGCCACGCTTGATATAACGAGTCATAGCAATACGGGCTGCCTCTATCTGATTAGAGGTTATCCATGCGGGTTCAAGCGCCTGCAAACCGAAATCGCCGTGAGAAACCTTATTGCCTCTCATAGCAGTACCGGTCATTCTGCCGCGGTGTACCCTACGGAATTTAGTACGCTTAGGCATTAACATTAGCGGGCGCCCCCTCTCTTATTAGTTCTGCGGTTCTCATTGAGAACTTCACCCTTATAAATCCAAACCTTAACACCGATTCTGCCGTAGGTTGTATCTGCCTCTGCAAAACCGTAGTCAATGTCTGCTCTAAGGGTCTGAAGCGGAATGGTACCTTCATGATACTGTTCGCTTCTTGCGATTTCAGCGCCACCAAGACGACCTGAAACCTGAGTTTTGATACCCTTAACGCCAAGGCGCATTGCTCTGCCGATGGCGAGCTTCATAGCACGACGGAAGGATACACGCTTTTCAAGCTGTACTGCGATGTTTTCTGCAACGAGCTGTGCATCTGCATCGGGGTTCTTTATCTCAACGATATTGATTACAACAGTCTTTCCAAGCATATTCTGGCAGGTTTCGCGTAACTTTTCAATTTCAGAACCGTTACGACCGATTACCATGCCGGGCTTAGCGCAGTGAATGTGAATTCTAACGCGCTTAGCATCACGTTCGATTTCGATTTTAGCAATACCTGCAGTAGCTAACGCTTTCTTGAGGTATTTACGGAGGTTATAGTCCTCAACTAATGTGTCACCAAAGGTGCTATCATTAGCAAACCAACGTGAATCCCAGTTTTTAATAACACCAACACGCAAACCGTGGGGATTTACTTTCTGGCCCATAATTTAACCTCCTTACTTAAATCTCGCGTTCTTTGAGAACGAGTGTCATATGGCTTGTTCTCTTTAAGATGCGGTGTGCACGACCGTGGTCCTTGGGACGAATTCTCTTAAGGATGGGTCCGGGACATACGAGGCATTCTGCAACATAAAGTCTTGCCATATCCATGTTTTTGTTTTCTGCATTTGCCATTGCTGACTTAAGCAGCTTCTCTAAATACTCACAAGCGGACTTAGGAGTAAATTTGAGTATAGCCATAGCTTTGTCAGCGTCCTGATTTCTAATTAAATCAAGAACAATCTTCACCTTACGGGGTGAGATACGGGCATATTTAAGTGTTGCCCTTGCTTCCATAGTTAACTCTCCTTTCGGCCGCTTACTTACCGGTTGTTTTAGCGCCGGCGTGACCTTTGAATGTTCTTGTCGGTGCGAATTCACCGAGCTTATGGCCAACCATATCCTCTGTTACATATACAGGCACGTGCTTACGGCCGTCATGAACAGCAAAAGTGTGTCCGACGAAATCGGGGAATATGGTAGACGAACGGCTCCAGGTTTTAAGCACGCGCTTTTCACCGGCTTCATTCATTTCTTTGACTCTTTTGAACAACACGGGTTGTACATAAGGGCCTTTTTTAATGCTTCTTCCCATTATGAATTTCTCCTTTCGTGGACTTACTTACGACGCTTCACGATATACTTATCGCTCTGCTTATTCTTCTTACGGGTCTTATAACCCATAGTGGGTTTACCCCAAGGGGTAACAGGACTGGGACGACCGATGGGTGACTTACCTTCACCACCACCGTGGGGGTGGTCACAGGGGTTCATTACAGAACCGCGAACGGTAGGTCTCCAACCCATGTGGCGCTTACGACCTGCTTTACCGTAGTTAACATTAGCGTGTTCAGGATTGGACACGGTGCCTACGGTTGCCATGCATTTTTCAGGCACGTTGCGAAGTTCGCCGGAGGGCAAACGAAGAAGTGCCATACCGTTTTCTCTTGCCATAAGCTGAGCCATGTTACCTGCTGAACGAGCGAGCTGAGCGCCCTTGCCAGGATAAAGCTCAATGTTATGAATAAAGGTACCAACGGGAATATTAACGAGGGGAAGTGCGTTACCGGGCTTGATATCAGCATCGGGACCGCTTACAACCTTATCGCCAACTTTTAATCCCTGAGGAGCGATAATGTAACGCTTCTCTCCGTCCTCGTACTGAACGAGGGCGATAAATGCAGAACGGTTGGGGTCGTATTCAAGGGTAAGAACGGTTGCGGGTACTCCGAAACGGTCTCTCTTGAAATCGATTACTCTGTACTTTCTGCGGTTTCCGCCGCCTCTGTGGCGAACGGTGATTCGGCCATAGCTATTACGGCCGGCATTTTTCTTTATTGGCTCAAGCAAACTTCTTTCGGGCGCAACTTTGGACAATTCGGAATAATCCATGGTTGTCATATTGCGGCGACCGTTAGTAGTCGGCTTATAATGCTTTATTGCCATTTGTTTCACTCTCCTATTTAGGCTTAGCGAAGTTGTCTTTCAACTTCATACATCACCGGAAATTTAAAATTTCCTCTTACGCTTACATAAGACCGTCGAAGAATTCGATGGACTTAGAATCGGCTGTGAGGGTTACAACTGCCTTCTTCCAGGAAGCAGTATATCCTTCATAGCGGCCCATTCTTCTTGCCTTACCGCGTACATTAATTGTGTTTACCTTGGCAACGTCAACCTTGAACAATTCCTTAACGGCATCTGCGATTTCGTACTTGGAAGCGTCCTTAGCGACCTTGAAGGTGTATTTCTTGTCAGCTATACCTGACATGCTCTTTTCGGTAATTACCGGAGCGATAATGATATCCTGTGCGGTTTTCATTATGCGTACACCTCCTCAATTTTTGCGACAGCACCCTTAACCACTACAAGTGTATCGGCATTGATGATGTCATAGGTGTTAATTGTGTTAACCTGAGCAGATTTAGCGCCTGCAATGTTAGCGATACTCTTAACTGCATAAGCATCGTTGTTCTCGAGAACAACAAGAGTCTTCTTTGCGGCGCCGATTGCCTTTAAGCATTCTGCAACGGTCTTGGTTTTAAATCCGTCTAACTTAAGTTCATCAAGAACTATCATATTGCCTGTTGCAACCTTATCGGAAAGAGCAGACAAGAGAGCAAGACGGCGAACCTTCTTGTTAAGAGAATAAGAATAATCTCTTGGCTTGGGTGCGTGGACAATACCACCATGTCTCCACTGGGGAGCTCTGGTCGAACCCTGACGGGCATGGCCTGTACCCTTCTGTCTCCAGGGCTTTTTGCCGCCGCCGGAAACTTCTGTGCGGGTCAGAGTGGATTGTGTGCCCTGACGCTGATTGGCAAGATAGTTAACTACTGCCATGTGCATAACAACTGCATTGGGTTCAATTCCGAATACTGCATCGGAAAGTTCGATTTTACCAACGCTTTTACCTGTCATATCAACAACTGCTATATTAGGCATATTTCAAAACACTCCTTCCTTAAGCTTTAACGCTATCGAAGAGAACTACGATACCGCCCTTGGGGCCGGGGATGGCGCCCTTAACAGCGATTATGTTCTTTTCTGCGTCTACTTTAACTACGCTGAGGTTCTGAACGGTTACACGCTCGTGACCTAAGTGACCGGCCATTTTCTTGCCTTTGAAGATTCTTGCAGGGTCGATAGTACCCAAAGAACCACCGTGGCGATGAACAGGACCTGTACCGTGGGTTTCTTTAAGGCGACCGAAGTTCCAACGCTTAATTACGCCGGCATAGCCCTTACCTTTAGAAGTACCTCTTACGTCAACTGCTTCTCCTTCAGCGAAGATATCTGCCTTAATTATGTCGCCCACATTCATTGCGCTAATATCTTCAAGACGGAATTCGCGAAGAACTTTCTTAGGAGCTACATCGCCTTTAGCGAAGTGGCCCTTCATGGGCTTGTTTACCTTAGAAGCTTTCATATCGCCGTAGCCAACCTGAACAGCTTCATAACCGTCGTTCTCGATAGTTTTCTTCTGTGCTATAACGCAGGGACCTGCTTCAACAACAGTTACCGGAACAACATCACCATTTGCATCAAAAAGCTGAGTCATACCGAGCTTTTTGCCAATGATTGCTTTTTTCATTGTTTTTTCCTCCTTTGGTTATTGGTCAGCTTTCGCTGACATGACCTGATGCGGTGTCGAAACGCTTTATTTATATAAGGTGTTATAAATTAAAGCTTAATTTCGATTTCTACACCGGCGGGGAGCTCAAGGTTTGTTAAGGCCTCAACAGTTTTGTTGGAAGGTCTGATAACATCGATGAGTCTCTTGTGTGTCCTCATTTCGAACTGCTCACGGCTGTCCTTATACTTATGAACAGCGCGGAGAATGGTTACAACCTCTTTTTCGGTGGGAAGCGGTACGGGACCGGATACCCTTGCGCCTGTACGTTTAGCGGTTTCCACTATCTTTTCAGCGGACTGGTCTACAAGTGCGTGGTCATAACCCTTTACTCGAATTCGGATTTTTTCTTTTACTGCCATGTGATTTTCGCCTCCTAATTTAGTTGGCGGGCAAAACTTACACCGTGCCGCGTGTTTCTTCACAGCACAATATAAAACCGGCAATTGCTGGGGTCACAGACAATTCCGGAACAGCGGACTATTCCGCCGTTGCACAAAGGATTCGCAAGTATCTTTTGTGCTTCCATAGTTCTTTCGCCCGGTTTAAAATCGGACATACTCCGCGGAAATTTCCCGACTCGGTGGTCGGCCACCTCCCGCATCAACGCATGTATTTTACGCCACATTTGCGCAGCGTACCTGTGTATATTATCATAATCAAGTCCTGTTGTCAAGAACTTTTTTAAAATATTTTTTATGTTTTTCACGAAATTTTAAAGTGAATTTCGTACAAAAAAACGAAGGCCGAAAACTCTGCCGCTATTCGATATATTTATTATATCAATGTATCTTTCTTTCCTCGATACACAACAAATTTGCAGAACAGGAATTCCGGCGCAAAGTTTGCGAGGATTGCAATTAAAACCACAAAATCATTTGTGGCACTTCCGCCGATACCAACTATGAAATGACGACATCCTCTTCTTATCGCATCCTTAATAATTTCTCCCACGCCGCAGGTGGTGGTTAAAAGAGGATTTCGTTCTTCGGATGATAATAGAGTTATTCCCGATGCGGATGCCATTTCAATAACGGCGGTAAAATTATCTTGCAAAATACAATATTTAGCATTTACGGGTTTCAAAAGCGGTCCGGATACGGTAATTTCAACAATCGTTCCACCAAGCCCGTTTGAAAGGGCATCCACTGCACCTTCACCACCGTCAGCCAACGGTCTCACAAAGATTTTAGCGGTATTGTCAAGTTATAAAACAGCGTCCCTTACAGCGTTTCCTGCCTGCAGAGATGTAAGACTTCCTTTAAACTAATCAATCTTATCAAGGAACTTTTTGTCGCCGATAAGTTTTAATATTTCGTTTGTTTTCATTTGCACCTTTGCTTCAATCATGATTGTTATGCCTATATAGTCGGCAAAATTAGATGTTGGTTAGGTACTATTTTTATAATTATAACACAAAATTTAATTTTTGTACCTATTGTAGCACAAGCATAGCATAAGTGCTTACATAAAACAACACACTCTCTTTTGAGTAAAAGTAATATTTATCATTCTATAACTCAACTATCGGTGGAGTTAAATCAATGCGGAGCATTGTATGTTTCGTTTGTGCGAAGCACAACACTGTTTGCCGAAGGCAACATCGTTTACACCGTAAGGTGTAACCTCGTTTTGTGTCCGCAAGCGGAATGATGTTGACCTACGGTCAAATGATGTTTGCAACTGCGTTGCAAAACGATGTTGTGTCCGAAAAAGAACTGGTCAAAAACCGAGGATTTTTTTATAAATCATTGAATTTCAAAAGTCAAATAATAACCCCCAACCGATATAAATAAGGTGCGGTTAAATTTTGAACTAATATTTGCAGTGCCGTCTTTTCCATCTATAATCACGGTATAACTTTGTCCTGTAAACCTCCCCCAAGAAGTGACTTTGTAGATTCCTTCATAGGTTTTCCCATTTGTTTTGTCACTTATGGTAAGTTTACCATCTTTTGCTGTGCAGGCGAGTTCTATTTCTTTAGAAAATGCAAAAATATTACTGTCATCATCAGAAAAATCATATCCAGTTTTATGTGCTACTACAGAAAACGGCTCTGCTTTTTGTGCCATAGATAACACCCAAGTGTGTGTTTCAATAGCTGGCTTTGCAAAAACAGCATAAAGAATTATACATAATACAACTAATATTGGAATAAAAATATATTTTTTAATTTTCAAGACAATTCACCGCCTTGAGTGTATTATATGCTTGTGTTAAATGAGGAACAAATTAGTTTTCGGCTCCCTCTGACGAGGGAGCTGTCAGCGAAGCTGACTGAGGGAGAGATTTTTTAACATTAAAATCTATATATTCACATACGCCATTAAAATTACGGTCAATATCTAAATTGCAAATTCTTAATACCGTTAAATTCATACCCTCTAATTCTTTTGTGCGAATATTATCTTTTTCTATTTGTTCGGCTGTATAGTGACCGCCGCCATCAAGTTCAATTATAAGTCTTGCTTTGGCACAGTAGAAATCTGTTATGTAATTCCCAATCGCTTTTTGTCTTTGAAACCTCACAGGGTAATATCTTAAAAACTCATACCAAAGCTTTCGTTCCCAAGGTGTCATATTTTTCCTTAAAGTTTTTGAAAGAGGGATATTTGCTTTATTATATTCTTTCATATTCTCTCCCTCCGCCAAAACTCCGTTTTGCCACCTCCCTCATCAGAGGGAGGCTTGGTTGGCAGCAAACATAGTAACTTGTGGCAGTCATTTCCACAAGTTGAATTTTCCACATAACAACAAGCTTTTTCTTATATTTAATACAACATTTCTCAATGATATTTTCAAGTTGTATATGCAAATAGAGTTATCCCGAAATTACGAGATAACTCTATTTTTGATGGTATGACAAAAGTCATACCGACATTTTGAAAATCATACCAAAGAAAATATGGTTAGAAACTTTGTTTTTAAACAGTAAAACTGCCGAAAGTATGACGGTTATTCCTGCCTTGGCTTTTCAAAGTATGTACTTTCAAAAAACTACCCCTTACATTTTTAATATAAAGTATCCATTTATATAACAACAACGAATTGATAATTGTGATTTTATTATTTTTTGCTATAATTAAATTGTAAGCTTACAATAATTAAATTCACTGGAGAAATGATATGAAAATAAATATAGGTTCTACTATAAAGGAATTGCGTTTAAAAAAAGAAATTACGCAAGAACAATTATCTGCTTATTTAGGCGTGACACCACAGGCGATTTCACGTTGGGAAGCCGGAAACGGATACCCAGATATTGAAATTTTACCAAGTATCGCAGAATATTTTTCTGTTACTACCGACACATTGCTTGGTATTAACCGTACAGAGCGTGAAAAACGACTGACGGAAATTTATAATGAAATTAAAGACTGGGATGAATGTTCCAATAATTTCAACCCCAAAGAAAAACCTATATCAGTAGCACGTGGTTTTGCGGCAGAGTTTCCCTCAGACGAAAAAATTCAAGAATTTTTGGCAGATTCTATTTGCAGAGCATATATGTGGGAAAACGAAGTTGATTTAGAAAAAATAAAAGAGGCGGAACGAATTTACAAGACTCTAATAGCAAATACAAGAAATATTGATTTTCGCAACAGAATTTTACAAAGTCTTGCTAGTTTATACGCTGTGGGCTTTAAAGATGAGTTTAAAGTCGAACAAACGGTTTCGCAATTGCCCAAATTAAAATATTGTCAAGAGCAGGTTGCATTTAGTGTAGGTGGCTTAAAGCAACGTCAAGAGTATATTGATTTGCTAACAGAACATCTTGGTAGTGCATTGGTTGACTATATTATAAATCTGCCCAACGATCCGGAAACATGGGACAATAAAGTTCAAATGTTAGTTTGGATTATCGACCTATACAATTATATTTTTGGTAACAACTTACTTTATAACCATGCTTTTGTTGCATATATTTACCGTGTTATAGCCACATATAAGGTAGCACAAAGTAAGTATGATGAAACACTTGATTGCCTCGAAAAAATGTGTGAACATTATATTGCTAAACAAAAGTCAAATCCCGGAGACCGATTTACATCCGTTTTTACCGATCAACTTGATTATCCTGAAAACTGTGATGATTTTGATGACCTTCAAGTTCATAACGATGCATGGTATGTTTTGAAAACAAAAATGATTCAAGAACGGTACAATCCTATTAGAAATACTGAACGCTTTATGGTAATTATAGACAAATTAACGCAAATTGCAAAATAAAAAGATTCGGGACGGAGGGAACCTCTGTCTCGAATCTTTTTTGTCCCTATTGTAACTCAACCATAGCATAAAAGCGGCGGAGGCGCAAGCGTTTGCGACAAAGTCGCAACAACGTTTTTGCCGAAGGCAAAACATCGTTGATGCGAAGCATCACATCATTTATGGCTGTAGCCATAACCTCGTTTTGTGTCCGCCAAGGCGAAATGATGTTGACCTACGGTCAAATGATGTTTGCAACTGCGTTGCAAAACGATGTTGTGTCCTGCGGACACAAACACAAAAAATAAAGGACTACTTCGGTAGTCCTTTATTTTTTGGCTGCTCTTCTCGGACTTGAACCGAGGACCCTGATGAGTTTTGTGCAGACTCTTGCAGTTTCAGCTTATCAAACTTTTGTACAGTCGACGTTTGCGGTGCCCGAAAAATTCTCTCGTCTTGGTGCGACGAAATTTTTCGACCGCGGCACCTTTCCGCCTCTGGCTATATCTGCCACAGGCAGCGCTCGGGCGTAAACTAACCATCTGAGCCACGCTCAGTAGGAGATCAACTAAGACTGTTAATCAGGTAATACACTTTTTTCAGCACGGGGTAAATAGTAAAAAAATAACAAGCACTCGTTTGAGTGCTTGTATTTTTTTGGGAGTTTTGAACTTAATGACACAAATAAAATGTACCTGAAAACTTGATTTTCTTCATTATTTAGATTTTTTATCGTGCAAAATAAATCCTGCAATGATTTGGATAATTGAAATAACAATCGCAATAACAATTGGGATTATACCTAATTTATTATTGTAATCACTTATTAACACGCACCCCCAAATAAACAAGGCAAAAACACCTAATAAAACAAACAAAGCAAAGAAAACTGTTAAAATTCTATACTTCTTAGATGTTACTTTTTCTTCGGGCACAATATACATCATTAACTCAACATATACTTCAAAAATTATCTCGAATATAAATTCCACTCACATCACCGCCTTGGGGGTATTATATGCTTGTGTCAAATTAGGGACAAATCTACATCTCGGCTCCCTCTGATGAGGGAGCTGTCAGCGAAGCTGACTGAGGGAGAGAATTTTTAACAGTCAAGTCTATATATTCACATACACCGCTAAAATTTCGGTCAATATCCAAATTACAAATCCTTAAAATTGTTAAATTCATACCCTCTAACTCTTTCGTTCTAACTTTGTCTTTTTCTGTTTGCTCTGGTGTATAATGTCCGCCACCATCAAGCTCAACAACAAGTCTTGCTTTTGCACAATAAAAATCAACAATATAATTTCCTATGGCTTTTTGCCTTTGAAATCTTATGGGGTAATATCTTAAAAACTCATACCAAAGTTTTCGTTCCCAAGGTGTCATATTTTTCCTTAAAGTTTTTGCAAGAGGGATATTTGCTTTATTATATTTTT
>JAZNWP010000015.1:0-47047 GCA_045593385.1 Acutalibacteraceae bacterium
AATGCTGACGCATTTCTTTTTTGTCCTTGATTTCTAAGATTTCTCTTGGAATCGTCGGGTCCTTATTATTGTCGTTGTTTAATTTTCAAGGTTCGGTTTTACCCACCCTCTCGCGAAGGTGCCAGATTATATTATCATAACCATGGCCTTTTGTCAACACTTTTTTTAAACTTTTTTTGAAACTTTTTCAAACTTGTGTTTTTTGATATTTTGCACTCCAATATATTGTATAATATATGTTCAATATTACCAATTACAACAAAAAGGAAGGCGTTATCTGCCCTCCTCTTCATATTTATTTTGTTTTCTTTTCAATTATATATCTCGGTCTTTGTTTAGCTTCAAGATAAATCTTACCGATATACTCGCCGATTATGCCCAAACTTAAAAGTTGAACACCGCCAAGGAAACACATAATACTTACCATAGAGGCCCAACCTGCAACAGATTTACCTATTAAGGCGACAACTACCGACCAGATAATACCTACCAAACTGATTACTGCAACCAAAAAACCGAAGGCGGTAATAATTCTTATAGGTTTAATGGAAAGCGAAGTTATACCGTCAAAGGCTAAGGACAGCATTTTTCTTAGTGGATACTTACTATTCCCTGCCATACGGGGCGTTCTCTCATATGAAACACTGGTGCTTTTAAAACCCACAAGAGGAATCATACCTCTTAAAAAGAGATTAACCTCTTTAAAGTTTTCAAATTCATTTAAAACCTTTGATGAAAGCAAACGGTAATCTGCATGATTATAAACCACCTCAACACCTAAAAGGTTAAGAAGTTTATAGTAGAGTTGGGCGGTGCTTCTTTTGAATACTGTATCACTCTTACGCTGCGACCTTACACCGTAAACTACTTCACAACCGCCAAGATACTCATCCACCATTTTATCCATAGCATTTATATCATCCTGACCGTCACAATCAATGCTAATGGTTATATCACAACTATCCTTGGCCTCCATAAGCCCTGCCAGAAGGGCGTTTTGATGACCTCGGTTACGACTTAAGGATATACCCATAAAATGAACATCGGTTTCTGCAAAGGAATTTATAATTTCCCAGGTTTTATCCTTACTGCCATCATCGACGAAAAGCACACGGCTTTCATCGTTTATTTTTCCGCTCTCCATAAGACAGTTAAGTTTATCAAGGAACATAGGCGCGGTAATGGGAAGCACCTCTTCCTCGTTATAACAAGGAATAACTATATATAATGTAGGTTTCATTTTTGTCCATCCTATTTATATTATAGGAATATTTTAACATACGGTATATTCTTTGTCAATTAGCCAAAGAATTTCGCAATTTCTTAAGTATTCGTTTTTCCATTCTTGAAACCTGCACCTGCGACATACACATAAGCTCTGCGGTTTTGCTTTGGGTAAGGGCGGAAAAGTATCTATACTTTATAATTTTCTGCTCCGTTTCATCAAGTTTTTCGAGTGCCATATCAATAGATAATCTATCGGAAATTTCTTCTTCCGTACTGACTGTGGGTATATCCCATTCACTTATACCGTCTTCGTTTTGGGTTGTCAGTGAAGCAGTAGGCTGAGCGGCGCAAATGGCCTCGTTTATATCCTCTGCCGAAACTCCCAATTTTTCCGCCAATTCTTTAACAGTTGGCTCTCTGCCCAATTCATACTGCATTGGCTCTTTAATTCTATTGATTTTTAGAGAAAGTTCTTTTAGACTTCTCGAAACCTTAACTGGACCTCCGTCCCTAAATAATCTTCTTATTTCACCTAATATCACCGGAACGGCATAGGTGGAAAAACAAAGTCCCCTATCCTCATCGAAAGCGTCAGCGGCTTTAACTAAACCGACGCATCCCGCCTGAAATAAATCATCATATTCAATTCCCCTCCCCTTAAATCTATGACAAAGGGAATGGACAAGCCGCAAATTTTCCTCAATAAAACTCTCACGGCTTATGTTTTCTTTGAGCATTTATCTCGAGTATTTGGGAGATATGTTTTTTATAAGTGTTACAGTAGTACCGTATCCTACCTTTGAACGAACACTGATTTTATCCATAAAGCTCTGCATTACCGAAAAGCCAAGTCCCGCTCTCTCGTCACCGATAGAGGAAAATAAGGGTTGCATTGCTTTATCTATATCCTCAATTCCGCAACCTCTATCCTTAATTTTAATTCTGATAGAATAGTTATCGCAGATTTCGGCAGTTATGTAAATTTTACCCGCCTTTTCTTTATAGGCGTGAACGATGCAGTTGGTAACCGCTTCCGATACGGCGGTTTTTATATCGCTTATATCCTCAATGGTGGGGTCAAGTTGCAAAGCGAAGGCGGAAATTGCCGCTCTTGCAAAGCTCTCATTGGCGGAGCAGGACATCATATTCATAGAAAACTTATTTATAACATTCATAATCTTTATCCTTTCATAACCGAAGTTTCATCTAAAACCGAAAGGCGTTCAAGCCCTGCAAGTTTCATAACCTTGTAATTTTGCGGAGTAACACCACTGACATGAAGCTTGGCTCCGCTTTTCGATACGATTTTATATCTGCCCATAATAAGTCCTATTCCCGAACTATCCATAAAGCTTACCCCCGAAAAATCCAGAATAACCATAGTAGGCATATTAAGTTCTATTGCTGAATCTATTTCGCTTCTCAGCGCAGCGGCGGAGTGATGGTCTATTTCGCCGCCAAGGTAAGCTGTTAACACTTCCCCTGTGTTTTTTATTTCCACTGCCATAAAATTCCTCCTAAAATAAAATAAGGACAAGCCACTTAAATTATTATAGTGGTTTGTCCTTAAAATATTTGTCATAAAAGATTGTCGCAAAAGATAAGATTTTATTCTTTAAAATATTTTCTTACATTGGAAGCAAGGTAAAGAGAGCCAAATATAAATATAGGTTCGTTTTTGGCTTTTTCTTTGGCAATTTCAAGTCCCTTTGTCACGGTATCAACAGAAATAACATCGGAACAATACTCTTTCGCTTCCTTCATAAGTTCTTCACCCGTTAGAGCGCGGGGCAAATCGTTTGGTGTTACACACACTACCGATTTACAGTGTTTAAGCGTAAGGGATAGTACTTCCTTATAATCCTTATCCTTCATTACACCTATAAGGGCGGTGATTTTACCGCTATAATCCTCCATAAATCTTGAAAGCGCTTCGGCTCCGTCGGGATTATGGGCGCCATCAAGAATTATAAGCGGGTTTTCTGATAAAATTTCCATACGGGCGGGAATAAATGCATTTTTTATTCCCCATTTTATTGAGTCATCACTTATTTTAAAACCGCAATTCCGTAAAACCTCAATGGCGGCGGCGGCGTTTTCAATTTGAAACTCGCCTACAAGTCCCATAGAAAACTCCTCGCCCTTATATATAAAGGTATTACCTGTTATATCCGATGATATTGTTTTTGGGGCTTCGGGGATTATAACATCGGGCGCAAATTCCTTGATAACACACAGTGCCTTTTCAGGTTGACTATTTACAGTCACAACCTTATTGTTTTTAATAATACCGCATTTTTCACGGGCGATTTCTTCTATAGTGTTACCGAGGATTCCCGTATGGTCAAGCCCGATTTTAGTTATAACCGAAACGGTCACATTCCGTAGGACATTCGTAGCATCAAGACGACCGCCCAATCCCGTTTCCGCAACAACTATATCGCATCCTGTTTCGGCAAAATACAAGAATCCCACCGCGGTTATAAATTCGAACTCAGTTACGGCTATATCAGTATTTTTAACCTTTTCTGCAAGGCGGCAAAGGTCATCCTCACTTATATATTCGCCGTTTACGGTTATCCTTTCTCTGAAATCCACGATATAGGGAGAAGTGAAAATCCCGACCTTATATCCCTCTTTTCTAAAAGCTGATGCCACCATAACAGAAACCGAGCCCTTGCCGTTAGTTCCCGCAATATGAATTGCAGGAAACTTACTTTGCGGATTATTAAGTTTATCTAAAAGTTTATTTATCCGCTCAAGACCTGCGAGGTGGGAAAACATACCAAGCGAGTGAATATATTCCAAAGTTTCCTTATAATTCATAACCTAATCTATCTGCCAATCAATAGGAGTTTGTCCCGATTCTTTGAGAATTTCGTTGGTTTTCGAGAAATGACCGCAACCAAAGAAACCTCCGTATGCCGAAAGAGGACTCGGATGAACGGTTATAAGTTTTTTATGTATGGGATTTTTTATAATTTCCGCCTTTTTTCTTGCATTGGCTCCCCAAAGCAAGAATACAACAGGGGTATCTTTTTTATCAAGCTCGGAAATTACCCTATCGGTGAATTTTTCCCATCCGTAACCTTTATGACTATTTGGCTCCCCTGCTCTTACCGTAAGGACATTGTTGAGCATTAAAACACCCTCCTGAGCCCATTTTGTAAGCTCACCGTGGGAGGCGGAGATTATCCCCAAATCAGTTTCAAGTTCTTTATACATATTACGAAGGGAGGGCGGAATATCTACGCCTTTTTTAACAGAAAAGCAAAGACCGTGGGCCTGACCCTCGCCGTGATATGGGTCCTGACCGATAATAACCACCTTGGTATCCTTAAAGGAGGTATATTTAAGAGCGTTAAATATATCGTTCATAGGTGGATATACGGTGCGACTTGCATATTCGGTTTTTAAAAATCCCCTTAAATTAAGGTAATAGGGCTTTTCCCATTCGTCTTTTAATATGTTATCCCAATCGTTTCCTATATTTACCATAAAGCACCTCAAATAATATCGTAAACTTCAACTATACCGCTGCTATGATAAAGTGAAGGAGTAATCATTATTGAATATCCTCTGCCGTTATCACTAGTCCACTCAACCGAGCGCTTGCGGGGTACTGCGCAGGTGGCTAAAAACATCATAATTGCACCGCCGTGCATAATAACTCCTGCATTTGTAATATCCTTTTCCATCATATCGCGGACTATCATATTTATACCGAGTGCTATTCTCCTTATAAAATTATTTGTGTCTTCGCCATCGGGGGTAGCAGAGATTTTACCCGAAGTCCATTCCAAATATTCTGGCATAATTTCAAGCTCCGCGGCGGTCTTGTTTTCAAAAACACCAAAATCATACTCGGTAAGTTCATCAACACTTATGGGGTCAAAGCCCGAATAAAGCGCGGCCGCAGTTTGTTTGCAACGAAGCATAGGGCTTGTATAAAGGGCTTCTATTTCGGGATATTCAAGATTTTCTCTTAAACCTCTCAGTTCCCTCAGCCCTTCGGGTGATAAGGGAAGGTCGGTTTTGCAGCCGATATATCTGCCATCAATATTCGCATCGGTCATACCGTGGCGGATAAGGTGAATTTTATAGGTCTTCATAAATTAACTCCGTTATTAAAATGTTTGAAAGCAGCATACCTTTATCGTTCAAATAAAGGTTGGGGTGATTATATGAAACCAAGCCCTCACTTTCAAATTTATTTATTTTTTCAATAAGCTTTTGGGGTGTTTCTTCAAAAAATTCTGAAAGATTTATTCCTTTTTTAAGGCGGAGGGCAAGCATTAGCTTTTCTTCCCTATCGCCGCCCTCACCCTCAAGTGCTGTTTCGGGGCAAGAGATAAATTTCTTTAAATCTGCGGGATAGAAAAATCTTTTTCCCTCATAAAAAGAATGAGCAGAAGGTCCAATACCGATATATTCTTCACATTGCCAATATTTAAGATTATGGCGGCTCTCTTTTCCGCTTTTGCAGAAATTAGATATTTCATAATGCCCATAGCCCTTTTTCTTAAGATAATCGCACATATAAAGATACTGCTCTGATTCTTCTTCCTCATCAGGAAGGTTTAATTCCTTTTTAGCAAAATGAGTTTTTTCTTCGATTTTAAGCATATAAGCCGAAATATGTTCGGGGTTTAGAGCGGTAATAAAATCTATATTTTCTTTGAGGGATTTTATACTGCTATCGGGCAGACAAAGCATAAGGTCAAGGGAGATATTATTAAAGCCCTCTTTCCTTGCAAGTTCTACCGCCGATTTTGCCGTTTCTGCAGTATGGGAACGGCCTAAAACCTTAAGCTCATTATCATTTCCGCTTTGAACGCCGATAGAAAGACGGTTAACTCCGCTTTCCCTTGCCGATTTTAAAAACTCTGAAGTTATGGAGCAAGGGTTGGCTTCCGCCGTTATTTCGGCATTTTCCGCAACACTAAAATTATCATATACCGTTTTTACTATTTCCCCTATTTTTTCGCCTAAAAGAGAGGGAGTTCCGCCGCCTATATAAATAGTATCAATGGGGCGGTCCGTAAGACCGCCCCATTTAATTATTTCTTTTTTTAGCACAGAAAGGTAACGCGCGGTAACGATGCCTTCCGGAAATGCTGAATAAAAATCACAGTAGGCGCATTTTTTAGCGCAAAAAGGTATATGAATATATAATCCCAACGGCTTACGCAAGGATTTCACCAATGCAGCTACCGGGAACTGCGGCGGCGTTGGCTTCATCGGTATCAATATGCATAGCAAGAGCGTAGCTATCACTTACACGGGCAACGACATCGTCAAATACGAGGGCTCTGCCTTCGGTAGAAATTTTAACGCTAACTATCTGCTTATCGGTGATACCGAATTTTTCACCGTCTGCTACGGTCATATGGATATGACGCTTAGCGGCGATAACGCCTTCATTAAGCTCAACCTCACCGCAGGGACCTACGAGCTTGCAAGCGCCTGAGCCCGCAACATCACCTGATTCACGGATAGGAGCGCTAACGCCGATGGCGCGGGCATCGGTAAGAGAAAGCTCAACCTGATCCGCAGGTCTTGTGGGTCCTAAAATAGATGCCTTTACGCTGGATTTAGGTCCAACAACGGTAATCTTTTCTTCGCAAGCATACTGACCGGGCTGAGAGAGGTCTTTTTTAGGAGTAAGCTGATGACCCTTACCAAAAAGTATCTCCAAGGTCTCCTGTGTAACGTGGGCGTGACGGGCTGAAATTTCAACTAATACTTCTTTTGCCATTTTTATAACTTCCTTTATATAAAATTATTTTAAAAACTAAAGAGAATATTTTTTCTCGTAAGCGTTATATTCATCAACATATTCTTGCACTGCAGTTGTCTTGACATTGCGCAAATACTTATGCGCATCCAAGTTTTCCGTATGAAGCTGTAAGGTATATACCGCAATATTTGAACAGTGGTCGGAAACTCGTTCGTAGTTAGTGAGCAAGTCAGAGAATACAAAACCGAGCTGAACGGTGCATTCGCCTCTCTGTAGACGTTCAATATGACGGGCTTTAAGATTATCTCTGAGCTTATCGATAACCTGCTCCAGCGGCTCAACCTTGGTGGCAAGAGCTGTGTCATCATTGACAAATGAGTCGATGGCATTGCTAACGATTTCTTTAAGGGCCTCGGTAATAACCGAAATCTCATGTCTTGCCTCTTCGGAGAAGATAATGCCTTTATCCTTAATTTCCTGAGCCAAATCGCAGACATTAAGGGCGTGGTCGGTAATTCTTTCAAAGTCGCTTAATGAATGAAGCATACGAGCCACACTATGAGAATCATCGGCCGAAAGGTCTTTACTGCTTATGCGCACAAGATAGGTGCCAAGCTTGTCCTCATACTTATCGGTGAGTCCTTCTAATTCGCGAACCAAGTCAATCTGCTCAGCATTATAATTCTCAACTGCTTCAATAGAATTCATAAGGGCATTTCTTGTATGCTCAGCCATTTCGATTGTAAGGCGACGGCACTCGGAAAGAGCCAAGGGAACATTATTGAAGATACGCTCGTCCAAGAAAACGGTATGTGTCTTTTCTTCGCCGTCGGGAACAAGCAATTGGCAGAACTTAATAATAAGCTTTTTGATTGGGAGAAGAAGAGCTGTATTAACAGCGTTAAATAGGGTGTGAACAATAGCAACGCCAACCATTGCAATTTCGGCGCCCAAAATACCAACGCCGAATGCTTTTAAAATATACATTATTACCATGCATATAATTGAGCCGAAAACATTTACGGAGAAATGCATAATAACAACGCGTTTCGCATTTTTGTTTGTACCCAAGCTGCCGATTAATGCGGTAACACAGGTACCGATATTAGCGCCAAGCACCAAAGGAATAGCCATTTCCCAAGTAATACCGCCTGAAAGAGCAAGGGCTTGAACGATACCGATGGTAGCAGCAGATGACTGAATAACGCCTGTGAAAACAGTAGAAATAAGAAGTGCTACAATAGGGCTTTTAAGGGTTGCTAAAAAGCTATCAAATCCAGGTATAGTGCGTACGCTAACCATAGAGTCGCTCATTAAATCCATACCGCAGATAAGAATTGCAAAACCTATAAATATATTGCCGAGTTGCTTTTTCTTATCGCTTTTTGAAACCATCTGCATTGCAATACCAATAAATGCAAGGACGGGAGCAAAGAAACTGGGATTTAAAAGCTCAATATACCATTTACCCTCAATTCCTGCCAAACTCAAAAGCCAAGCCGTAAGGGTGGTGCCCACATTGGAGCCCATTATAAGACCGAATGTGTTATTGAAATTTAAAAGTCCCGAGTTAACAAGACCTACAAGCATTACCGTAAATGCCGAGGAGGACTGAATCGCAACGGTAATTCCAGCACCTAAAAAGAAACCTAAAAAGTCATTTGCCGTAACTTTTTTCATTGTTCTCTCGAGGCCGCCGCCTGCCATTGTTTCAAGGCCGCCAGACATAACATTCATACCGAAAAGGAAGAATGTGAGTCCTAAAATAAGCGGAATCACCATACCGTTAATAATTTCCATATTCGTCTCCTTGTTATCACTTAACTAAAAAGCAATCTTTTCCGTTATATACGCTTTAAGCTCTCCAATGGGGATTCTTACCTGCTCCATAGTATCTCTGTCACGAACGGTTACGCAACCATCGTTTTCAGAATCAAAGTCATAGGTAATGCAAAGAGGAGTACCGATTTCATCCTCTCTTCTGTAACGCTTACCGATAGAGCCCGCATCATCAAAATCAATCATAAAGTCCTTTGAAAGTTCATTCTTGATTTCCATTGCCTTATCGGAAAGTTTCTTGGAAAGAGGAAGAATTGCGGCCTTAAAGGGCGCAAGGGCGGGATGAAGGCGAAGAACTACTCGCTTATCCCCTTTATCATCAATCTCCTCATCGTAAGCGTTGCAAAGGAATGCAAGGGTTACGCGGTCTGCGCCCAAAGAGGGTTCTATAACATAAGGAACATATTTTTCATTGGTTTCTGGGTCGAAATATTCCATAGGTTCGCCCCAATGCTTAGCATGCTGAGAACGGTCGTAATCTGTACGGTCGGCACCGCCCCAAAGCTCACCCCAACCGAATGGGAATAAGAACTCGAAGTCGGTTGTTGCTTTTGAATAGAAGCAAAGCTCATCTTTATCGTGGTCACGAAGACGGAGCGCCTTTTCTTCCATACCGAGATTTAAAAGCCAATCTCTGCAGAAGCTACGCCAGTAGTCAAACCACTCAAGGTCGGTGCCCGGCTTGCAGAAGAATTCAAGCTCCATCTGCTCAAACTCTCTTATACGGAAAATAAAGTTACCGGGAGTAATTTCATTACGGAAGGATTTACCTATCTGACCTACGCCGAAGGGTAATTTCTTTCTTGTAGTTCTCTGAATATTTTTAAAGTTTACGAAAATTCCCTGAGCAGTTTCGGGACGGAGATATAAAGTAGAGGTGCTATCCTCGGTTACGCCCTGAAATGTTTTAAACATAAGGTTGAATTTCCTGATATCTGTGAAATCGTGACTTCCGCAGGAAGGACAGGCAATTTCGTGCTCACGAATATATGCCATCATTTCATCATCGGTCATAGAAGCGGGGTTATCGGAAAGACCTTTTTCTGCAACATAATCCTCAATAAGCTTATCTGCTCTATGTCTTGTCTTGCACTGACGGCAATCCATCAAAGGGTCGGAAAATCCGCCGAGGTGACCCGAAGCCACCCAGGTTTCAGGATTCATAATGATGGCACTGTCAAGTCCCACATTATAGGGGCTTTCCTGAACGAATTTCTTCCACCATGCCTTTTTAATATTGTTTTTAAGCTCAACGCCTAAAGGGCCATAGTCCCAAGCGTTTGCAAGTCCCCCGTAGATTTCACTACCGGGGTATACAAAACCTCTGCCTTTGGCAAGGTTTACTATCATATCCATAGTTTTACCTGCGTTATCCATGTGTATTTTCCTCCTGAAAATTCAAATTTCCTCAGTTAACATATTAACAAAAATTCCATAAAAAGTCAATAAAATAACATATATAAAGCATAATTTGGATAAACTAAAATAAAAAACTCCCCACTTGACATATTAATATGTATAGTTTATACTTTAAACTGTTAATTTCCCATTGTTTTGGAGGTAATATTATTATGGATATTAATAAAATTCAACTTCACAATATTAACCTTAAAGAGTTTCTTGATGCCATTGACCACTGCAAAGGCGATGTGTTTCTCGAGACCGACGAAGGTGATTCATTGAATCTTAAATCAAAGCTCTGCCAGATTATCGGGCTTAGCAGCATTCTTTCAAATCCCGAGATTGGTGAAGCAACCATCCGTTGCACCAATCCCGAAGATGAAACTATGCTCTTTAGATTCAATCTTTATGGAAAAATCGATGATTAGGAGATTTAAAAATGGCTGATACAAATTTTTTAACCTATAAGGGCAAACCCCTTGTAAGAAAAGGTAATGAAATTTACTATGGTGATATGAGCGAAAAGCTCGTTGTAAGATTTGAAATTCTTTCATACGCTAAAGAAGATAAGCTCGAACTTGCCGATAAGGTTACCGTTCAACTTCTTGATAGCAATACCGACGCTCCCATTAAGGACAGAATCAAGAAGGAAAGCACAAAATCCACCTTCTTTGAAGCATTGGATTTAGGTTTCACCTGGCTTGAAAGGTCACTTTAATAAAAGCATAACCGCCTTGCAAATCGCAAGGCGGTTTTTTGTATGTTATATATGCATATTGTGTAGGGGTCGATGCCCACATCGACCCGTTGATACGATTGATATGTTTATAAAACGGGTGGTCGGGGACGCCCACCCCTACGAAAAAATTTTAAAGGCACATTGTAGGGGCTGATGCCTACATCGACCCGATATAAACTCTTTTAACAATCTTCATAACCCTAATTACTCTATATTTAAGACAAAGACTCATAATGCTTATATAATCATCATGATTAATAAGAGTCTTATATAAAGAAAAAGAGTCATAAAGATTTTATTAAGAATCGTTATGACTCAAGAAGATTGCAAAGATATTAAAAATGTGATATAATTAGTTCAACAAATTTTAATTCGGGGTGAATAGTATAATATGGCAAATTATAGTATTTGTGGAATTGATTGTGATTCTTGTAAATTCAAAACGGAACAAAATTGCAAGGGCTGTAAAACTATTGAGGGAAAAGTATTTTGGGGTGAATGTGATTTATATAAATGTAATTCTCAAAAGAAACAAGACCATTGTGGCAAGTGTTCTCAATTTCCTTGTGATATGTTAAAGGAATGGGCATCATCTGAGAATCCTGAAAGAATAGACAATTTAAGAAAACTATAATTACAAAGGTAGCGATAACGATGAATTTGAATTTTCACGGACTTAATTTTTATTCAAAACAACCACAAAGAATTTTTGATTTTTATAAGGCGTTGGGTTTTAGAGTGGTTCAAGAAAAAGAGTCAGATGACTATTTTGGTGCTGCATTGGCACTGACCGACGAAAAAGAACCTGTTATGTGGATATGGTCTATCCCCGAAGGGAAAGAACAACCTTGTTGTAATAATTTGTATTTTACTACAAATGGAAAAGTATATGAAATATACGAAAATATAAAGGCGGCTGGGATTGAATGTCCTGAACCTTTTAAAACTTTTTGGGGTGGCACAGAGTTGATTTTAACAGACCCTGATGGAAATACAATTCTCTTTATATAAACTGCAATATAGATAAGGAAGAAACATATATGAAATATCCTTGGCTTGATGAGTATTTAATGAAAAAATCAGGTGTAACAAAAAACACTGAAAATTGGAATTGGGTTCGTTATATGATAGGCGGAAAAATGTTTGTAGCAGTTTGCCTTGATGATAATGACAAACCCTATTACATAACACTAAAACTCGAACCGCTTGAAGGCGAGTTTTTAAGAAAACAGTATGATGATATTGTTCCAGGCTTTTATATGAATAAGGTTCATTGGAACTCTATCAAACCAGATGGCGAAGTTCCTGATGATTTATTAAGGGAATTAGTTGATAAATCATACAATCTTATTCTTAAAGGTTTTAGTAAGAAAAGACAACAAGAGATATTAAACGACTTATAAACAAACTTGACAATTTAATAAGAACAATAAACTTACAATCAGTTGATTAAATTTCAGTTCATCCGCAAGCAAACAAAAATCAAAAGGACTATGACATTTCGTGTGTCATAGCCCTTTTAAAATAACTTGCACCAAGTTTGCACCAAAGCAAAAATCAAGACAAAAAGAAAACCCCGAAAACCGTGATGGTTTCGGGGCTTTTGTGTGTTTCGTAAGATAAGTGATTATCTCTTTGAGAACTGGGGTGCACGACGAGCGCCCTTGAGACCGTATTTCTTTCTTTCCTTCATACGAGGGTCACGAGTGAGGAATCCTGCCTTCTTAAGAGCGGGGCGAAGTGCCTCATCGCACTGAAGAAGTGCTCTGGAAATACCGTGACGGATAGCGCCCGCCTGACCGGTTACGCCACCGCCTGCTACGCGGCATACGATATCAAACTTATCGGTAGTTTCGGTGAGCGCTAAGGGCTGACGAACGATAAGCTTAAGAGTTTCAAGACCGAAATAATCGTCAATATCTCTTTCGTTAATTGTGATTTTACCAGTACCGTTATATATACGAACACGGGCGACAGAGCTCTTTCTTCTGCCGGTGCCGTAGAAATATGGCTTTCCTTCAAACATAATTCTGTCTCCCTTCCTTAATCAATTTTCTCGGGCTTCTGAGCAACCTGAGCAAACTTCTCATCCTTATAAACGTGAAGTCTGGTCATTGCCTTGCGGCCGATGGTAGTATCGGGAATCATACCCTTAACTGCAAGTTCCATTGCAAGCTCAGGACGAGTCTTCATAAGAGTGCTATACTTAACCTCTTTAAGACCGCCTACAAAGCCGGTATGACGACGATAAAACTTCTGGTCTAATTTTCTACCTGTTAAAACTGCCTTTTCAGCGTTGATAACAACAACATGGTCGCCGCAATCAACATGGGGAGTAAACTCCGGCTTGCCTTTACCGCGAAGTAAATCAGCAACCTTTACTGCTGTACGGCCGAGGGGTTTGCCTGCGGCATCAACAATATACCATTTGCGCTGAATTTCAGCAGGTTTTGCCATAAATGTTGACATAATCAAAACCTCCAAAATTTTTCTTTTTCTAATCAGCTTGATTATATTACCACAAAGGTATTTTTTTGTCAACACATATTTTTTGAAAATTTAATTTAAAAAATAAAATCTCCGTTTTTCTCTCATTTCCTCCTTTTTTCTCGTTTTTCCTAACTTATGATTTTTGAAAAAAATTTGCGTTTTTTCGTAACAATTCACTTTTTAATTGAATTTACGCGCGTTACGTGATAATATATATATAATTATTAATTTTAGAAAGGAATGATTTTATGCGGATATTGGCAATAGGCGATATATATTCACAAATCGGTTGCGAGTATGCCCTTAAAGTTATTCCCAAAATTAAGCGAAAGGAAAATATCGACCTCGTTGTAGCCAACGGTGAAAACTCCGCTCTCGGTAACGGAATAACCCCCGAAAGCGCCGATATGCTTTTCGCGGCAGGTGTTGATATTATTACGGGGGGCAACCATTCCCTTCGCCGCAAAGAAGCTTATGATATGCTGGATAATAACCCCTTTATTCTTCGCCCTCACAATATGGTTTGTGAAGCCGGTGAAGGTTATCGCCTTATTGATATGGGACGATATTCCGTTGCGGTTATAAACCTTTTAGGTCACGCCTTTATGGAAAGGCAGGAAGTAACAAATCCCTTTGAGGCCGCCGATACTCTTATAGAAAGAGCAAAAAATGATGGCGCAAAGATTATAATTGTGGATTTTCACGCCGAAGCTACAGGCGAAAAGAGGGCTATGGGGCTTTATCTCGACGGTAAGGTTTCCATAGTTTTCGGTACTCACACCCATATCCCCACCGCCGACGCCCAGATACTTCCAAATGGAACGGGTTATATAACCGACCTTGGTTTTACGGGGGTTATTGACTCTATACTCGGCGTTAAAAGTTCAATTATCATTAACCGCTTGAAATCGGGTGGCTGCGAAAAATTCGAAGCCGCCGAAGGCAAATGCACCCTTAACGGTTGTATTTTTGATATTGGTGAAGACGGTCTTTGCCGAGAAGTCAAGCAGATAATACTAGAGGAGGGTAAAATTTGAAACATAAAAAGTTAATATGTCTTTTACTCTCCATCACCCTGCTTTTAAGCTTTGCGGGTTGCAAAAGCGGCGGAAAGGATAAGGACAAAGACAAGGAGCAAAGCGGTAAAAGTGTTACCGCTAGCTTACTATACTGTAAATCAGATACCTTTAATCCATATACCGCCAAAACCGAAATCACCCGAAAGCTTTGCGGTCTGGTCTTTGAGCCGCTAATCAAATTGGATAACGAATTCAACGTGGTAAACAGATTGGCAAAGGAAATTGAGAACGAAGAGAATATATGGAAGGTTAAGCTTATAGATGCTAAATTTTCCGATGGCACATCCGTTACTGCAGACGATGTTATTTACTCCTATAATTTAGCTATTAACTCTAAAACGACCTACGCCTCTACCCTTTCATCCGTAGAATCGGTTGTGGCGGAAAACTCTAAAACTGTGGTTTTCACCCTTAAAAGAATTGATAATTATTTTTCTAATCTTTTAAGCTTCCCCATAATCAAAGCAAACTCCGATACCCTTCTTGATTCAGACGGAGTTGCCGCCGCCCCCATGGGTTGCGGAAGATATATATTTGATGACACGCAGTCCCTCTTAATAGAAAACAAAAACTATTTCGGCAAATCGGGCGAGGTAAAAATGATTAAGCTCATTGACGCACCCGACGCCGATGCGGTTGCCCACTATGTTGAAATCGGAGCTTCCGACCTTTACTATTCCGATTCCGCTTCGGGTGATATTGTAAGAATGAGCGGTAAGCGTACACAGGTTAATCTCAACAACCTGATTTATATAGGCATTAACTCGGCCTACCCCGAGCTTAAAAATAAAAACATCCGCTACGCCATATCGGCGGCTCTTGACAGAAACAAGATTTGCCGTAACGCTTTTTATAATAATGCAGTAGCGGCAACTGGCTTCTTTAACCCCCTTTTTGATGATGCAAAGCCCTATCAGACCATAGATAATACCCCTAATCTTAAAATAACAGTTGAGAATTTTGACCGAATAGGTTATAATAATTTAGATGAGGAAGGTTTTCGTCTTAATTCATCGGGAAGAAGAGTTCATTTTACTTTGCTCGTAAATGAAGAAAATCAATCCCGAGTTATTGCGGCGGAACTTATAAAGGAACAACTCAAATCGGTTGGTATTGAAATAACCGTTGTTAAGAAAAGTTACGAGCAATATATGGCTTCTTTATCGCAAAATGCTTTTCAGCTTTATTTAGGCGAAATCAACGTTCCGAACAATATGGACCTTTCAGGGCTTGTTATTTCGGGCGGAAGCGCCGCTTTCGGTGTTTTCGAAGAAACCGTAAAACCTGACAAGGAAGATGAAGAAGACAATGAGTCAAAAGAGGATAAGCCCGTAGAAGTTGTAAAAACCTCTGTTCATAGTGTTATCGAGGGCTTTTATAGCGGCAACGATTCCATCGGCTCGGTAGTAAGTGTTCTTTTAACCGAAATGCCTCAGATTCCCGTTTGCTACAGGCAGGGCGTATTGTTTTATGATTCCGAAATAGAAAGCGGTGTTAACGCTTCAGCGGACGACATATATCTTTCTATTGAAGAATACGCATATAAAAAATAAATCAGGAGGATTATTATATGATTGCTTATGAAACCAGAACGGGTACAATAACCTTTTCAGAGAGCTATCTTTCAAAACTTATAGGTCACGAAGTAACCTCCTGCTTCGGTGTTGTTGGCATGGCGCCCAGCAACAGCAAGCAGAAAATACTTGGCGTTTTTTCAAAAGACCAATCTATTGATACAGGTATCAAGGTTACAGGCAATACCGATACGGTTAATGTCGAAATTCATATCGTTGTGATTTATGGTATGAATATTAACGCTATTGCGGCTAGTATTACCGAGAAGGTAAGATATGCAGTTAAAGAAAATACGGGCATAACCGTAAATAAAGTTGTTGTCAAGGTTGACGGCATTAAAGAAGAATAATACTTATGGCCGTTGGCTCTGCCAATGCCGAGTTTAAAGGGATAATTATGCCCCTTCACAATAAGGAGTGTTTATTTTTGATTAACGGTAATACACTTCGCGACGCGATTATATCCGCCGCGAATAATCTTTCAAACTATCGCAAACAGGTCGATGACCTTAATATTTTCCCCGTTCCCGATGGAGATACGGGCACTAATATGTCTATGACCATTGCCAATTCCGTAAGAGAACTTGAAAAGCTTGATGGCGCTACTGCAGGCAAGGTTGCATCGGTTAATGCATCTGCCCTTTTAAGAGGCGCGCGAGGTAACTCGGGTGTTATCACCTCCCTTCTTTTCAGAGGATTCGCTAAAGGAATCGGCGATGATGAATATGTAACCGCTGAAAATATCGCAAAGGCCTTCAAGGAAGGTGTTGATGCGGCTTATAAAGCAGTTATGAAGCCAACCGAAGGAACAATTCTTACAGTTGCAAGAATTGCCTCCGAAAAGGCGACTGCCGCATATCAGGGCGGCGGTGATGAACTTGCCGTTTTCGGTGCCGCTATCGAAGGTGCAAACGAGGCTTTAGCTCAGACCCCCGAACTTCTCCCCGTTCTTAAAAAGGCGGGTGTAGTAGACGCAGGCGGTAAAGGTTTTGTGCTTATTCTTGACGGTATGATGTCGGTATTTAAAGACGGCGTTATGATTGCCTCTAAAAATGCCACTGTGGATATCCCCGAAGATGAAGAAGAATCCAGAAATGCCGCAGGTGAATTCGAAACCGAAATTACCTTCACCTACTGCACCGAGTTTATCGTAAACCGCAGTAGTGAGGCCGAAAAAGAACCCGCAGAACTCAGAGCATATCTTGAAACTATCGGTGACTGCGTAGTGGTTGTTGATGATGATGAAATAATTAAAGTTCATGTTCACACTGACCACCCAGGTAACGCTATTGAAAATGCGCTCACCTTCGGTTCCCTTGTTCATCTTAAGATAGAAAATATGCGTGACCAACACGAAAGAGCTAAACACGATGCTCAAAATGCGCAGAAGAAACCCGCTAAGAGCGCCGACCTTAACGAAACCATTAAGCCCGTTGAGATTACAAAACCAGTTGGCTTTGTATCGGTTTGCGCAGGTGACGGTATTGCCGCATTGTTCGGTGATTTGGGCGTTGATACCATCGTCAGCGGCGGTCAGACAATGAATCCCAGCACCGATGATATTTTAAAGGCAGTTGAATCTACACCCGCCGAAACCGTTTTTGTTCTTCCCAATAACAAAAACATTATTATGGCGGCAGAACAGACCATTCCCATCAGCACTCGAAAGGTTATAGTACTCCATACCCGTACTATTCCTCAAGGTATTACCGCCATGCTCAACTTTGACCCTGAAGCAGATAACGATGCAAACGCTATCTCTATGATGGGCGCCGCAGAAAAAATCGGCACAGGTCAGATTACCTTTGCCGCAAGAGATTCTGATTTTGACGGTCATAAGATTAAAAAGGGCGAGCTTTTAGCCCTTAACGGCGGAAAGGTTTCCTTCACAGAGACCGACCTTACCAAAGCCGCAACTAAACTCACTAAGCAGATGATAAATAAAAACAGCGAGTTTGTTACCGTGCTTTACGGCGAAGATGTAAGCGAAGAAACAGCATCCTCCATTGAATCCGCACTTAACGCTAAATTCGGCGATAAGGTTGAAATCACATTTATAAACGGCGGTCAGCCGGTTTACTATCTAATTATTTCAGTAGAGTGAGTTTGAAATATTATGTCAAATTTTAATACAGACATAAGATTTTTAAAGGGCGTTGGCGAAAAAAGAGCCACAGAACTTTACCGTTTGGGCATCGATACTATCGGTGCCCTTTTGCGTTTTTACCCCAGGGGCTATAAGGATTTAGGGGTTATTACCCCTATTTTTGACTGCAACGTGGGTGAAAAGGTGTGTATTAAAGGTATAATTTGCACCCCAATAAATGAGCACTACATAAGAAAAAATATGACCATTTATAAGTTTTCCGTTCGCGATGAAAGCGGGCTTATGAATGTTACGATGTTTAACTGTAAATATACCGTAAAACAACTGCGCACAGGCAGAGAGTATCTTTTTTACGGCAAGGTGGAAGCAAACGGATATTCGCTTTCGATGCAAAGCCCTGAAATTTCTGAGGTGGGGGCCGAGGGCATTCACCCCATATACCCTGCCAGTGAAAAAATCTCATCAAAGCAGATTGAAAAGCTTATAAAAACCGCTCTCGCATTATCTATGGAAAGTGACCCGTTGCCACAAAGTTTAAGAGAAAAATATAAACTCCAAGACCTTACTGCTGCTCTTTGTAATATCCATTTCCCAAAAAGTGAAGAAGCGCTAGAGGGCGCTAAAAGAAGATTTGTTTTCGAAGAACTTTTCATTTTGCAACTTGGCCTTATGCTGCTTAAAGGCAAGAGAAAAATCGCTACCGAAAATATTATAAGGAAGAATTATATAAATGAATTTTCTTCCCTTCTCCCCTATAAACTCACCTCAGCGCAAGAAAGAGCGTATGACGACTGTTTCCGTGATATGTCGGGCGGAAAGGTTATGAACCGACTAATTCAAGGTGATGTAGGGAGCGGAAAAACCGCAGTTGCGGCGGCGCTTATGTTTACACTTTCTAAAAACGGTTGCCAATCGGCCCTTATGGCGCCTACTGAGATTTTGGCCGAACAACATTTTAAAACCGTCAGCGGAATTTTAGAGGGTAGCGGAATAAAATGTTGCCTACTAACCGGTTCCGTTTCAAAGGGCAAGAAGGATAAAATCAAGGAAGGGCTTAAATCGGACGAGTATCAGATTGCTATCGGCACCCACGCCCTTTTAACCGAGGATACCGAATTTAATAACCTTGGTCTTGTCATAACCGATGAACAGCACCGTTTCGGCGTGGCTCAAAGAGCTAAACTTGCCTCAAAGGGAACAGGCGTCCACACCCTTGTTATGTCAGCAACACCCATTCCCCGCACCCTTGGTCTTATCATCTACGGTGACCTTGATATAACCGTAATTGATGAATATCCCCGAGGAAGACAAGCGGTTGACAGTTACCTAGTTACCAGTGAACTTCGCCCTCGGGTTTTCAACTTTATAAAAAAACATCTTGATGAAGGCCGCCAAGGGTATATTGTTTGTCCTCTCGTTGAAGAAAACGAAGAACTAGGCCTTTTAAGCGCCGAAGAATATTATGAAAAAATCGCGAAGAAACAATTTTCAGAATATAATGTAGGCCTTCTCCACGGCAAAATGAACGCTAAAGATAAGGACCGCATTATGCGTTCCTTTAAAGACGGTAAAATTAACCTTCTTATCTGTACCACGGTTATTGAGGTTGGTATTGATGTTCCCAATGCCGCCATAATGGTGATTGAAAATGCCGAACGTTTCGGTCTTTCACAGCTTCACCAACTTCGTGGAAGAATTGGCAGAGGAAAACATAAATCGAGCTGTATATTCATATCGGATATTAAAGGCGGCGTCACCAAAGAACGCCTTAATGTAATTACACGAAGTTCCGATGGTTTTAAAATTGCCGATGAAGATTTACGGCTTCGCGGTCCCGGCGATTTCCTCGGCAACCGCCAACACGGCCTTCCCAAACTTAAAATTGCCGACCTTTTTGCCGACGGGGACACTTTGCGCCTTGCTGGGTTTGCGGCGGCAAATATACTTGAAAACGACCCGCGACTTAAACAAGAAGAAAATCTCCCCTTGCGAGAAGAGATTATCGCTCTTTATAAAAAGCTTAATGAAAACTAAAAAGAACGCCAACCAAACGGTTGGCGTTCTTAATTTTATTTAGTAACTAATTGGCGGGCGCTTGTTTTACCCTCGGGAGTAATCTCCCCTGCTTTTTCAAGTGAAATCTTAGTTAGGAAAGGACCTACTATTTCATAAATCAATACTGAGAACAAGGTTAAATTAGCTATCATATGACCTTCTGTTCCAAGCTCTGACGCCTTAATTGCCATACCCAGTGCAACACCGGCTTGTGGAAGTAGTGTTATACCGAGATATTTAACTATATTGGGATTGCAACCTACGGCCTTTGCGCTTACAAATGAGCCGATATATTTACCTAAGGAACGGGTGATAATATAAATTAGACCAATAATAACCACCAACGCGTCGGTAAACACAGCGAGTTCCAGTTCCGCGCCGCTTAGTATGAAGAACAGCATAAATATAGGAGCTGTCCATCTATCAAGGCGGTCCATAAGTTCTTCTGAAAAGTCACATATATTACAAAATACAGTACCAAGCATCATACATACAAGAAGTGATGAAAATGCAATATGTACGCCAAAAACATTAAATTTAAGCATTGAAAGAGCCACGGTTAAAAGCACAAAGGTAACCGACATTGAAAGTCGCTTTGAGCGGGAGTGGAAAAATCTTTCGAAGAAACTGAAAAGAAGTCCCATAACAAGACCGAGACCTAATGATAAAACCACCTCAAGTATGGGCTCAACTATAACCGAAATCACATCCACTTTACCCGAAAGCATTGCTTTTGCAATTCCAAATGAAACGGCAAACACTATGAGTCCTACCGCATCATCAAGAGCAACTATAGGAAGAAGGATTGAGGTAAGGGGTCCCTTTGCCTTATACTGCCTTACAACCATCAAGGTTGCGGCGGGGGCGGTAGCCGAAGCAATAGCTCCCATAATTATAGCGGTGGGGAGGGTGATTTTTTCGGGGAAAAGGAAATGAAGACCGATGAAAGCCGCATCAACCAGTATTGTTGCGGCAAGGGCCTGAACTATTCCTATAACCAAGGCCTGCTTGCCGATATGCTTAATATCCGACACTCTGAATTCATTACCGATTGAAAAGGCGATAAATCCGAGAGCCACATCGGAAATTATGGAATAACTTTTTATATCGGCCATACTTGTAAATCCAAATCCCGATAAGCCTAATGCGCCAAGGAGGTACGGTCCTACGAGAATTCCCGCAATAAGATAAGCGGTAACGGCGGGAAGTTTTAAAACCTTTGCCAGACGGGATAGCATAAGTCCCGTAAACATAGCGATTGATAAGCTGAGTAGAATTTGCATAAAATCACCTCTATAACAAAAATTTCAACCCTATTATTCTAGTACTGTCAAACAACAAAGTCAAGATTAAAAATAGATAAAAAATAAACCTCACAGAAGTTAATTTCTGTGAGGTTTTTCATGCTTCAGTTAGAAGTTTCGTATGCGACCTTAAGAGTATCCAGCGGGAATGGCTTTTCCATCTTAAGCGCTTCAAAGATATCATAGTTAACAACCTGACCTGCTTTATATCCAACAACTCGGTTGCCTATACCTTGGCTTAAAAGATGAACTGCTTCGTTGCTAAGTTTTGTAGCAATAACTCTATCTCTAACAGTGGGGTTTCCGCCACGCTGAACATGACCTAAAATGGTAGCTCTTGATTCAATACCAGTTTTCTCCTCAATTTCCCTGGCCATTTCTTCAACGCCGCCAACACCTTCGGCAACAACTATAGCGAAGTGCTTTTTACCGGTTCGACGGGCAGCTTCGATTTTTTCGATAATTTCATCAGTAGTGATGGAAATTTCGGGAACTGCAATGGCAGTAGCGCCTGTGGCAATACCGCAATTAAGGGCGATATAACCCGCATGTCTGCCCATAACCTCAATTACGGTGCAACGCTCATGAGATTGAGCTGTATCACGAAGACGGTCAATCATTTCCATAGCAGTATTCATAGCCGTATCATAACCTATGGTAAATTCAGAAGAAGATATATCGTTATCTATGGTTGCAGGAACACCAACACAAGGAATTCCTCTTTCAGATAAATCACGGGCGCCTCTGAAAGAACCGTCACCGCCAATTACAACTATACCTTCAATACCGTGCCTTTTACAGGTTCTAATGGCCTCCTGCATTCCCTCTTCTTCTTTAAAGCGAGGGCTTCTTGCGGTATAAAGGGTTGTGCCGCCTCTATGAATGGTATCAGATACCGAACGAATATCCAAATCAACTATTTCATCTTCAATAAGGCCATTCCATCCTCTTTTAATTCCCTTAACGGTCATACCCAATGAAATAGCAGTTCTAACAACTGCACGGATAGCCGCATTCATTCCCGGCGCATCTCCGCCGCTGGTGAGTACACCAATAGTTTTCATAACTTAATCACTCCAAAAAAACACGTTGCTTAATATTATAAAGCATTTTGCTCCATTTATCAACAATAATTTTCATTATTTTATAAATTTCGTGCGGTCTTCACCCGTTATAGAATAAAGAGCTGTTAACAGATTATCGTCCACCGATACCCGAAGTCCTTCCGACGCCTCTAATTTCTTGCCCGTATCCTCACAGACGATATATACGGGAGTATTGCCGTGATGCGCCTTTAAAATATCTTTTACCCGAACAAATTCCTCAGAATTTATGTTTTTGACCTTAATATATAATCCTGATTTGATTTTTTTAGGCGGAACCTTAGCGGCGGAATCAGGAATCAATTCAACCGATTCACATATAATCTCCGTATCCCTATCCTCCCGCTCGCTCACCCTTCCGTGCATAATAACCGCGTTACCTGCGGTAAAAACACTGCGGTACTTAGCGTAGGCGGTCTGGAATATAGTTACAGCCGCCTTACCCGTAGTATCCTCTATAGCGGTAAAAACCAAAACATTATTGTTTTTAAGTTGTTTGGTTTTGATCTCTTCAAGAACACCTGCTATTCTCACTCGACTACCATCGGGGAATTTTTTATCAGCAATATCACGAATGGGAGTGAATCCTGCGTTTTTCACAAAATTCACATACTGCTTCATGGGATGACCCGATAGATAAAGTCCCGTAGCTTCCTTTTCCATAGCGAAAAGTTCATTTTGAGGCATTTCATCGACTTTTTTAAGAACAAATTCATCTGGCTCATCATTTCCAAAGAGTCCTAATTGTCCGTCTCCCATAAAACGTCTTTGCTCATCAACTATCGAAAGCACATTATCTATATTATAAATCATTGTACGGCGGTTATCCCCTAGATTATCAAGAGCTCCGCATTTTATAAGGCCTTCAAGGGCTCTCCTATTAATTTCTCTACCTGTATTTCGTTTGCAAAAGTCGTAAAAAGATGCGTATTTTCCGCCCATTTCACGCTCTTTTACAAGTTTATCAATAAGCGATGAGCCAAGATTTTTGACGGCCAAAAGCCCGAAGGCAACATTGCCGTCTCTCGCTGTAAACTGGGCAACGCTTTCATTAACCGAAGGTGGCAAAACCTTAATACCAAGGCGTTTGCACTCTTTGGTATAAAGATTTATCTTATTAGTATCATCAAGAACGCTGGTGAGTAATGCCGCCATATATTTATCGGGGTAATGGCATTTTAAATACGCAGTTGTGTACGCCACTACAGCGTATGCGGCGGCGTGGGATTTATTGAAGGCGTAGGAACTGAATGCCGACATTTCATCGAAAATTTTAGCGGCTACCTCCTCGCTTACTCCCCTATTTACTGCGCCCTCGCAGATTACATTACCCTTTTCATCCTTTTCGCCATAGATAAAAGCGGTGCGCTCTTTTTTCATAACGTCGTGCTTTTTCTTGGACATAGCTCTTCGCACTATATCGGCGCGACCGAGTGAATATCCCGCAAGGATGCGGAATATCTGCATTACCTGTTCCTGATAAACTATACATCCGTAGGTAACCTTTAAAATGGGTTCTAAAAGGGGCGTATCATAGGTAACCGCCTCGGGATGATGACGGTTATAGATATATCTCGGTATAGAGTCCATAGGACCGGGACGGTAAAGAGAAAGAATTGCTATCAAGTCCTCCAAAGTTTCAGGACCGAAGCGGCGAAGCACATTCTTCATACCATCCGACTCAAACTGGAATATACCGTCGGTAAATCCATCACCCATCATTTTAAAGGTTTCTTTATCGTCAAAGGGAATATTTTCGGCAGAAAATAGCGGATTTTCCTTTCTGATTTCCTTTTCGGTATCGGCAATAACAGTAAGGTTGCGTAGACCTAAAAAGTCCATTTTCAGTAGACCTAATTCATCAAGGGCGGTCATTGTATACTGAGTTACGACCATTCCGTCGTTAACTGCCAGCGGTACATATTCATCCACTCTTTTATCTGAGATAACCACACCTGCCGCATGGGTTGAAGCGTGACGAGGCATACCCTCAACCTTAATTGCCATATCGAGAAGTTCTTTTATCCGGTCATCAGTTTCATAAAGGTTTTTAAGCTCGGGAGTTGATTTAATCGCCTTTTCTAAGGTCATACCCATAGCGTGAGGTATAAGCTTGGCGGTTTTATCGCAAATATTATAGGGCAAATCCATAGCTCTGCCAACATCCCTTACAGCCGCTCTTGCGGCAAGGGTGCCGAAGGTAACAATCTGGGCTACGTGGTCCGCGCCGTATTTATTAACCACATAATCGATAACCTTAGGTCTGTTTACAAAACAGAAATCTATATCGAAATCGGGCATAGAAACCCTTTCGGGATTTAAAAATCTTTCAAAGAAAAGCCCGTATTTTATTGGGTCAACGCCCGTTATTCCTATGCAATATGCCGCAAGACTTCCCGCACCTGAGCCACGTCCTGGACCCACGGGTATACCGTTTTCTTTAGCATAATTAACAAAATCCCAGACTATGAGATAATAATCCACATATCCCATTTTATTGATCACGGAAAGCTCGTAATCAAGGCGCTCTTTTACGCTTTTCTCGGGAGCTTGTCCGTATTTTTTATAAAGACCTTCGTAACATTTTTCTTTAAAATAAAGGAAATGGTCCTTATCACCCGTATCAAAAAAGGGTAGTTTAATCTTACCGAATTCGAATTCCACATTGCATCTTTCGGCGATTTTTACGGTATTTGAAATGGCCTCGGGTGTATCCCCGAAAAGCGCCTTCATTTCATCAAAGTTTTTAAGATGAAACTCTTCGGTTTTGAATTCCATAGAGTTTTCATCGGTGATTTTGCTACCCGTCTGAACGCACAATAGCACCTTGTGCATAAAACTATCTTCTTTTTTAAGATAATGCACATCATTGGTAGCAACAAGGCCGATATTTAATTCTTTTGCTAACTTTTTAATAAGTGGATTAACATATTTTTGCTCGGCTATGCCGTGGTCCTGAATTTCCAGAAAATAGTTATTTTGACCGAAGGTTTGACGGTACCAAAGGGCCGTTTCCCTTGCCTCTTCATAATCATTTCTCATAAGAGCTCTCGGTATCTCTCCTGCAAGACAAGCCGAAAGGGCTATAAGCCCCTCGCTGTGTTTAGAAAGGAGCTCTCTGTCAACTCGCGGACGGGAATAAAAGCCCTCTGTAAACCCTGCTGAAACCAACTTAATAAGATTTTCGTAGCCCCTATTATTCTCGCACAAAAGCACAAGGTGGCTATAATCTCCACCCTCATATTTTTGCTTATCAAATCGGGATTTTGGCGCAACATAAACCTCGCAACCAATGATGGGTTTTATCCCCTTTTTCTTGGCCGCTTTATAAAAATCAATAGCGCCGTACATAACGCCGTGGTCGGTAAGCGCCACCGCTTTTTGTCCCGCCTCACAGACGGTATCCATCAGTTTTTCGATACGGCAACAGCCGTCAAGCAAGCTATATTCCGTATGCAAGTGCAGATGAACGAACTCCATACCGTACCCTTCTTTCTTCCTCTCTATTTTTTTATATCCTCATATATTTCCATAATTTTTTTAAGACGGTGGTTAAGCCCCGAAACCGTAAGCCCTTCCTTTGACTTTTTGCAAAGCTCACGAAGGGAAAGGGAGGGATTTTCCATCCTTAAATTTGCCGCTTCAATAAGCGGCTCGGGCAAACTTCCAAGCATATCTCTACTAATTAGATATTCGATAGCTTTTCTCTGATTTATAGAAGCTTCAACGGTACGGTTTATATTACCGCTATCGCAGTTTCTGGCTCTGTTAGTATTATTTTTAACGCTTTTTATGATAGAGGTTTCTATAACCTCCAAGCTCCTTGCCGATGCACCCATAAGGGCCAAAAGGTCGCTAATAGTTTCGTTCTTTTTAATATAGACTACAAAGCCCTTGCCCCTTGTTGAAATATGAGCGTCTATATAATGCTCAGAGAGGAGAAAACAAAATTCTTCGGCTAATTTTCTCTCTTTAATGGGGAAATCAACTCTATATGCGGTATCGGGGTCAGATAAATGCCCGCAGGCGAGAAATGCGCCCCTTACAAAACTTGCAGCGCAACAATCACGCTCAAAGTTTTCTTTATTTATTTTACCCTCATATATTCCAAAATCCACCGAGGCGAGAATTTTAAGTCGGTCTGCCTCGCTTTTAACACTTGCCACATAGGTAGGTCTTTTACCTCCGCCGCAACTGATTTCACAATCGGCATCGTAAACCGATTTTAAAAGTCGTGCATAAAGCTCTGCAGTTTTCAGATTTTCCGTCTGCATACAGATTTTTTTTATTGAAAAAGACCGACTAAACAGCAAAAAGCCGTAGATTAGCGGTTGTTTGCAACATTCAGACGGTCGGATTCTGGCGAGTTCGTTTTTAATGTCGATATTAAACGACAAATTTCTCACTCCTACTTTTTGATATCTCTATGAAATGTACTTACATCAAAGCCCTTATCCTTAAGGTGCGCAAA
This sequence comes from Acutalibacteraceae bacterium, assembly GCA_045593385.1. GTDB lineage: Bacteria > Bacillota > Clostridia > Oscillospirales > Acutalibacteraceae > UBA737. Next base: position 27,130 of record JAZNWP010000015.1, read on the forward strand.
CATTAGCTCGGCAAAGGTTACAGAGCGGTGTTTACCGCCTGTACAACCGAAAGCAATTATTAACTGACTTTTGCCTTCCTTAAGATAAAGTGGCACCGAAAAATCAAGGAAATCCTTTATTTTCCGAGCATATTCCTGACTTTCAGAAAATCCGAGAACATACTCTTTTACGGGCGCGTCGAGTCCCGTTTTTTCCTTTAACTCCTCTATGTAATAAGGGTTTGGCAGACATCTTACATCAAAAACCAAATCCGCATCCGAATCGGCGCCGTATTTAAAGCCAAAGGATTTGCAGAGAATTTTAATTCCTTCATTATCGCCGCTTAAAAATATATCTGCAAGTTGATTTTTAAGTTGGGATACCGATATTAAACTGGTATCCACCGTAAAATCCGCTTTTTCGCGGATTACCTTCAAGGTTTTTCTTTCGCTTTTAACCGCCTCGGAAACCGAAAGTCCCTTATCGCAAAGTGGGTGTTTTCTACGGTTTTCTTTGTATCTTCTGACTAAAACCTTATCCTCTGCATCAAGGAAAAGTATCTTATAATCAACATTATTTTCTTTAAGTTTGTGAAGAACATCGGTTATTTCGTTAAACATTTCACCGCCGCGAATATCGGTTACTATAGCCATTTTCTGAAGACCTTCCCCGCCTCTTGCAGAAAATTCCATAAGAACAGGTATTATGGCGGGGGGAATATTGTCTACACAGAAATATCCCATATCTTCAAGAGCATTTGCGGCAAGGGATTTACCTGCGCCTGACATACCTGTAACTATAAGTAAATTCATTACCGCTTACCTCCTTTATTCCTCACCGATAAATATGACTTCAGTTTCTAAATTTACACCGTCGTTTTCACTGACAATGCCTTGAATTTCTTTTATAAGGGTTTTAACATCATCGCTTGTCGCATTGTTATAATTTATAACGAAGCCGGCGTGTTTTTCGCTTACCTTTGCGCCGCCGACGCTTCTTCCTTTAAGGCCGTTTTTTTCAATAAGCGCTCCTGCAAAGTGACCGACAGGTCTTTTAAAGGTGCTTCCTGCGCTCGGGAATTCCAAAGGTTGTTTATCCCTTCTTCTTCCCATAAAATCGGCCATTTTAGCGTTGATTTCATCTTTTTTACCCTTATGAAGCAGGAAGCTAACCTCGGTTATAATCAGTGCTTCCTTTTTAAATATGCTTGTTCTGTAACCAAGCTCCATCTGCTCTTTATTAAGGGTTACGGTATTGCCACTCTTATCGATGCATTTTGCCCACGATATACAGTCGGCAATTTCGCCGCCATAGGCACCTGCATTCATATAAACGGCTCCCCCGACGCTTCCGGGGATACCAAAGGCAAATTCAAGTCCCGAAAGTTCTTTATTGGAAGCCAAGGTACAGAGTTTTTGGAGATGCAGCCCTGCGCCACAGATAACCGTTTCTCCCTCAAAGCGAACAGAATCCAATCCGCTCATATCCAGCACCAGACCCTTGATTCCCTTATCCGAAACCAAAAGGTTAGAGCCCTTGCCTAAAACAAACAAGGGCTGATTATATTCCTTCGCTTTGCATATACAGAACGCCACCTCATCGGCGGTTTTTACCTCAGCGAAAAATTCCGCATTGCCGCCGATTTTAAAGGAGGTTAATTCTTTTAAGCAAACGCCTTCTTTTATAACTATATTTTTATTGCTAATTGCTTTCAAAAAGGATTTCTTATCCACAAAAACACCCTTTAATTGTTTGTGAAAATTATTTGTTATGAAGGTTGCAAAGATATGCGGCTCCAATAATACCGGCATCGTTTCCAAGTGTAGCCGTTCTTATAGAGGTTTTGAATTTCGCGTCACCACGGAAATAATTTTCCTTATCAACCATCCCCACCAAGGGCTTAATAAGGGTATCGCCCTCATGGGAAATACCACCGCCGATACAAAGCACTTGAGGTTGGAATATATTAATCGAATTTATAAGGCCTATGCCAACGTATCTGATATATTGGTCAACAACCTCTTTGCCCGCTTTGTCACCCTTTCGCATAGCATCGAAGGAGGTTCTGCCACTAACCTTTTCAATATCTCCGCCTACCATTTCCCACATAATGCTATCCTTATTTTCAAGCATTTTGGCCTTGGTCTGACGGATAAGAGCGGTAGCAGAGGCATATGCCTCCCAACAACCCTTTCTCCCGCAGGTGCAATCCTCACCTTCTAATTGAATAACGGTATGACCAAGCTCACCGCCTGCAAAATTAGAGCCGTAAAAAAGCTTGCTATCAATAATGATTCCGCTTCCAACGCCTGTTCCAAGGGTGATTGCGATAAAATGACTGGTGCCCTTACCTGAGCCGGCCAAAAATTCACCGTAAGCGGCGGCGTTAGCATCATTATCAATAAAGAATTCCTTGCCTACGCGCTCCTTTAGCATATCACTTAAAGGAACATTAACGAAATTTATATTATTGGAATAAGCTATAAAACCTGTTTCGGGTTCAATTGAGCCGGGCGCGCCAACACCCATATAATCTATATCGTCAACGGTTAATCCCGCTTTTTTAATGGCCTCGAAGGTAACCTTAGCCATATCGTCAATTATTTCCTCGGCGGGACGGGGACAGTTAGTTTTCGCCTTTGCCGTTGCAACTACATTGTAATTTTCATCAACAACACCTGCAACTATATTTGTTCCGCCTAAATCAATACCTAATTTATACATAAAAATGCTCCTTTAAAATGCTTCGATTTTATTTTCTGTTTTCTGCTTGAAATCATCAGCCATACCAAGACGGCCGAGAAGGTCTTCAGCCGCATTGTAACCAAGTTTTTTCTGGCGACTGTTCATAGCCGCTACCTCTATAATTACCGCAAGGTTACGACCGGGCTTTACGGGAATAGTAAGCGATGGAATACTAAGTCCTAAAAGCTCTGTAGTCTGGCTTTCAAGCCCCATTCTGTCATAGGCCTTATTAACATCCCAGGGCTCCATATTTATAACCAAATCTATCTTTTCGGTCAGTTTTACCGAACCCACGCCGAAAATACGGCTTGCGTTAATTATTCCTATTCCGCGAAGCTCGATAAAATGCCTTATATTATCGGGTGCGGTACCAACGAGGGATTTACTCGATACCCTCCTGATTTCCACCGCATCGTCGGCAATTAGTCGGTGACCGCGCTTTACAAGCTCAATGGCGGTTTCACTCTTACCTACTCCGCTCTCTCCGAGGAGCAAAATACCCTCGCCGTAAACCTCAACGAGAACGCCGTGCTGGGTAACACGGGGCGCCAAGTGAAGATTCAAAAAGGCAATCAAAGCCGCAGAAAAATCAGAGGTGGATTCGCTTGTCTTAAGAAGCGGAACGCCGTATCCCTCAGCAATTTCTTTATAGTAATCCTCAACCTCAAGCTCTCTTGCAATCACAACTGCAACGGGCTTGTGAGAAAAATACTCCTGCATTCTTTCTCTGGCTTTTTCATTTGTGAAACGCTTTAAAAAGCTTATTTCGCTAAGACCGAGAATTTGAATTCTCTTTTCATCAAAATATTGAAAATAACCTGCAAGTTGAAGACCGGGGCGGTTAATTTCGGTTGTTGATACCATTATCTCCTCACTTTTTTCAGGAAGATAAAGGGGTTCAAGCGAAAATTCCTTAATAATTTTTTCAAGAGAAATTGAAAAATCCGTTTTCATAGGCCACTCCCATCCGTAATTTAACTATACATAGTTATTATACTATAATTTACCGCATTTTCAAAGGTTTTTTTGTAATTTTTTAACTTTTTTTATTTATTTTATAATTTTGCTTGATATAACAATAAAATAATTATATAATTGTATAATAATGTTAATGTTTTCGGAGGAAAATTTATGAAACTAGGGTTACTGGGACTTCCTAACGTCGGAAAGTCCACTCTTTTTAACGCTATTACAAATGCAGGGGCTCAATCAGCAAACTACCCCTTTTGCACCATTGAACCCAATGTTGGTATGGTTAGCGTTCCCGACCCCCGTCTTGAAAAACTTGCAGAAATTTATTCTCCCGATAAGTTTACCCCTGCAGTGATTGAATTTGTTGATATAGCGGGTCTTGTTAAAGGTGCTTCCAAGGGTGAAGGTCTTGGAAATAAATTCCTTTCGAATATACGCGAAGTAGATGCAGTAGTTCATGTTGTGCGCTGTTTTGAAAGTACCGATATAATTCATGTGGAGGGCTCTGTTGACCCAGCCCGTGATATCGAAACCATAAATCTTGAGCTTATATTCTCGGATATGGAAATTGTCAGCCGCAGACTTGATAAAGCTCTTAAAACTGTAAAGGGGGACAAGTCCGCTATCGTTGAGGTTGAGTTTTTAAAGAAACTTATGGCTCACCTTGAAGACGGTCTTCCCGCCCGTTCTATTGAGGTATCCAGTGAAACCGAACAGGAAATTTTGGATACCACAGCTTTGCTTTCATTAAAACCCGTTATCTACGCTTGTAATATGAGCGAAGATGATTTCATAAACGGAATAGAAGAAAATCCCCATCTTGCAACCGTTAAGGAAATTGCCGAAAGAGAAAATGCAGAAATTCTTCCTATATGCGCCGCCCTTGAGGCAGAAATCGCCGGACTTACTGATGAAGAAAAGGTTATGTTCCTTGAGGACCTCGGTCTTGAAAGGTCGGGACTTGACCGAATGATTCAAACCTGTTATCACCTTTTGGGCCTTATATCCTATCTGACCGCAGGCAAACCCGAAGTCAGAGCTTGGACCATAAAAGAAGGCACAAAAGCTCCCCAAGCCGCAGGCAAAATTCACACCGATTTCGAGCGTGGCTTTATCAGAGCCGAGGTTATCTCTTACGATGATTTTATAAACAAATGTGACGGTAATATGGTTACCGCCAAAGAAAAGGGCCTCGTGCGCAGCGAAGGCAAAGAATATGTTATGAAGGACGGCGATATCGTTCTTTTCAGATTTAATGTTTAATTACCCTCATTATCAACCATACTAATTTGGGTGATAATTTTGAAAACATTAAAAACAAAACTTATAGAATTTTCCTTCGGCGCCATAGGTTACGGAATTTTAGAACTGTTATGGCGAGGCCGAACACATTGGTCTATGCTTGTAGCAGGTGGTCTTTCATTTTTGGGACTAGGCAAAGTATCTAAGAATACGAAAAATTCCAGTCTTTTAAAAATAGCAATACTTGGAAGCGCCGTTATAACATCTATCGAACTTATCTTCGGCATTATATTTAATATTTTTCTCAAAAAGAATGTTTGGGATTACAGTAAGCTTCCCTTTAATCTGGGTGGACAGGTTTGCGCCCGTTATTCAATTCTTTGGGGGCTTTTAAGCATTTTCATTGTTCCATTGGTAGCCATTATAGATAAATCTTTGCAAAAGGAGTAAGTATATGTACCGCAATACCTTTGTTTCGGTCGATAAGACCGTACTAAAAGCAAATGTACATAATATTACGGAAAAATACAGTGAGTATCAATACTTTTTCGGCGTAGTAAAAGGCGATGCCTACGGTCACGGCTTTGAGGTTATCGACGCTTTAATAGAAGGCGGCGTTAATTATCTTGCCGTTGCCACTGCCGACGAAGCAGAAAAGGTAAGAGAAATCAATGCAGATATTCCCCTTCTCTGTTTAGAACCCGTAAGTGAAAATGCCTATTCCTTTTTCTGCGAAAACAGTATCACTTTTACCGTAGATAGTTTAGACAGGGCAAAAAGTATAAACGGCTATAGCTTTGGTAAAAAAATTAAAGTTCACATCAAGCTTGATACGGGTATGAACCGATTAGGTTTTAAAGGCGAAGATGAACTTTTAAAAGCATTTGATATACTTAACGCAAATGAAAATATAGAAATCGAGGGTATCTATACCCATCTTGCCACCTCGGGAATAAACGATATATATTACGATAAGCAGATGGCAAATTTCGAAAAGCTTACAAAAAACATAAAGCTCGATGAAATTCCTATAGTTCACATCGGCCGCTCTCTTATTCTTGTGCACCACAAGAAACCCGATTTTGTAAACGGTGTACGGCTTGGTATTTGTATGTACGGATTTTCTCAGAGCTTACCCGAGCCCACAGGACTTCGCAAGATAAAGCGAAATCTCCTTCTTAAAAGAAATGGCATCAGCGAAAGTATACTTTCAAACGATTTAAATTTAAAAACCGCTTTTTCTCTTTATAGTGAGGTTATAAGCATTAAAGAGGTTAAAAAGGGTGAATTTGTAGGTTACAGCGCAGATTTTATAGCCGACCATGATATGTCCGTTGCAACCCTCGCCATTGGATATTTTGACGGTATGAATAAAAAGCTTAAAAACGTTATTATAAACGGTGAAAAGTGCGAGATAATCGGCGAAATTTGTATGGATATGACTGCTGTCCGCGTACCAAAAAGCGTAAAATGCGGGGATATGGCAGAAATATTCGGTGGTAAAATAAGCATACGCGCCGCCGCCAAGAATTTAGGTGTAAATGCTTATAAGGTTTTCACCTCTGTTTCCCAAAGAGTTCCAAGAATTTATAAATGAGAGGTTTATATGAATTTTGATATTCTCATAATAGGCACCGATGCCAATGCCTATTATATGGCAAGATGCTTTCACGAGTTATACGATAAAAAGGCAACACTCCTCGGCAAATCTCCCCTTCCATATACATCTTTTACCGATATTTTAAATCTCAAATACGATGAAAATATATGGAGCGAAGAAGGTTTTTTGAACGCACTTTATAGCCATAAGAAAAAAATCGGGGATAAAAATGTATTGCTTATTAGTTCCAATGAAACCTATGCGGGTTTTATTGCTAAAAACAGGGATAAGCTTAGCGCCATAGGATATGTTTTCAATTATCCCGATTCAGAGCTTATAAATTCCTTTATGTATAAGGATGCTTTTTATAAAACCTATGAAAACAGCGCTCTTGATTTACCAAAAACCGATTATTATGACTGCAAAGAAAAGGGTGAAATACCAAGCGGCTTCACCTTCCCCGTTATTTTAAAGCCAAGTAATGTTATTCTTTACAACCACCTTTCCTTTGAAGGCAAGAATAAGATTTATAAAATTGAAAGCGAAGAAGAACTTAAATCCACCGTCGAAAGAATTATCAAGGGTGGCTATGATGATATACTTATTATTCAGGATTTTATTCCAGGCGACGATAGTTGTCTGTTTGACGCTGTTGCCTATGCAGACAGTAATAAGAAGGTTACATTACTATCCTTTGCCCAGATAGGCCTTCAAGAACACTCTAAAAATATGGTGGGCAACGCCGCGGTGCTTATAAACGGATATAATCAGTTTGGCGGCACCGAGGAAATTTGCAAAAAGCTTAAAGAGTTTTTAGAAACCGTAGGTTATCAGGGCTTTGCGGAATTTGACCTTAAATACGATAAGCGTGACGGTAAATTCAAGGTTCTTGAAATCAATGCCCGTCAAGGTCGAAGCAGTTATTATATCTGCCCTTTGGGTTTTAATCCAATTAAACTTTTAGTTGATGACCTTATTAATAAAGAGGAAAAGGAATTCACACTTTTAAAGGATGAAATGCTCCTATCCTTTGTGCCTCGCGCCATAATAAAAAAATATGTTGTAAATGAGGAGTACAAGAAAAAAGCCCTTTCTCTTTGGAAGAAGGGACACGAAAATCCTCTATCTTATAAGAAGGATAAAAATTTAAAGCGCCGCCTTTATCTGCTTAAAAAGGCGCTACGCTACTTTAAGGAATATAAAAACGGTTACTGGAAGGTTGATTAATTAATGTGCGGATTTATAGGTTTTACAGATGAGCGCACCGCCAAGGAAAAGCAGATTATAGCCAAAAAAATGGCTGACCGCATAATCCATAGAGGTCCCGATAGTGAAGGTTACTTTACCGATAATAAGGTAGCCCTTGGTTTTCGTCGTCTTTCAATTGTGGATTTAGCGGGCGGCGACCAACCTATTTTCAACGAGGATGAAAGCAAGGTTATCGTTTTTAACGGCGAAATATATAACCATAAAGAGCTACGCGCTGATTTGGAAGCCAAAGGTCATATTTTTAAAACCAACGCAGATACCGAGGCCATTCTCCACGGATTTGAGGAATACGGCAAAGATTTGTTCCCCAAGCTTCGCGGTATGTTTGCCTTTGTTATATACGATAAAGTAACCGGTGAACTTACAGGCGCCCGTGACCCCTTTGGCATTAAACCCTTCTACTATTACAAGAAGGATGACAAGTTTATGTTCGGCTCTGAAATCAAGGGTTTTCTCGACCACCCTGATTTTATAAAGCAGGTTAATAAAAAGGCGCTTAAAATGTACCTTGTTTTCCAATATTCCGTATTTAAAGAAACCTTTTTTAAGGATGTATATAAATTAACCCCCGGTCACTATTTCACTTATAAAGACGGCCAGTTTAATACTGCGCCCTATTTTGAGATTAAATACGAAAAAGAAGAAAAATCTTATGCCGAGTATAAAGCGCTTATTAAAGATGCTCTCGAAAACTCGGTTAAGTATCACCAGATAACCGCCGATGTTGAGGTTGGCTCATATCTTTCGGGGGGCGTTGATTCCTCCTATGTTGTAAGCGTTGCCAAGCCCGATAAAACCTTTACGGTTGGCTTCGATGTCAAGGGCTTTGATGAAACTAAAATGGCCCACGATTTTTCGGCGCTGATGGGCATAAACAACTACGGTAAATATATTTCCAAGGAGGAGTTTTTTGCGGCGCTCCCAAAGGTGCAGTATCATACTGATGAGCCCGAGGCAAACCTTTCCGCTGTACCTCTCTTATTCCTTTCTAAACTTGCAAGAGAAAAGGTTAAGGTTGTGCTTTCGGGCGAAGGCAGCGATGAGATGTTCGGCGGATATAACGAATATCCCGAAACCCTAGGCGTTAAAATCTATCTTTTACTGCCCGAATTTTTAAGAAAAGCTATGGCGCGTATTGCTAAAAAGCTTCCCCACTTTCCAGGTAAAAACACTATCATTAAATACAGCAAACCCTTCTGCGAAAGATATCTCGGACACGCGCAGATTATGGACGAAGATGAGGCAAATCAAATCCTTTGCGATGAACTAAAGGATAATATGACTACCACAGAAGTGCTCGCCCCCTACTATGAAAAGGTTAAGAATAAGGACGATGTGCTTAAAAAGATGTATATCGATATGCATTTCTGGTTGCCACAGGATATACTTCTCAAGGCCGATAAAATGACTATGGCAAACTCTATTGAGCTTCGCGTTCCCTTCCTTGATAAAGAGGTTTGGAATGTGGCAAGAAGGGTACCAACAAACTATCTTGTAAAGGGTATGAAAACCAAGGCAATTTTCCGTGATATTGCCGATGATAAAATGCCACCTGAATGGTCAAAGCGCAGAAAACTCGGCTTCCCCGTTCCCTTCTCAAAATGGATAAGAGAAGAGCAGTATTATAATCTGCTTAAAACCGAATTTTCAAAGGATTGTGTAAAGGAATTCTTTGATAAGGATTTCATCAACAAGCTCCTTGACGACCACTACGAAGGCAAAGCCAATAACGGCCGCAAACTCTATAATATCTATACCTTCCTTATTTGGTATAATGTTTATTTCGGAGAGAATATAAATGGGTAAACTTAAAAAATCCTCATTTTTAGAGGGCGCATTTATTGCCACCGCCTGTATCTTTATAAGTAAAATACTGGGAATTTTATATGTTATTCCCTTCAATAAGATAATCGGCGATGAGGGCGGCGCTTTATACGGATATGCTTACAATATTTATAATATATTTTTAAATATATCCAGTGTTGGTATCCCCTTTGCTATCTGCAAACTTGCAAGCGAATATCAAGCCCTCGGGGAAATTGATAAGAAGGCGCGAATGTACCGCTTGGGTACGGTAATTATTACCGTATTTTCAGTAGTTTCCTTCCTTATCTGCTTTATATTCGCGGGTCCTATTGCTACTCTCATTGTAGGAGATATTGAGGGTGGCAACAGTATAGAGGACGTTGTTTTTGTTATCAGAAGCATTTCCTTTACCCTCTTGATAGTTCCTATGCTCAGCATTAAAAGAGGATATTTGCAAGGCCATAAATATATAAGCCAACCCTCCATCAGTCAGGTTATAGAGCAACTTGTGAGAATTGTGGTAATCCTTCTCGGAAGCGCTTTAATAGTATACCTGCTTAAAGCCCCCATTAAATATGCCGTGGGAATTTCTGTTCTCGCTGCCGGTATCGGCGGTCTTGCTTCATTTATTTATCTTTCGGTTTGCGTAAATAAAAATCGCGCAGAGCTAGGTATTAACGGTAAGGCACGAGATAAATCAAAAGATAAAGAAATTTTAAAGGCGATTATTGTTTGCGCCGTTCCCTATATAATCATAAATATTGCAAACACACTATATGCTACTACCGATATGATTCTGGTTTTAAAAACACTGCCAAATCTTAACTTCACAGGCAAAGAAACCGAATTTGTGAGTAGTGTGTTCACAACATGGGGAACAAAATTCAATGCTATTATAACCGCCGTTTCAACGGGACTTATAGTTAGTTTGATTCCTCATATCGTTTCTGATTTTACAAAAGGCGAACACCAAAAGGTTAACACCAATTTCAACAAATGCCTTAAAATGATAATTCTCATCATTGCGCCTTTATCTCTTTTTATATCCCTTATGGCAGATAGTTTCTGGACCGTTTTTTACGGCAAAAATCCTATGGGCGCTTCCATTATAAAATTCTCAATTTTAGTTACGGTATTTGACTGTCTTTATATGGTGCTTAACTCCGCTATGCAGAGCTTAAACCGCAAAAAGATAATATATAAGAGCGTACTTTTAGGACTACTGATTAATCTTGTGTTGGATGTGCCCTTTATGTATTTATTCTCATATTTAGGGTTTAAAGCGTACCACGGCGCCATTACCGCCACCCTTCTCGGCTTTATTGTTTCCAACGCTTTAAGCTTATCTTACCTTAAAAAGCATATGAATATTAACTTTACCGAAACCTTAAAAGTACTACCCCGATTTATTCTTTCCGTTATGATACTTATAGGACTAGGTATAGCGTTTAATATGATACTCCCCGTAGACAGTTCTTCCCGTCTTATGCAGCTCGTTAATATCGGGGTTTCTGGCATTGTTTGCGGCGGCGTATATCTCGCAATTAATCTAAAGGAGCTTAAAACTGTTTTACCCGAAAAGCTACTTCGTAAATTACATTTAGGATAAAGAAGGTCTTATTTTGGAATTCTTAAGAAGAACTTGGGCGGAAATAGATGTTTCTGCCCTCAAACACAACTTGAGTGTTTTAAAAAATTTATCTAAAAATAGTGAAGTCACCTGTGTTGTAAAGGCCAATTCTTACGGACACGATGATAATATTATCGTACCCGTTTTAAACGAGGAGGGATGCGACCGCTTTGCTGTTTCAAATATTGAAGAAGCCATTCACATCAGAAATTTAGGCGTGGATAAACCTATTTTAATTTTAGGTTATACTCCCGCTTCCTTTGCGGAAAAACTTTCTAAATTCAATATTTCACAGTGTGTATTCTCTGAAGATTACGCGAAGGAGCTTTCCCGCAATGCACAGGAAAAAGGCGTTACAGTAAAGGTACATATCAAGCTTGATACAGGCATGGGACGGTTAGGTTTTGACTGCAGAAGCGATGAGCTTCCAGAAATTGATTCTGCTATCCTATCCGCTAAACTTCCAAATCTTGAGTTGGAGGGTATTTTCACCCACTTTGCATTTTCCGATAGAAGCGACGAAGAAGAGGACGGATTTACCGACTGCCAATATGCCCGTTTTTGTAAGGCAGTAGAGCTTATGAAATCCGCGGGACTTAATCCCGAGGTTTGTCACTGCCGCAACTCCGCCGCAATTTTAAAGGATAAGGATAAAGAATTTGATTTAAGCCGCGCAGGCATTTGCCTTTACGGTCTTACCCCTTCAAGCGCGCTTAATCTTAAGGAAGATTTAATCCCCGTTATGACCTTTAAATCAACGGTTTCTATGGTTAAGAAAATCAAAAAGGACGATACTGTTAGCTATGGAAGAACCTTTAAAGCGGATAAGGATATGACCGTTGCCACAGTCAGCGCCGGTTATGCCGACGGATATCCCCGTTTGCTTTCAAATAAAGGTTATGTGCTTATAAACGGTCAAAGAGCCAATATTTTAGGCAGAGTATGTATGGACCAGTTTATCGTTGATGTAAGCCATATTGACGGGGTTGCCACCGATACTGAAGTAATCCTTTTCGGTAAGGATTTACCCGTTGAGGAAATTGCCGCCTTATGTGGCACCGTAAACTATGAAATAATTTGCGGTATTTCCCCAAGAGTTCCAAGAATAGCGGTTAATAAGTAATTTTTACGGGCGAAGTATGTCTTCGCCCATTTTTAAAAGGAGCAGTTATGAAAAAATATATACTCACCCTTGATGAAGGTACTACAAGTGCCAGAGCCATCATATTTGATAAAAATGGAAATATTATTTCGGTAGCGCAAAATGAATTTTCCCAGATTTACCCTGCCCCTTCCTTTGTTGAACACGATGCCACCGAAATATTATCCGCTCAATACTCCTGCGCTACGCAGGCGATTATAAGAGCGGGTATAAACACAAATGAAATTGCCGCGGTGGGCATAACAAACCAAAGAGAAACTACGGTGCTTTGGGATAAAAGTACAGGTGAGCCCGTATATAACGCTATTGTATGGCAATGCAGGAGAACTGCAAAATATTGCGAGGAATTAAAATCCCGCGGTCTTACCGATTACATAACCGAAACTACAGGACTTAAACTAGACGCCTATTTCAGCGCCACCAAAATCAAATGGATTTTTGATAATGTAGAGGGTGTCAAAGAAAAAGCAGAAAAAGGCGATATACTTTTTGGCACTATTGATACCTGGCTTATGTGGAAATTATCTGGGGGCCAAATTCACGCCACCGATTATACCAATGCTTCCCGTACCATGCTTTACGATATTCATAATATGTGTTGGGACGAACGACTTTTAAGGGAGCTCCAAATACCTGAAAATATTTTACCAAAAGTTTACCCCAGCGGATATAACTACGGCGATATAGATATTATGGGTGAAAAACTACCCGTTTGCAGTGTTGCAGGTGACCAACAAGCCGCCCTTTTCGGTCAGAAGTGTTTTTCTGCGGGTGATATTAAGAACACTTACGGCACAGGTTGTTTCCTTTTGATGAACACGGGAAGCCGCGCAGTTAAAAGTGGAAACGGACTGATTACCACCCTTGCCGCCACCTTAGAGGGTGAAGATATAGGTTATGCTCTTGAAGGCAGTGTGTTTATAGGAGGCGCTGTTATTCAGTGGCTTCGCGATGAATTAGAACTTATCAAAACCGCTCCCGAAAGCGAAGAGGCGGCGCGTAAAGTACCATCAAGTGACGGAGTTTATATCGTCCCTGCATTTGCGGGTCTTGGCGCTCCCTATTGGGATATGTATGCTAAAGGCACTATATTCGGACTTACCCGTGGCAGTAACCAAAACCACATTATAAGAGCCGCTCTCGAATCTATTGCTTATCAGACAAACGATTTAATCGGTGCCATGTCTGCCGATTCAGGTCTTATTATCAATACCCTTAAAGCCGATGGAGGCGCCTCTAAAAATAATCTTTTAATGCAATTCCAATCGAATATATCAAATCTTACAGTTAAGGTGCCTGAAAGCGCAGAGGCCACCGCTCTTGGTGTTTGCTACCTTGCAGGACTTACCTGCGGACTTATAAAAGACAGAAAAGAAATTTTAAATTTTGGTGAAACCGCAAAAGAATTTACCCCATCATTTACGAAAGAAGAGCGAGAAAAACTTGTAGATGGTTGGAAAAGAGCCGTTAAGGCAACCCGAGAATTTACAAAAGGAGAATAACTATGGCTTACGAGGTTAAAGATTTTAGCGTCCTTTCAAGCGACGGCATACACACCCTCAAAGGAAAATTATATATTCCTACCCAGCAAATCAAAGGGCTTTTTCACCTTGTTCACGGTATGACGGAGCATATAGGCAGATATAATTCATTTTTCGAGATTTTAGCGAAAAATGGTTATTTATGTTTGGCTTACGACCATTTAGGCCACGGTCATACGGCAACAAACCATGATGAACTTGGTTTTATCGCAAGTAAAAACGGTGACGATTATTTATGCCGTGATGTTGCGGTATTTAGCAATGAAGTTCGCAAACTCTACCCAGATATTCCTTATATTTTAATGGGACACAGTATGGGCTCCTTTATAGTTCGTATCGCGGCGCAGAAATATATAAAAAATATTGATAAGCTTATAATCTGCGGAACTGCGGGTAGTAATCCCGCCGCACCCCTAGGACTAATGCTTACTAAAATCATCAGCGCTATAAAGGGCGAAAAACACCGCTCAAAATTTTTACAAAATATGGCCTTCGGCGCTTATAATAAGCGTTTCGAGGGTAATTCCCCTTATGAATGGCTTACCAAAGATGAGTCCATAAAAGAAAAGTATGCAAAGGATAAATTCTGTACCTTTAAATTTACGGTTTCCGCAATGGGTGACCTTATGCGGCTTATTATGGACTGTAATTCTGACAAGTGGTACAATGAACTTGACAAAGACCTTCCCGTTTTTCTTATCGCAGGAGAGGTCGACCCCGTTGGCAACTACGGCAAGGGTGTAAAATCCGTTTACGATAAACTAATTTCTACTAAACACAAAGCAAAATTAAAGCTCTACCCTGACTGTCGCCACGAAATTTTAAACGATAGTTGCAAAGGGGAAGTAACAGAAGATATTTTAGCGTTTTTGGATAAATAAAATTCATTACTTTTACCCATACTATTCTGGGTGAAAATAATGAAAAGTAAATCGAAAACAGTTTTTAAAACCGCTCTCACCGTATTTTTTAGTTTTCTCATATTTGCGTCCTTTATATTTGGATATCTGTATATAAACATAAAAAGCGAAATTAAAAAATCTGAAGCGGATACTAAGGAAAACCATATACCCTACGAGGAGATTGCCCCTGAAGGCAAGGGTGTTCTTCTCCATTTCGAAAGCGGCAATTATATTATGATGTATCTTGATTTTAAAGGGAACGCCATATATCTTGCCGACCTTAAAGATAATCCCCAAAGCGCCGAAAAATACGGTTTTCCTACCGATTATAATGTCGATATCACCAGCGATACCGTACGAGTGGCGGTGGATATTTCGGGTGGAGTTGAACTTACTATCGATGATGCGCCTATGCGGTATACGGGAGTTCAGGTAAATGAACTTCTTGCCTACTCTACCTATATTACTCATATCAGGAAACAGATACTGCTATCCTTTTTTGAGAATATCGGTGAAAACGGAATTACCCGTGATGAGCTTATAAATATATTCGAAAATTCATATACCGACCTTACGGTACCCGACTATTATAAATGGCCTTCGTATCTTAAAACTATGAGTACACGAGTTTTCTTTGTTAATTGATTTTGCATAATTTTATTATGTGAAATTAATATAAACCCTTAACATATAAATAGTTTCACTTAATTTTATTAAGTTTTTGTCCCAATTTGTTAATTTTTTAAAGATTTTAAGTGTTTTTATATTTTATTTTAAGGATTTGCCCCCCTTTGATTGACAAATCGGGGTAATTTACATATAATTGTATATTATTTATTAAGGTGTTGATATTTTTGAACAATATAAAAGAATTGTTCGGCAGTATGGTGTTTAACGACTCGGTTATGAAAGAGCGTTTACCCGAAGATACATATAAAAAACTCCGTGAGGCAGTGGCTCTCGGCAAAGGTATTGACCGCAGTGTTGCCGATACCGTAGCAAATGCTATGAAGGATTGGGCCATCGAAAAGGGCGCTACCCATTTCTCCCATTGGTTCCAACCCATGACGGGTATCACCGCAGAGAAGCACGATAGCTTTATTGCCCCCACTGATGACGGACATATCATAATGGAATTTTCTGGAAAGGAACTCATTAAGGGTGAACCCGATGCATCCTCCTTCCCTTCAGGCGGCCTTCGCGCCACCTTTGAGGCAAGAGGTTATACCGCTTGGGACCCCAGTTCCTTCGCTTTTGTTAAGGATAACACCCTTTGTGTTCCCACCGCATTCTGTTCTTACGGCGGTGAGGCCCTTGACCAGAAGACCCCTCTGCTTCGCAGTATGGATGCTATAAACAAACAAGCCCTTCGTCTTGTTAAGCTTTTAGGTCTTACGGATGTTGAACATATTGATGTTACACTTGGTCCCGAGCAGGAATATTTCCTTATAGATAAAAAGCTTTTCGGCAAGCGCCCCGACCTTATGTTCTGCGGAAGAACACTCCTTGGCGCAAAGCCACCAAAAGGTCAGGAAATGAACGACCATTATTTCGGCGTTATCAAACCCCGCGTTGCCGCATTTATGAGAGAACTTGATGAGGAACTTTGGAAACTTGGTGTTCTTGCCAAAACCGAGCATAACGAGGCGGCTCCCGCTCAGCACGAGCTTGCTCCCGTATTTACCACCACCAATATAGCCGCCGACCATAATCAGCTTACTATGGAAATGATGAAGAAGGTGGCAGACCGTCACGGTCTTGTTTGTCTTTTGCACGAAAAGCCCTTTGACGGCGTTAACGGCTCGGGCAAACACAACAACTGGTCACTTTCCACCAATACGGGCGTTAACCTCTTTAAGCCGGGTAAAACCCCCAGTGAAAACAAGGTCTTCTTAATCTGCCTTGCCGCAGTTATGAAGGCGGTGGACAAGCATCAGGATTTACTTCGCATTGCTATTGCCTCGGCAGGTAACGACCACCGACTTGGCGCAGACGAGGCGCCTCCCGCTATTGTTTCAATGTATTTAGGCGAAGAACTCACCAATATTCTTTACGATATTGAAAACGGCGTTCATCACGATGATTCCAAGCGTATTAAGATGACGGTAGGCACCGAAACTATCCCCTATATCCGCAAGGATAATACGGATAGAAACCGTACCTCCCCCTTCGCATTTACAGGTAATAAATTCGAGTTCCGTATGCTCGGCTCTTCGGCTTCAATATCCGAAACCAATGTTATGATTAACACTATGGTTGCCGATGTTTTTGAGGAATTTGCCGACCGCCTCGAGAAATCCGAAAACCGCGAAGAAGAAATCACCTCTATTATCAGAGAAACCGTTAAAAACCATAAACGAATTCTCTTTGACGGTGACGGATATTCTAAGGAATGGGAAAAAGAAGCTTCCAAGCGCGGCCTTTTAAATCTTCGCAGTACTGTTGACGCTATTCCCCTTTTTAGAAGCAGTGAAAATGTTTCAATGTTTGAACACCACGGCGTTTTAAACCGCACGGAAATCAACTGCCGCAGTGATATTGCCCTTGAAAACTACTGCAAGATTCTTCATATTGAAGCCCTTACCCTTATTGAAATGGTTAAAAGAGATATTATTCCCGCTGTCAGCCGTTATGTTTCTGCGCTTTGCGATGAGGCAAATAAAAAGTCTTCCGCGGGAATTAAGGGAAATAGTATTGAGATGGATATTGCAAAATCTCTTAATTCTAATAACGCTAATATTTATAAGTTTGTTGGTATGCTTGAAAAGGCAGTAGAAAAAGCTGTTTCTACAAGCGGTCTTCTCGAAAGCGCTAAGATATACCATGATGAAGTTTTATTCCTTATGGAAAATATCAGAAAATGCGCCGATGAATGCGAAGAGGTAACATCAAGAGAATATTGGCCATACCCAAGCTACGGCGATTTGCTGTTTAAGATTTAATCAATTTAAAAACGCGTTGAGAAATTCTCAACGCGTTTTATTTTATATAATACCTGTTATAAATATTTCAATTCCTATAATTATAAGAATAATTCCGCCAAAAATCTGAGCTCTACCCGAAAGCGCTGTACCGCATTTTTTACCGATTATAATACCAATATAACAAATTATAAAGGTTACTGCTGCGATTATAAGAGAGCAAATAATAGCGCTTACAGCATTATATTTTTCAATATTAAACCCAACAGATAATGCGTCTATCGAGGTGGCTATTCCTTGCACAGTGAGAGCGCCGAAACCAAGCGCCGTACACTCCTCTTCCTCGCACCCTCTGACACTATCATAAATCATTTTAACGCCGATAAACAAGAGAAGTGCCAAAGCAATATATGGAATAAATTTTTCGGCCGCTTTAAATTTTTCGACGATAGTATGAACACAAATCCAACCAAGCATTGGCATCAGCGCCTGCAGAAAAGCGAACACACCTGCAACAATACACATTTTAGGGCGTTTCATTGATGGCTCATTGAGTCCATTTGCCATAGAAACTGAAAATGCATCCATAGCAAGACCGACGCCTAAAAGTATACTGCTAAAAAAGAACTGAAAATCCAGTTGCAAAATTATGCCTCCTTAAGAGAAACTGTTTCTCCGCCCTTAACGCAAACAAGTTTAAGAGGGCTATAGGGAGTTTCTCTCATTTCAAACCAAACATCAATGGTAGAAGGGTTATAAACTAAGCTATGGTCCATAGAAAACTCAAGGGCACGGAAGGCGTCAACGTATCTGTAAACCTCCATATTGGTAGCATACCAAACCTCATTGTGACCCGAAAGAACTTCACACACCTTCTCCATATGCTCCCAATTATTATTGCGACCAAACTCATAGGAATGACCCCAGATATTAAAGAATAAGCCATCATTGTTACCTAAACCTATTCTATGCATATCACGGGATAAAAAGTCATCAATTAAGTCAAAAATGTTTTGACTGTCGTGATGACAAGTAGGCCTCATTTTGAGCCACTCGGTAGGAATATCAAAGTTATTGGAATTATTTATAGTACGGGCATAAAAAATTCCTGCGGCCTTTAAAAGCTCTACGGTACGGTCACTTGTAGTGCCGTAAGGATAAGCAAGACCGTGAATTATGGTGCCTGTAAGTTCTTCAAGGCGGCGTCTATCCTCCATAACCTCATATAAAGCCAAGTTATCGGCAAGTTTTTCGAGAAATGGATGATTTAAGCCGTGACAAGCAAGTTCGTGACCGTCCTTTAAATATAAATCACGAATAACCTCAGCAGATAAATGAGCGGACTGAGAAAAAAGATTGCTGTTTACATTGAATGTACCCTTTAAGCCATACTTATTGAACATTTCAACAAGGCGGATATCATCGCTCACGCCATCATCATAACTGAAAGAAAGTGCTTTGGGTTTGCCATCCTTAAAACGCAAGAAATAATTCATACTCTCAACTCCTATGATTTATTAGGAATATTTATCTTAATTATTATAATATGATTCAATCGTAAATACAAGGAAAAAGTTTGGTAAACTGAATTTTACGACAAACCGCCCTTGTTCGAGTCCCTGTTGTTAAGTGCACCAAAAAATAAAACCACCCAGATGGGTCATCAAAAACTACGGGACTTTTCCGCGCACTACCGTGCGCTATCGCGCCGCAAGCGGCTTGCCCACGTCGGCGAAAACCGTTCCCCGAACGCTTTTCTTCCGCTTCGCTCCCTCCTTGTTCGAGTCCCTGTTGGTTTGGAACATAAAAAAAATAAAACCACCCAGATGGGTGGTTTTATTTTTTTGGTGGACCAACAGGGACTCGAACCCCGGACCGACCGGTTATGAGCCGGTTGCTCTAACCAACTGAGCTATTGGTCCGTACGCTATATTCATAACGCAAAAATTATTATACCATACTTTTTAAATTTGTCAATATTAAAAGTTAAAATAACGGGCAAAATTGCTGTAGGTTTACAATAGATGTGTTACAGTAGGTAATAAAAAAGAGTGACGAATGGAAAATCCTGTGTTACAGTTAAGTTGCTGAATCAAAACGTACAGGAGGATAAACCATTCGTCATGAAAACTGTAACACAAACAATGC
>JAZNWP010000016.1:0-3467 GCA_045593385.1 Acutalibacteraceae bacterium
TATCAACGGCTTTAACAAAGCATAATACCCCGTTGTTTAAGTTTGTTGCCCCTAAGTAACTTATACCAAAATCGTCCTTCTCCAAATGGTTAAGCCCTTTTGATTTGCCAACTTCCATTCTTGGGAATAAATCTCTGATATAGAACTCATTCCAAATTACCCCCCCCAAATTTACTGATACTCAATCTATTATCTTTTAGTCTATTTTGGAAAGTTGCGAGAGTAGTGCCGAGTATATCTGTTTCTATCTGCTTCATAAATGAAGACATAAATTGAAAATCTATATTCCCACTCGAATTAACAGGTAGGTAAATCTTACTCTTTCTTAGTCTTGTTAAGGTTGCTCCATAACTTCCCCAACTAAATTTATTTACAAGTTTCTTGATAGCAACAATTAAAAATTGAGCATTGTATCTATCAAGTTCTTTATGCCTAATTACCTGTATATTTTGACCTGTATAAAATGATGAGGGCTGATAGAAGACGGTTTGTGTATCCAAGCCTATTGTTATGACATTACCCTCATCAACCTTATATTTAGAAGACTGCTCACAAATGAACATATCTATTCCATTTGTCACATCTGTACGAGTAACATATGGAATATTCCCTTGTTCTTTTATCAGTTTATTTTTGTCTATGCCGCTTTGAGTCGATTCAATTGAAAATTCGTCACCAAATACAAATTCTTTCCAATTAGAGTGGAGCGATTTACCCCCCTATTAACTCGTTGGCAATCAATCGTTTGCATAGTTTGTCAATTGTAAGTTTTAATACTTGTCTTTCTTTTAATCGCATATACTCTTCCATAAATAGCCAATCAATTGTACCGTCTGCACATACTGGTAAGAGTATTTTTTGTCTTTTCATTCGTTGAGCGTTAAATTTATATCCATACGCAAATTTACATTTCTGCTGTCCTATCATTGAAGAGAGGAATAGCAATGTATATCTATTATTGCGTGATGAATCCAACCACTTAACTCTCTTAACATCATCGGAGAATATTGCCTTGTAAGGGTGATAAAACGAAAATCCGACACTTCCATTATAATTCACTCCTAACACATTACTATCAAGGCTATCATTCGTGGAACAAGTGAATGCTGTTATACCATTGTTCATTTCAGAAGCACCGATGAAAGGCATATCACCTAACTCCATATCAGCCTTTGTGAGGCGTTTCCCTCCATTTATGGAAACAACATCTTCAAGGAAGAATTCTTTCCATTTTTTGTTAGTTATTGATAAGTTATTCATCTTAGTTCTCTGTTTGGGTTTCTTCAAACAAATATCCTCTACCGTGTGTTAGCATATTGAATTCAAATGTCAGATAATCCGCCATTGTGTTTTCAAAATCCTTTTCGGTAGGTATCTCATCATTGAAATAATAGAAAGCGTGTAACCACTCATCATCGGCTTCGATGGTTGTTTCTACGCAGAACTTAGTTTCCGATTCTATTCTTCCAAACCACACATCGAGCAAATGCTGTCGTTTATCCTTTGCACTCGCAGTTTCTTCCAAACCAATGTGTTTACTTACTTCAAAGCCGTCATCCTCAAAGTTGATAAATTTACATAGATGGTTTTTATCGTGTGGAATGCCAGCCGTAAACACAGCAATACAAGGATTTGTGCCAACACGATAAAAAGTATTCTTATTCAAAGTAATAACGCCCTCTAACGTGTGATGCTTCAAAATATTATTCTTAATATTCTGTTCTTCTTTACTCTTGCCTGTAACGGAAGATTGCGGTATAATCACAATTGCCCTTGCACCCTCAGTAAGTGAATCAAGGAGGTGCTCGGTAAAACTAATCTCATATAGGCTTGGATTATCCTTTGAACCTTGTGAGTATGGAGGATTCATCATACCAACCGTACAGCCTTTCAGTTGTAATTGGCTCGTATTCTGCTTTAAGAAATCCAAATTTTGTAGATTGCTCTTGCCATCGCCTCTTAATATCATATTTGTTGTGGCAATGGTAAACATATATGGTTGCAACTCGATACCAAACAATTGGTCGCGTCTGATGCTTCTTCTTTGCACTTCATCATCTGTTGCCTTTACCATTTTGTGCATTGCTGCAATAAGAAAACCCGCAGTTCCGCAACAGGGGTCAAAAACCTTATCCGTTGGTTTCAATTGGGCTAACTCGCAGAACAATTCGGTAATGTGTTTAGGAGTAAGCACAATTCCGAGTGTTTGTCCGTCACCACCCGAATATGACATAAACTCTCCATAGAAGCGACCCAAATAATCTTCCGCAGAGTTTTGGTATCTGATATTTTTGTAAATGCTCTTATAGAGAAATTCGGTATAATGCTTTAATGGGGTTTTACCTAATGTTTCATCAATCTCATTGATTTTGGTAGTATCTTTAATTACAGAGAACTGGCTCAACAATTTATCTCTCTTGGTGTCAGGAGTTACATTTGCACGTGATAAATTAGTCTTTATAGCATTATAAATCTTTTGACCATCTGTATTGACAGAATCACCAATAAGGGTTTCTATTGAAAATGTCTTGAACTCTATTTCACGAAGAGCCAACATTATACCTGATACAATCAAAGGCTTCTGCTCAGTCGTAAGATTGCCATAATTTCGTAAATCATTATGTAGCTTCTCAGCATCTTTTAGAATTTCAGCAGTTGTCTTTTCTACATCGGTTTCCTCTTTTAGAACCTCTTTCAAATAGAACTCATCAATGTTGCTTTCGTTGAATGATATGAATGTTTCCACATCTTGCAATTCTTGATAATCGCCTCGCTCATTGATGAAGATAGGAGTTATCTTATGTCTTTTGGCATTACCAGATACACCAAATGCCAAAACCTTATGATAAGATGTATTTTGTGCTAAATGCAATCCGTAAAATAATGCTCCATTTACGGCATAGTCCTTAACAGCTTTTACTTCTTGTGATATTAGATTCTTGCTATCCCTACACAAGTGTTTTTCGAGAGCTGCTTTATCCTCGATAACGATAATGAAATCCTTGACGACACCGCAATATTCGGGATAACCAACATTCCCCGTTCCCGATTTAGATGCCGTTTTCAAGGCTTCGTTAATCTCCAATATATCACAGCCCTGTGGTGTTAAATGAATATCTGCTTCATTCAACAATTCATATACCCACAAGTCTGTTTTAACCTCTTTCTTTGCCATAATGGTTAGTTGTCCTTTATTATTAGGCTATTATTTCTAAATATAGTGCAAAGGTAATGGAATTATTTCAAAATCATTTCTGTAGAGGTCGTAAAAGTGTTTTGCGATATACAGTTTAGTTTCGCCAGCGTTTTTATATTAAAAATTCAAAAAAATGGCTCAACGTAAAAAGTTGAGGGATTTCATTTTTACGCATATAATTTTGCCAGTCTAAAAAGGAAAAAATCTTTATCTTTTACCCCTCTGAACTGTGCTCTGAAAGCCTTGATTTTAGAGTTGAAACTCTCTGATG
>JAZNWP010000017.1:0-3449 GCA_045593385.1 Acutalibacteraceae bacterium
CTAATCCTGTTTGCTCCCCACGCTTTCGCGCCTCAGCGTCAGTTACAGTCCAGAAAGCCGCCTTCGCCACTGGTGTTCCTCCTAATATCTACGCATTTCACCGCTACACTAGGAATTCCGCTTTCCTCTCCTGCACTCAAGATTCTCAGTTTCAAATGCAGCCCCGAAGTTAAGCTTCGGTATTTCACATCTGACTTGAAAACCCGCCTACACGCCCTTTACACCCAGTAATTCCGGACAACGCTCGCCACCTACGTATTACCGCGGCTGCTGGCACGTAGTTAGCCGTGGCTTCCTCCTTTGGTACCGTCATTATCTTCCCAAAAGACAAAAGTTTACAATCCGAAGACCTTCTTCCTTCACGCGGCGTTGCTGCGTCAGGGTTTCCCCCATTGCGCAATATCCCCCACTGCTGCCTCCCGTAGGAGTCTGGACCGTATCTCAGTTCCAATGTGGCCGTTCAACCTCTCAGTCCGGCTACCGATCGTAACCTTGGTGGGCCATTACCCCGCCAACTAGTTAATCGGACGCGAGCTCATCTTAAGGCACCTCAGTTTTGATATTTCTAACATGCGAAAGAAATATGTTATGCGGTATTAGCACAGATTTCTCTGTGTTATCCCCCTCCTTAAGGCAGATTACTCACGCGTTACTCACCCGTCCGCCGCTCTCCTCTTATTCATTCACCCGAAGGATCATTCATAAGATTCTCGCTCGACTTGCATGTGTTAGGCACGCCGCCAGCGTTCGTCCTGAGCCAGGATCAAACTCTTAATAAAATTATTTATTAATCGTTCAATAAATTTCTGACTTAGTTCTGCTAGCTATTAGCTTTGCATTTCCTTATTACCTTGGTTCATTTAAACTCATTAAATTTCAAGGACCATCATATTGTTTAATTTTCAAAGACCGTTTCCTCCGCTCGTAAGCGGTGGAATTTCATTATATCACCCTTATCTCCTTTTGTCAACACTTTTTTACAACTTTTTTCAAAGTTTTTGCTGACCGGCTTTCGGGCGACAACTATTATATTATATCAGCTGCTTTTCTATTTGTCAATACTTTTTATTAAGTTTTTTCAATTTTTTTTGAGTGAGGTTTTACCCTTCTCTTCAGCAGCTTTTACATTATATCACCTGGGTTTTCGTTTGTCAATATGTTTTTTAAAATTTTTTTAATTATTTTTCATACTATATTTTTGCATATATATTAATGTATATATATTATACAATTACTACGTTTTCGTCCCCCAGAATTTTTCTCAATCTGCCAATCAAAGTTTTACTTAAGGTTACCCACATAGACTTCTTAGTAATGGTATTCTTCTTTTCTTTGGCAAAATATACATATACAGGCGTGTTTCCGTTGTGTTCATTTAATATCTGCTTTATTTCCGAGAGCAGATTATTATCTTCTATTTTAATATACAATTTCTGGGTTACCGCATTTAAATTAAACAAAGATATTTCCTGCAAGCTCACTTTAGGAGGTTCATCTTCATTTATTATAACTGTTCCCTTTAATACAACAATATTATCTTCGGTTATATAAGTTGAATATTCATCGAACTTCTTAGGGAAAACAATTACATTTACACTTCCATACATGTCTTCAAGGATAAAGGTCGCCATTTGTTGCCCTTTTTTCGTAGTTCTTATGTTTTTATTCTGTATAATACCTACCATTGTTACAGTGCTTCCGTCCTTAAGCCTTTCCTCTTCCTCTAAAGCATTCGAAACTTCCCAGCTGTAAGTGTCAGCTACCACTTTAATATATTCTTCAAACTCCTTAAGAGGATGAGATGACAGATATACACCGAGAACTTCCTTTTCCATTTTAAGGCTTGCACCCATATTGGTAGCGTTCTCGTATTTTTTGGTTACATATGGTAAAGATTTTTCATTAAGCTTTCCTTCAAAGCCCGTATCAAAGAGATTAAGCTGTCCCGGAACGTTATTCTTCTGCTGATTAAGATAATAATCAATAGTAATTTCAAAGGTCTTCAGCATATCCATTCTGTCCCCGAATTCATCAAAAGCACCTGCTTTTATAAGACTTTCTATAGCACGCTTATTAAGCTCCCTACCCAACATTCTTACTACAAATTCTTCAAAATCGTTGAATTTTCCTCTTTTGATTCTTTCATCCACAATTTCAGCAGCCGTATTATAGCCTACGTTTTTAACAGCATTAAGGCCAAATATAATATTGCCGTTCTTAGCTGTGAACTTTACATTGCTGCTGTTTACCGATGGCGGAAGGACCTTGATTCCAAGCAAATCACAGGTTTTTATATATTCTATTACCTTATTCTGATTTTCAGTAAAGCTTGTTAAAAGTGCCGCCATAAATTCAGCTTTAAAATAATATTTAAGATAGGCGGTCTGATAAGCCACATAGGCATAGCACGCAGCATGGGATTTATTAAATGCATATTTTGCAAACTCTTTTATTTTTTCAAATATTATTTTTGATGTTTTTTCATCTATCTGGTTATTCTTACAACCCTCTATAAAAATTGCTTCTTCTTTATTAAGAACATCTATTTTCTTCTTTGACATCGCACGTCTTACAATGTCAGCTTTTCCAAGAGTGTATCCGGCAAGCTTTTTAAAAATTTCCATAACCTGTTCCTGATACACCATACATCCGTACGTTACAAACAAAATATCCTCAAGCATTTTATGGTCATAGGTTATTTCAGCTTCATTTTCCTTGTTCTTAATAAGCTTAGGTATCTCCTGCATGGGACCAGGACGGTATATTGACACAGCAAGTATTAAGTCTTCCAGACAGTTTGGTTTGAATTCACGTATAAACTTTCTCATTCCGTTACTTTCAAACTGAAATACTCCGTCAGTTTCCCCTCTGCAAAACAGGCTGTAAACCTTTTTATCGTCATAATCAATTTCATCCATATCTATCTCAACACCGCTGTTTTCCTTTACTATTCTAACGGTATCGTTTATAACGGTAAGATTTCTCAAACCTAAAAAATCCATCTTAAGAAGCCCCAGTTCTTCCAAAGTGGTCATAGTAAACTGAGTGGAAACAACATCATCGCTTTTATAAAGAGGAACATATTCCATTATAGGCTTGTTTGTTACAACAACACCGGCGGCATGAGTAGACGCATGGCGCGGAAGCCCCTCTACTTTTAAAGCTATATCTATAATCTGCTTTACACTTTCATTTTCTTCATATAGTCCTTTTAGTTCTTTATTACTTTCCAAAGCACTTTCGATAGTAACATTTATGCCGTGAGGCACCAGCTTTGCTATTTTATCTGCATCATTGTAAGGTATAGCAAGAGCTCTGCCCACATCACGTATAGCCTGCTTTGCACCCAGCGTTCCAAAAGTGATAATCTGAGATACCTTATCTTTTCCGTATTTATTGATTACATAGTCAATAACCTCTGAACGTCTTTCATAGCAGAAGTCGATATC
>JAZNWP010000018.1:0-5311 GCA_045593385.1 Acutalibacteraceae bacterium
TTCTATAAATATTATAACATATTTTTTTATAAAAAACAAAATATCCTCTATTATCTTGAATAGAGGATATTATTTTAATTATTAAAGTTTTACTTGAACAATTTTATTATCAATAGTATTTTTATATTTGTCTAAATTGAACAAGGGATTGGCGGTATAAATTCGTTTAACCGGACTAGTACCCAACTCCATACCCAGCCACATCTCGCCCTCAAGAACGGTTTCTTCGAGATGGGTAACAAATAGTTCAATATTTGCGGCGCCCGCTTTATGGAGCGCGTTGGCAGAGTGATAAAACGTACCACCTCGACTACAGATATCATCAACGATGAGTACTCGTTTACCTTTGATAGTTTCTTCGTTCATAATATCGAGACCTTCAATTTTTCCTGTCTCCCAATTGCGTTTCTTAATACCAAAAGCATAAGGTAATTTATGATCACCTGCATAGCGCTTCATAGCTCCTTCATCAGGGAAGAATAGGACCTCCGCGCCGGACTCTCGAATGGCAATATCTACTTCTTCCTTAATGTCATAGATAATTACTCTATCAAGAAGGGCGGGTGTTACGTTGCTGTGAGGGTCAACCACAATGACCTGTTTAAAATTAAGCGAGTTGATAATTTCACAAAAGTATTTAAGTGTAAACACATCAGTTTCCACTTTGACTCGGTCCATCCGCGCGTGGGGTACATAGGGCAGATACAACACCGCGTCCATGTTTCCGTAATGGCGGCGAGCGCAAATTAATGCAAATAATTCTGCATCATTTTCATAATGCCATTCAAACACAACTTTATCATCTACTTTTGGAATAATAGGCATATTAGTAATATGCAAAGTACCATCAGGAAATTTATCAAGTTCCAAAATAGTACAAGTATTTTCAATTTTAATCATATTTTAGATTACCTCAATTTGGCAACTTCTCATGGTAGTAAGAGCAGCTTCGTGCGTTTCGGGCGTAACGCCGGCACAACAGGTGGAATCAACTACGATTCTTTTTTCGGGATAGTGAGCCTTGGCGAGCAATACATTTGATACTACGCAGATATCTGTACAGTAGCCTACGAACTCAATCTCGTCATAAGAAGCGAGATAGTGAGGTAGGTCGATACTACCAAATGTACTTTTATCCAAACACATCATACCCTCATAGCAGAGAGAAGACTCGATTTCCCAACCGGGAGTGCCTTCAATACAATGGGGTACAGGGAGCTTCTTTCCTTCGGCAGTATCGAGGTAATTCTCTTGATGGGTATCGCGAGTGAAAAGAACGGCATGGCCTGCATCTCTATATTTTTTAATTTTTGCGGCGACTGCAGAAAGGCTTTGCTTTGCCTCCGGGGTACCGAGACAACCGGATACAAAGTCAATTTGTGCATCTACAACAATTAAAATTTTATTAGGCATATTAATTATCCTCCTTAGTTTTTAACATGGCCCTACGATTCATAAGAAGTTTACCAAGCCAGTTTGCTCCTTTGTTTCCGCATTTAGAGCAATGGCAAGAACCCCAGCAATTGTCATGCCATGTATTTCCTTCAATTAATTCAGCATTTTCTGTTGCAAGCAATTTTTCTCGGAGTTCGGGAATATCAAATTTTTTCTGTAGACAAATTTGCATTACAGCCATTTTTACTTGTTCCCAATCTGGACGAAGGTTCACTGAACGACCCATCCGCTTAGCTTGACCGGGGGTAGGTGCGGCCGCAATTTTAAGCCGAACTTCAGTATCGATCACCTTCATTGCTTGAAAAGCGTGTTCTACTGTTGGATACTTGATTCCATCTATATTAATTTCACTTGGGTAAAAATTACTAAGAAATTCATACTCGCCTTCAAATGAATTAATTACTTTTCGTTTCATAATTTCTTCCTTTCTTATTTACTATAATAATTATATCATATTTTTTATGTAAAAGCAAATAAGGTCTTTTTCAAGACCTTATAAAACATAAATATCATATTCTCCTTCTGCTAATTCTTTAAAAAGATCATATCTTATTAAATCTTCATAAGTAGTACCAGTCATAATGTTAAGTTTATTATAAGGGTTAGGTTCAATATAAAATATTTCATATTCAATATCTATTTGAGTCGGTAAAGAACCATCTGCCCATTTTACATTTGTTTTTTCTTCTAATACTTTTTTAAACTTATACGCAAAAGCTTTATTTTTAGTAGCAATACAAATTCCTTTTTTAGTCATTATTATCCTCATTATCCATAAACTCAATACCCCATCGAGTTGCTTGTCCTTCAAACCAAATATCATCATAAGAAGGTTGTATAATTGTATATTTAGGAATTTCTTTCCAAGTAAGCCAAGAGACAATACCTATTAGATAACCCTCAATAAAAGTTAAAAGTAAAGTAATAATTGATTTTATATTAAAGAAAAGTAAAATTAAAGAAATAATACTAAATATAATCAAAGCAATATCAAATATTATAGAAAATTTAATTTTATCTTTAAATTCTTTCCGTTCTCTTAATTGATATCGAATAGCAGAAGGAATGGCAATTACAAAGGGAAATAAAGGGCCCCATAGACAATTCTGCAAAGCATGACCAACTTCATGGTTAATTGTTTGAGGCTTTACAGTTTTTGATACAATAATTACTGGGCCAAGACTAATTCCTCCCCATCTCTCTCCTATTACGAACACCCAACATGGTTCCCAGCGAGTGGGCACATAACTTTTTAACATAAGAAATAATGCGGCGACCGCTCCTACGAGTGTCATAGGGAGTCCCCAAGTGAGTGATAGCAACCAAAAGATGAATTTGTTATGCTTCATTTTGTTCTTTCTCCTTTATATATTTAATATATGCATCTCGCTCTTTTCCACCTTTAATTTGACAAGCTTTGCAAAGTCCATATTTATCTTTAATAGGGGCTTTACACAAAAGACATTTATAATCTTCCATATTTTAATTCCTTTCTTATTTACTATGTAAGAGAAGCTTCAATCAAGAAGCTTCTACGATGGGCAATTCTACAAGAGGAATATCATCATAAATGTTAGGTTCATAGATACCTACCCAAAAGTCTTTAGTTAATTCTCTACCCTTTAGAATAAGCGTATTAAATTCTGTTATATCTCGAAATAATTCATTTTTACCATATTCAATATCATTTTCATAGAATTTATTTTCGATTTGATAAGTTAAAATACGCTGTTCTTCAAGCAGTGAAGCCTTGTAAGATGTGGCACCAATATAATTAATTCCAAAGAAAATGATAGAAATTACTAAGCATATAATAGAAGTCACAAGAGTAGCTCCCCAAAAGATACACATAGGCTCTGAGTTTCTTAGATTATAACAAAATTTTTGAAATTTTGTACGATTATCTTTTCCGCTCCAAGGTTCTCTAACAGCATTTTTATCTACGACAAAGTAAGCTGTTAATAAAAAAACAACTAAAAATACAAAAATAAAAAATAACATTATAATTTTTCTCCTTTATATGCTTTATATAAATCTACAAGAGTACAGGTTTTTAGATAACTGTAGATATAATCATGCGACGACATATCTCGTTTTAAATATTTAAACACGAAATCTGAATGATGCTTTAGGGAAATATAAATTGCCTCTTCCGCGGCAGTTGCCTCGGGATGTTCTTTCTTCCACCAATAGTAGTGATTAATAGCGTGGTCAAGAGCATCTTGATATATACTTAAAAATTTTTTAATATCCTCGACTTTTTCACGATAAGAAGGAGCTAGTGCGAGCAGGTCGTCGATTTTCTCCTCCCGGATGAAGTCGATAAGAGTGCGGATAGAGACATTGCCGTTATTATAGGCTCGATGTGCCTCTAGCCAAGCGAGGGATTTGATTTTTACACGGTTGAGGTTGGCGTCTACGACTACGAAGCCCTCTTCATCTTGGGTCATTGCGGCCGCCGCCTCTATGGCGCCATTGGGGTCGCTTATAGGGTACAGACGAGGATGCTTTACTGAAGGAGGCAGTTCGTTGATCGGGATTTTAGCCTCATTCCCGGTGAAGGTCTCCTTCTTTGCAAGGAAATATACACCATCATCATACGGAATAACAAGACGAGTCTCCGGAGAGGTTAGCTCAAAAAGATAAGTATAGTCGGGGTCAAATCGCGCCGCAAACTCGTTAATCGAACGGACACCCGCCGCGCGCAAAAATATATCTCCAAAAGATACATCAGTATCTCCAAGCATAGCTTTAAAGGCATCAACGCAACCATTAGTAGATAGATGCCATCTTCCAAGGTCATACCATAGTTTCATAAGCGAACCATCTATCTTCTCTTGGACACAAGCAGTTGTCCAATCAATCGGTGCGGCGAGGTCTTCTTGAATATTATGAAATTTATTAAAAGGTCTACATACACATGTCCATTCTTCACCAACTTCTTCTGCTATGACAGTATTACGTAGGATGATACCTCTTGCTTGTTGAACCATCTCATTCGAGAAGTCTGATTCAAGCTGCGAGTATTGTAGCAGAATATATTCGCCGTCTTCTTTTACTTTGATAAAATAAGGCGCGGCCGCAAACTCTTCACGCCAATTAGGGCGAGAATTCATATAATCTTCTATATATATCATTGTTTATCTTTTTTCTATCTCCAATTCATATTCTATTCTTCGTTTTAACAAACGACTATATTTTACTCCATATCTTTTCATTATTTCTGTTTCGTAAGTTTTAATTAGAGTTTCTTCCACTTCCCAAATTTTTTCTTTAATTTCTTCTCTTGGCATCTTAGAAGTAAAAATATAAGAGCCTCTAAGAGTATGCTTAGGTATAGTTTTTATTGAATCTGAAGTACTATGATGATGATATTGAGGAAAAGTACAGTTAATCTGAACTGTAAAGATATAATCATTAGCTTCTCGACGCTTCATATCTTCTGCGAGTTTAGCACTTATTGATTTTAAAGCTTTTCCCACTGCTTCTGGTGAAATCATACTTTATTCCTCCAATTCATCTAAACAGTCTTTTAGCCATTGCTTTAATTCTTCTTTACCTTGTTCAGTACTTTTATAAATACTTGTATATACAATAGGCTTTCCCCAAAAAGCATACCAAGCTCTTTTAAAACGATTCATTTTATTGTTTCCGCAATATGAATCTTCAATGCTAATTTCATAATTTGTTTCAATAATATCGGGATGATTAAAATTCCATTTAGAAAATACTAATGTTTCTGCATTACAATCACATTTAAGCATAATATTTTTCATATTTATTATTTTCCTTTGGTGTATCTACAATAATTATTTTCTTTACAATGATGTTCATCATAGTCGTTACAAGCATAACT
>JAZNWP010000019.1:0-106133 GCA_045593385.1 Acutalibacteraceae bacterium
ATGGCGCCGTCTGCATTTTCAACCTCGTCGCCTATAGTATACTTATCGTCAAAAACCTCTAAACCGCTTTTAGAAATTTTATTATATGTTTTAATCTTAAACATCAAAGATTCTCCTCTTCAAATTTCTTCATAAACTCAACAAGTTTTTCTACGCCTTCAATGGGCATAGCATTATAGATAGAAGCTCTCATACCGCCAACGCTTCTGTGACCCTTAATATTAACAAATCCTGCGGCCTTTGCCTCAGAAACAAATTTTGCGTCAAGCTCATCATTGCCTGTAACGAAAGGAACATTCATAAGCGAACGGTCTTCAGGAACAACAGTACCTTTAAACAACTTGCTATTATCAAGGAAATTATAAAGAACAGCTGCCTTCTTCTCGTTATATTCCTTCATTGCTTCAAGTCCGCCCATTTTTTTAATCCATTTTAAAGTAAGACCTGCGATATAAATCGAATAACAAGGAGGAGTATTAAACATTGAACCATTTTCAGCGTGAGTTACATAATTAAGCATTGTAGGAGTGAAATCCATAGCATTGCCTAAAAGGTCCTCGCGGATAATAACGATGGTAACACCTGCAGGTGCAACGTTTTTCTGCGCTCCTGCATAAAGCATACCAAATTTAGAAACATCTACGGGCTCGGACAAAATGCAGCTTGAAATATCTGCTACAAGAGGAACATTGCCGGTTTCGGGCAATTCATTATATTTGGTACCGTAGATAGTATTATTCATACAAATATGAACAAAATCGGCTTCAGGGTCAAAATCAGCCGCAGTTGTTTTAGGAATATATGAATATGTCTTATCCGCAGAAGAAGCAACTGCACGGGCTTCACCGTAACGAGCGGCCTCCTTATATGCCTTATTAGCCCATTGACCAGTAATAATAAAGTCTGCCTTTTTGTTCTTATTCATAAGGTTAAGAGGAATCATTGCAAATTGAGTAGAAGCACCACCCTGCAAGAAAAGAACCTTATAATTATCGGGAATATTCATTACTTCACGAAGATTTGCTTCGGTTTCATCAAAAATTGCTTGATACTCTTTGCTGCGGTGTGACATCTCCATCACTGACTGACCAGAAGTACCAAACTCCATCATTTCATCAGCGGCGGTTTTTAAAACCTCCTCGGGTAACATAGAAGGACCCGCACTAAAATTATAAACTCTTGCCATAATAATTACCTCCGTTGGCATAAATGTTGTTACCATTATATTCATTCATTATTGTAAAGTCAATAGCATTGTTAAATATTTGTCAATCATTTTTCTAAAAACTACATTCCGTTAAAGTATTTTGTGATTTTTTTAACAATGCTAGATAAAAAACAAAGAGCAGAGATACTTCCCTGCCCTTTTATTAAGTTTAAATCCAATAATTATGCCTTGCCAACAGAACCGAAAAGCTCCATTTTTTCCTTTACAGTGGCCTTAATTGCCTCAACGCCGGGAGCAAGAAGTTTACGCGGGTCAAATCCCTTGCCTGCGAGGTCTTTACCCTCTTCAATATATTTACGGGTAGCTTCTGCAAAAGCAAGCTGACATTCGGTATTTACATTAATTTTAGAAACACCTAAAGAAATGGCCTTTTTAATCATATCAGCAGGGATACCCGTGCCGCCGTGGAGAACGAGAGGCATGGTTCCTGTAAGCTGTTGAATGGAATCGAGAGTATCGAAGCTAAGACCAGACCAGTTTTCAGGGTATTTACCGTGAATATTACCGATACCAGCTGCGAGCATAGTAACACCTAAATCAGCAATCATTTTGCATTCTTCGGGGGCGGCAACTTCGCCGTTACCAACAACACCATCCTCTTCACCACCGATAGCGCCAACTTCAGCTTCAAGAGAAAGTCCTAACTCATCACAGATGGCTACGAGTTCCTTTGTTTTTGCAATGTTTTCTTCGATTGGATAATGAGAACCATCAAACATTACAGATGAAAAACCTGCTTCGATACAAGCTTTTGCGCCTTCATAGCTGCCATGGTCAAGGTGAAGAGCAACAGGAACGGTAATTCCAAGCTCATTAATCATACCGTTAACCATGCCAACAACGGTGGTATAACCACACATATATTTACCTGCTCCCTCGGAAACACCGAGAATAACGGGAGAGTTGAGCTCCTGAGCGGTAAGAAGAATGGCTTTAGTCCATTCGAGATTATTGATGTTAAATTGGCCTACAGCATATTTGCCGGCCTTTGCTTTGTTGAGCATTTCTTTTGCAGATACCAACATTTAATTTTCCTCCATTTGTTAAAAAATTATCTAATGGCTATTGTATAACAAACAGCACATAAAATCAAGTATTATTTTTTTACTTTCACAGCGGGGTCAGGAGTAATCTTTTCGGGCGGAATCTCAAGTAGTTCCGGATGGCGCAAATAGTGACTAAGTCTCCTGAAGGCCATTGCAAAATAAGCGCCTGAAGCAATTCTTTCATCCATAACAACGCCTAAAGGCATACACTTTTCAAAAACTATTTCATCGCCCTTGCGTTTTGGCACCTCGCGGGTATTACCCATTGTTATAAATACACTGGTTGTACCAAACTCATAGCAATGGTGGTAAATATGATTAGTTCTGATAGACGCTAAATTTGAAATACCCAAACTCATATGGAATGGCGACATATCAATAATTGCTTTAGGTAACAAACCGAATTTATCTAAGAATTTGAATAATCCAACACCAATAGGCAAAATTCCGGGTACACTCAAAAGGAATTTAATAATTTTTTCAGTACCATTATTTTCGGCCGCATATCTATTGGACTCAACATATTCATTTATAATATTATTTACATCATAAACGGTATTTTTATAGTCAAAATACATTTTAGACATTGTACCGTGTCCTGCATCCCCTGCTTTTAAAACGACCATACCAACAGCAAATTCATTTCTTGCATATGGTTTTTTATTAACAATAAATCTGTTTAATTCGGGAAATTCTGAAACAACCCTTATATATGCCGCAAGTATAACCGCCATATGACTGATACTCAAACCGTCTTTTCGCTTTTCATTGAGAAAATTCTGAATAGGCGCCACAGGTATATCAACCGTTATCATATTCATGGAATCCGTGCGCTTGTTCATTATATAAGAGGCAACCGTATACATAGGGTCAATGTTTTTAAGCCTTTTTCCGTCAGCTCTCATAAATTAGACCTCCAAAAACAATTTATGATAGTATTCTATCATATTCGACTTGTTTTTTCAACGATTTTTTAACAAATTATGAACAAAATCTATCTTTTTGAAAAAACACAACCACAATAATCCTGTCTATATAAAGAATATTCTTTTGATAACTCAATAGACCTCAAATATCCGCCTTTTTTCTTAAAATCCGAAAATAGATACTTAACTCCAAACTCTTTGGAATATTCTTCACCAATACTATTAAGTAGCGTAGCGTTTTTTAACGGGCTAATAGAAAGAGTTGTTGTAAAATAATCAAAACCGTTTTTCCTAGCAAATTTCGCCGTTTCCGAAAGCCGCAAGCGAAAACAGATTTCGCACCGCTTTCCGCCCTCTTTTTCTTTTTCATAACCCTTGATAGCGGAATAGAATTCATCGGTATTATGACTCGGGGCAATAACGGAAATTGAATTTTTCGTCTTTAACTCCCCTACTAATCGTTTTTGCTCTTCTAATCTACGATTATATTCATCGTCTTCAATATTTGGATTGAAATATAGCACAGTAATTTCAAAAAATTTCGATAAATATTCTAGACAATAACTAGAGCAAGGCGCACAACAGCTATGCAATAATAATTTAGGAGTAATACCTTCATATTTAATTTTTTCAAGTTCTTTTTCGAGAAGTAATTGATAATTTTGCATAATAATCCTTACATATAAGCCGCCATTTTGTGTGGCGGCTTATAAATTATTTATCTTTAAAGTTTCGGCAACAGCAAATTTAAAGTCCCAAAAATTTTCTATTTTTGTCTTCAGACTTTAGATTCTTATATCTAAAATAAAAATTCATATATTTTACACCATTGAATCGCTTATCGCCTTTTATCTGATATAGCGCATCATTGGTATAAATATTAAGTTTGTTTTTACCTAAAATCGTAATAGCATTTACATCATCGAAATTAAAAATTTTATCTCCGACGGTAATCCTATTACCATAAAGTGACAACTTTATATTTTTATTTAATATTTTCTTGTTTTTATAAACATTAACCTTAGAAAATGTAATTTCATCGGTATAAACCGGCGAGTCATAAAACTGAGAAATATCAAGGTTATTAATGAAATCACATTGATAATCGTACCAATCTCCAACGAATTTAAACGGGAATTTAAAACCAACACCATCAAGTTTTTTATTATCAAGGTGTTCAATTTCGCGACCGCACTTTTGACATTTAACTACTTTGCCGTCGCTTACAAAGGTAGATAGGTCACAATACGGACAAACATAAACCAATCTTTCTAAAAACTCTGCGGAATTTTTATGATAATATTCACCGTCAACCTTAACTTCGTTGACGTCAAGACCTTCCTTTATTACAGAATATAATTCTTCATTGGACATTTCCCTATATTCATCGGGCTCAATTACCTTATAAACATAACCTCGCATTTTGCCTTTACGAACAACATCACTCCATCTTGGATGAACACCATAGCCGCCTTCAATTCTATACAAGGCGATGGGCAACTTCAATTTTTTTGCCAGAGGTGCTATGGCAGGATTAATATAAACAGGTTTGCCATCATATGTACGGTTGCCCTCGGGAGCTAATGCAATTGTCCCACCTTCGCGGGCCAAGCGAATGCAATTCATAACAGCCGAAGCATCGGTCGTCTGTTTTCTTATAGGTATTGGCGCTACAACATATTTAATGAGACGGGAAACCCAACCCATTGAAAACAAATCTTCACTGGCAACATAATAAACAGGTCCCCTAAAAGCCATACCAACAAAAAATTGATCGAAAGCAGTCTGATGATTAAAGAGAATTAAATAGGGGCGCTTCCCCTGCTCTTTAAACTTTCTAACCTTAATTCCATATTTAATATAGGAATACGGATAAAGCACCAAAAAAGCCAAGTTTCTGACTACTTTATGTCTAAATTTCATCCATTTCTTCTTAGCCATACAGTTACACCTTAAAAGCAAAATATAAATATACATATATTATACTATATTTACATTTTAATATCAAGAAGGAAAAAGAGCTGCCGAAGCAGCCCTTATGTATTTTGTTTTTTTATACCGAATATCATTCTTAATAAACCGCCTACGATACCGTGACCTTTAATGAGTACTACCTTCATAAAATGCCTCCATTCTTATTTCGAGCAAGAAAAACCTAAAATTATTACCCAAACTGCCAAAACTGCTACCAAAAATCGCGGAGGGCAAAAGCAACTAATGAGGAGGCCCACCGCAAAGGTTACACCAACAATTCCCTTATTAAAATTGCATCTTCTCATAATTTTCCCTCCCGATATTACATAATATAATTTTGAAGGAAAAATGTTACTCTTTTATAAAAAATATCGATAAATTAAAATAAACAGCCGCAAATTTGCGGCTGTTTAAATTTGTTACTTATCAGATAAGACAAGTTCAATCACTTGAGATTTTAGAGGAATCCATTCGTTGCGGATAACGGGAATGGGCTCTTTATTAAATGTGAAATCAACGTATTCCGAATTGAGTACTTGGCTTTTATTGAATGTGATTTCTTCACCATCCAGAAGAACCTTATCGCACTTTTTACCAACAGGTAAGAGAATATGGCAGTCAACGTGCTTTGAGGGGCAACGGAGTTCATAGGTCATCTTTTCCCCATCATACCAATAATTTGACTGTACCATTGTCTTTGAAACCTCGTAGCCCGTGGTATAGCGGATTTCTTTATGTTCTGTAACAGCCCAACGAGGTGAAAATTTAAGATCACTAAAGCAAATGCCGTCATCGACAATACCTGCAAGACCTGCATCAATGGCATCCATAACTGCGCCTGCGCTCCAACCTGTAGGACCACCTGAAATATCATTACCGGTTTCGGGGTCATAGAGGAAGTACATACTTCCAACCTTAGCAGTAAGGTCGCGAACACGCTTAATGATATCCCAACCGTATGCCTCATGGCCATTCATAAATGCGGCTTTAGCAAGTTCACCTGCAGTCATAGTAGAAATACCGCCATTTACATAATCTTTTGGGCGGTCGTTGCCGTAGGCATCCTTAAAGTGCTCATAAGGAGGATTGATACAATACCATTCAGCAAATGCGGGGAATGTATCTCTTCTTCTTTTATATTCACGAATTATTTTATCGTTCTGTTCAAGTGTTGTAACACCGCGATTCATGTCGTATGAGTTGGAAAGTGAAAGAATCTTAGTTTCATCAGCACCTTCAGCACCATCGTGACCTAAATGTACTTGATGTGTAAAAAAATTACCGTTCCAGCAATACTTAATGAGGTTTTCACGAAGTTTTGCGGCTCTTTCGTCCCATTCACATGCTTTCTCCTCATTGCCGAGACGACGATTAAGCCAAGCCAGTTGTGTCATTGCCTGATATACGCCCGAGTTATCACCGTGCATAATTGACATCGGTGTATCCTCGTGGATTTCACGGTTTTTAGCTGAATCTGCACCGTAAGCAAAGTCCCAGGTATCCATAGTAAAGGCACGCTTACAGAGACCATGCTCAGCATCCCAGCGCTTAGGCGCGCTGGTCATATAATCAATGGATTTTTCAAGTTTAGGAAGTACCTTTCTAATCCATTCTTCGTCACCAGTCGCCTTATATACGGTGTAAGCGCCTTCAACAACAAGATACTCAACATCAGCTTCTATTTCGATGCGAACAAGAGCAAGATGGTCATTAATAAATTTAGTTGTAGAGGGACAAATCTGCGAATGCATATTTGTTTCAATAACGGTTATCTCATAAAAATAACCTTCATCGCTCTGATTTTCTATCATGAAGTCAAGATAACTTTTGATATCGTACTCCCAATGCTTATATCCCTTCATTTCATGAACATGGTCACGAAGCCAGTTAATACTTGCCATTCTTGCTACACCATCAACAAAGAAAACGCGACGGTCCTTTGCGATAACCTGACGCAAATGCATCATAAAGCGGGCCCAAGAAGGTGTTGCAAAGATATTCGAAAGACTGATAAGCTTCATACCTTTATCATCGGATGATAGCATTGTAGGAAGGCCAAATTCGCCTAAATTATAATCGTTAGTGCTATCGTTAAACAAATGACACTCGGGAAGTTTGATTTCACTCATAAAATTCCTCCTCAAAAAAAGGTCTTAAAAAGGCAGGCGGAGCGGTGCTCTGCCTGCCCATAGGTACAAATGTACGGACTATTAAATTAGTTCAATTTAATACCGGTCATTTCTTCGATACAAGCTTTATACTGGGGCTCATATTCATCAACAACCTTGGAAATATCTTCGCCGTTACGAATCTTATCAATCATGGGGTTGTGGAGATAGACGGTACTACTGTCAGATGTAAAGAAACCGCCGTGACGGTTAGGAATGGTCTTGCCGGCCATAATCTTATCG
This sequence comes from Acutalibacteraceae bacterium, assembly GCA_045593385.1. GTDB lineage: Bacteria > Bacillota > Clostridia > Oscillospirales > Acutalibacteraceae > UBA737. Next base: position 7,586 of record JAZNWP010000019.1, read on the forward strand.
AGAAGTGCCTGGTCATCGGCATCATACTCGTTAGAACCCTTAAAGTTGGACTTATAAGTAGCTTCAAAAGCCGCCCATGTAAGAGCTATACGGGGGTCAGAGCCGTTACCTGCAGAGATAGAGGTGTACCAACCTGTAGGATATGCCTTAGAGGTATTCTCTTCAGGAAGAGGAATTGGAACGATTTCAAGATTCTTAACATCCTTATTGAATGCCATGGACTTCTTAACCTTGGCAACGAGGCCGGGATACTTAGAGGACTCCTCGAAGTAAACATAGTTACGGCCTTCGATAAATGCTTTTGTATGGTCGGAACCATCTTCCTTCTGACCGATAGCATCGTTACCATTATAAATCTTCTGAATGAGGTTAAGAGCTTTAATGGTATTGGGGTGCTTAAGATTGAGAACGGGCTTGCCGTTTTCAACAGTGATGGAAGAAGTGCCGTAGGTCTGGGTGATAATGAAGAAGGATGCGAGATAATAGATATTATCAGAAGCATCGGTTACTTCGCGACCCTGCTCAAATATCTTATCCCAAGTCCACTTGCCTTCATTGTAAAGTGTTCTGGGGTCTTCAAGACCTGCTTTATTAAAGAGGGCCTTGTTGTAATAGAAAATGTCAGGGAATGCGCAGTTGTTATCGCATACGCCGTAGAGCTTACCGTTCCAACGGAACTTTTCGGTCTTTTCCATATTGAGCGCAGAGGTATCAACCTGTTTCATAGCATCATCAAGCTCAGCATAGCAGCCTGCGATGGGGCCTGCGGGGAAGAAGTTACCGTGAATATAACAAATGTCATAAGGTTCACCGGTACTCATACGCTGAGCAACCTGAGTGTTGTATCCATCGAATTTAAGGTTAAAAGTCTTAACCTTACAACTATACTTGGTCTGGAATGCGGAAATCATCGCCTTGAAAGAAGTAGTATTATACTGGTCTTCTTCGGTGATTGCCATAGTTACGGTTTTACCCTTAAGGTCAAAGTCGGTCTTAATTTTGTCGCTTGATGTTGCGCCAGCATCTTTACCGGGGGTCTTATCCTTGTCTTTGTTAGATGAAGTTTTATTATCACTTACATCTTCGCCAGATTCGGTTTCCTCATCTTCTACTTCTTCATCAACATAGTAGTAAGAATAGTAGGATTCGTCACCGGAATCTTTGGAGCATGCGGTGAGAGGTAAAATCATCATTACCAACACAAGAATGCACGCAAGAATTCTTTTCATTGCTTGTTTCTCCTTTTATAATTTTTTATATATGTAGCAGCAAACATTCAAACTGCAACTACAACGAAATATGTACGCGAATGAATACCTCCTCGCAAGTTGATTATACTATACTACTGCACAAAATGTCAAGACATTGATTTATAGTTTTTGCACATTTTGGTGGTATTTTCGACCTAAATTTACAAACTGTTAACAATTGGTTAATAGAATGCTAAAACTTTCAAAAACAAAAGGCGTTCTCGACTGAAAACGCCTTTAAAATCATTTGAAAAACAAGGGTAATTCTTCTAGGAAAATAACATCTTCGCGTTTTGCAGCGTCACCTTCCGCAAGGAAGAAGCAAGAGGCAGCTTCAATCGCGCCCGCCTTCTCAACAAGCTTTCTTACAGCGGTCAAAGACTCACCGGTGCTCACAACATCATCCACGATAAGAATTCTTTTTCCCTTCATAAGATTTGCTTCGGTTTCACCTAAATACAGATGCTGTTCATTCTTAGTGGTTATTGATGTAACCGAAACATCAATGGAGTTGCGCATATATACCTTAACGCCCTTTCGAGCGACAACATAAGGTTTACCGGACTGGCGCGCCATCTCATAAGCCATAGGTATGCTTTTGGCTTCGGGAGTGAGAATAATATCAAACTCGGGCACTTTCTTAAGCAATTCGGCACAACCTGCAATGGTTAATTCAACATCGCCGAAAATAATAAATGCGGCAATATCTAAATTTTCATTAACGGGGAATTTTTCAAGCTTTCTCTCAAGACCTGCTATTTTTAAAGTATAATACTCTGACATATTCAACACCTCATATTATTAGTTATCAACCCGGAGGCCACTGCAAATTGCGACGGGCGAGCAAATGAAAATGTATGTGCCCCACTGTCTGACCGCCGTCCTTACCGCAGTTATTCACAATACGGTAGCCGTTTTCGAGATTTTCCTCTTTTGCAATTTTTGCAATCGCTTCAAATACCTTAGCGATATATATGCTATTTTCACCATTTATTTCATCGGCTGATGAAATATGAATTTTAGGAATAACAATTGCGTGAAATGGTGCCTTTGGGTCAATATCAAGGAAAGCGTAAACGAATTGGTCTTCATAAACCTTTGAACTTGGAATTTCTCCATTCATAATTTTACAAAACAAACAATCGCTCATTATTTAATCATTCCTTCAACAATAGAAATAACGCTATCTAACGCTTCTTGCACCTTAGAAACATCTTTGCCGCCTGCCATAGCGCTATCGGGCTTACCGCCACCGTTACCGCCTGCAATTTTAGCTATTTCGCGAACAAGATTACCCGCGTGCACCCCAAGCGATAAAGCGGATTTGCCAACCCCTGCGCAGAAGGTAAGCTTTTCACCGTTTACCGAAGCAAAAACAACAACGGCATTATCGTTTTCCGATTTAACGGTATCTATCATTTTGCGGAGCTCATCGGGAGCAGTACCGTCAAATTTAGCAGAAACAATCTTGGCGCCACCGATTTCTTTAGCACCAGACATAATATCGTTTAGTTTTCCGGATGCAAGCTTTGACTCTAAGGATTCAATCTTTTTAGAATCTTCCTTCATCTGTTTAACCGTAGCTGAAACCTTATTAGCCACATCCTCAATGTTACTGATTTTAAGAACAGATGCAGTATCAACCAAAAGGTTTTTATAGTGATTCAAAAGTTCGAGAACATTAAAGCCGGTATATGCTTCTATTCTTCTGGTACCTGCAGCAATACCGCTTTCGGAAATAATTCTGAAAAGACCGATTTTTGCAGTGTTATCAACATGAGTACCACCGCAAAGCTCAGTGGAAAACTTTCCTGCTTTAACCACGCGAACTATATCGCCGTATTTTTCACCGAATAAAGCCATAGCGCCCAGGGCTCTTGCCTCATCAATAGGCATCTCACGGTTATCAACGACAATACCTTCAAGAATTGCAGCATTAACAAGATTTTCAACCTTTTCCAATTCATCGGGAGTTAAGGCAGAAAAATGCGTAAAGTCAAAACGAACGGATTTATCGTTAACCAACTGACCTGCCTGCTCAACATGAGTGCCGAGCACCTTACGGAGAGCGGCCTGAAGCAAGTGTGCGGCTGTATGGTTACGTCGGATTGCCTCACGGCGAGAAAAATCTATAGAAACAGTAACATTATCGCCTACTGATACAGTTCCGTTTGCAACATCAACCTGATGTGTGAAAACTCCGCCGGCGGTTTTCTTGGTATCGTCAACATTAAATGAATAAGAGCCGACTTTGAGAGAGCCCTTATCACCTACCTGTCCGCCGCTTTCGGCATAGCAAACGGTTTTATCAAGAACTATAATTGCCTTACAATTGGAAGCAGACGATGAATGCTCACCGTCGCAAACTATATCAAGAACTGTAGCTTCACATTCGTTTTGAGCATAACCTAAAAATTCTGTTGCGGTAACATTATCAAAGTTGATACCGTCACTGCTCCAGCTTTCACCGTCTGATGCCTTACGGGAAGCCCTTGCCATTTCTCTCTGGCGTTTCATATGCTCGTTGAATCCATCTTCATCAACGGTCATACCTTTTTCCGCAAGGATATCCTTGGTTAAGTCAAAGGGGAATCCATAGGTATCATAAAGCTTAAAAGCATCTTCGCCCGAAAGCATACCGCCATTTGCAGTAAGCTCGGAAAGAATATTGAGACCTTGGTCAATGGTCTTTGAGAAGCTTGCTTCTTCGTTCGAAATAACCTTTCTAATAAGGTCTTGCTTTTCAACAAGCTCGGGATATCCCGATTTGTTTTCGGCAATAACTGCCTCGCACATTTCCTCAAGGAAGGGGCGTTCAATACCGATAAGGCGTCCATGACGGGCGGCTCTTCTGATAAGACGGCGAAGAACATATCCTCTTCCCTCATTTGAAGGTATAATACCGTCACTAATCATAAAGGTTGAAGCGCGAGCGTGGTCTGTAATAGCACGGATGGAAATATCGGTATTTTTGTCTTTACCGTACTCCTTGCCGGAAATTTCGCAAACCTTATTGAGAATATTGCGAACTGTATCAACCTCAAACATATTATCTACGCCCTGCACAACACAAGCAAGACGCTCAAGGCCCATACCGGTATCAATGTTTTTGTGCTCAAGCTCGGTATAAGTACCGTCACCTTGATTATTGAACTGGGTGAATACGTTGTTCCAGATTTCCATATATCTGTCACAATCGCAACCGGGTTTACAGTCGGACGAACCGCAACCGTATTTCTCGCCGCGGTCAAAATAAATCTCACTGCAAGGACCGCAAGGACCTGTTCCGTGCTCCCAGAAGTTATCGGCTTTACCGAGTTTAACAATTCTCTCCTCGGGAACACCGATTACATCGCGCCATAAAGCGTATGCTTCATCATCCTCTTCATATACAGAAGGCCAAAGCAAATTTTCGGGAATTTGAAGGTCCTTGGTTAAAAACTCCCAAGCCCACGGAATTGCCTCATTTTTGAAATAGTCGCCGAAAGAAAAGTTGCCGAGCATTTCAAAATATGTACCGTGACGGGCAGTATGACCAACTCGCTCAAGGTCAGGTGTACGGATACATTTTTGGCAGGTGGTAACTCTTGTTGAAGGAGGAGTAACCTCACCCGTAAAATATTTTTTCATCGGCGCCATACCCGAATTGATGAGAAGAAGCGATTTATCATTATTAGGAACAAGCGAAAAGCTACCAAGTCTTAAATGACCCTTCGATTCAAAAAAGGAAAGGTATCTTTCTCTGAGCTCGTTAAGTGACATCCATTTCATAATTTTACATCCCTTAAAACACAAAATATACTAAAATATTATATACCTTATTTTCCCTTTTGTCAACGATAAAACAAGGGAAAACCGCCGACTTGAAACGGCGGTTAATATTTTTAGAGAATTATTAACTTTTTATCGCTTCCGGTTATATCAATGCAACCGCTATCGGTAACATAAACCATATCTTCTATGCGAACACCGAATTTGTTTTCAAGATAAATTCCCGGCTCAACGGTCATAACCGTTCCCTTTTTTAGCACCGTTTCGCAACGTGTGTTAAAACAGGGGTTTTCGTGAATTTCTATGCCGACACTGTGACCAAGCCCATGACCAAAACAGCCCTCATAACCCGCGCCGTTTATGATATCACGGGCAACCTTATCAATATTCTTACAATTCACACCCGGTTTCACTGCTTTAATTGCTTCAACCTGCGCCTTTAACACGGTTTCGTACACGCGAAGCTGCTCGTCAGAAACATTACCCACCGCCACAGTTCTGGTCATATCCGAACGATAACCGCCTACAACTGCGCCAAAATCCATTGTAACAAAGTCACCATCTTCGATTTTCTTATCCGTGGGCACTCCGTGTGGTAGCGAAGAATTTTTACCTGAAACCACAATAAAATCAAAGGATACACCTTCACTGCCTAATTTTCTCATATAAAATTCCATATCAAGCATTACATCAATTTCACTTCTGCCCGGCTCGATTCTGTCAACTATATACGAGAAGGTATCATCAGTAATTATCTGAGCTCGTTTTATAAGCTCAAGTTCTCCCTCCGTTTTTACGCTTCTCATATCTTCAAAAAGAACATCGAACTTTTTATCATCGGAAACAACAAACTCAGAAAGAGCGTTTTTAAGTGAAGCAAAATCATTAACACTTGTATTGTAAGTTTCCACGAATACAGACTTTATATCGTGTTTTTTTAGCAGCTCGCTGATTTCACCGCTAACCCTTTCTGATAACATAACCTTGCAAGAATCAACAACGCTCTTCGCCTTCTCAAAATATCTAAAATCAATGAGAAAATACGCGATCTCTTTTGTTACGAGAACCTTACCAGCGCTGGATTCAAAACCCGTTAAATAAAATCTGTTTGAATGAGAGGTAACCAGTAACGCTTCATTATTTTGAAGTTCCGACTGAATTTTTTTAATTCTTTCTTTAATCATAATTTTCACCTATATTTCACTTAATAGTTCACAAATAAACTTATACACCCTTCCAACAGAGGAAATGGAAATTTTCTCTCTTGGGGTATGAATATCCCACATATCAGGGCCGATAGAAACGGCGTCGAGGTCATGGATTTTATCACCTAAAATGCCGCACTCAAGCCCCGCATGAATTGTTTCAACAATGGGCCTTTTACCGTATAGCTTTTCATATACCGAAACCATTTTATCTCTTAAAGGAGAAATCTTGCGATATTCCCATGCGGGATAATGGCCGTGTTCACTGTAACTGCCACCGTAGCTTTCAGCTATATTTTTAAGTTTTAAAAGCAGCTTGGTTTTCTCCGAATTAACAGAACTTCTGACCGCAAAGCTAGCGTGAATACCTTCATTGTCGGTAAATAAAATCCCTAAATTTAACGATGTTTCAACTAATCCTTCAATATCTTCACTCATTGCCTGAATTCCGTTTGGAACACCATACAAAAACTCAGTGATTTTTTTAGAATCACCCAATGAAAAACCTTTTCTGTTACCCAAAACACGATTAACCGTGATGTTGAGATTATTGTCAGTTTCAATGCAGTTTTGGGCAACAAAATCATTTACCAATAACGATGGGTCGTTATTACAAAAAACAACGCACCTGCTACCTCTGGGTATTGCATTATCTTTAAGACCGCCTGAAATTTCCGATATCTTGTATTGGTAAGGTAAACTATTTAAAAATTCACCTAATACTATATTTGCATTAAGACGACCTTTATCAATCTCAACGCCTGAGTGACCGCCGATAAGTCCCGATACCGTAATTTCATAACAATCACCTGATAAATCTACACGCTCAACGGGGATGGTGATTTCTGCTCTTGCGCCACCTGCGCATCCAACAGTAAAAACGCCTTCATTTTCCGAGTCAATATTTATAAGCATTTTACCATTTAATGCAGTAGTATCTAAACCGACCGCTCCATACATACCCGTTTCCTCATCGGTTGTAAAAAGCGCTTCTATAGACGGATGCTTCAAGGAGTCATCCTCAAGAATGGCCAGAACCATAGCAATAGCTATGCCATCATCACCACCCAGAGTTGTGCCGTTTGCCGAGATAAAATCTCCAGACATATTTAAAGATATTGCATCCTTTACAAAATCAATTTGGCAATTTTCATCTTTTTCGCAAACCATATCGAGATGTCCTTGCAGAATCACTGTAGGTTTACTCTCGTAGCCCTTAGTAGCGTCTTTCTTTATAACAACATTGAAATGTTCATCACTACTCCACTCAAGACCGAGTTTTTCAGCAACACCTATGCAATATTTGCTAATAGCTTCACAGTTACCGGAACCATGCGGAATACCACAAATTTTTTCAAAATAATAAAAAACTCTTTCAGGTTTTATTCCCGATAAAATCAAAACCACAACTCCTTTGCAGTTATTTGTTTAATTATATCCGCTTTTTAATACAAAATCAACAGTAATCACTTTAATATTGAATTTATCGGTTGGTTATGATAAAATTGTAAACAAGAAGTGGAGGTGGAGTTAATGATTTTTTTAAAAATTCTCGGTATAGTTTTAGTCGCAATAATTATTTTAATTATAGCCATATTATTAACTCCCATAAAATTTCAAATCTCTTCAAAAAGCGGAGAAGAAATTAAATTTCGTTTGTTTTTTGGAATATTTAAAATTGATACAGAAAAAAATGTTAAAAGCGAAAGTAAAAAAGTAGAAAAACCCGCAACAAAAAAGAAAAAATTATTATCAGATAAAACAAAAAAATTATTTGGCATAGATAAGTTCGAAAATATTAAAACGCTTAAATCCAATCTTAAAGAATCGGGATTCAAAGGCACTTTTGGTAAAAGCATCGAAATCACCAAATTCCTTATGAAGCAGCTGGGCAAACTTATATCCAAGGTTAAGCTTAAAAAATTGCACATTAAATATATTTGTGTTGGAGATGATGCCGCTGATACTGCTGTTAAATACGGAATGTTGAGCGCAATTGTTTATCCTTTTGTCGCTCTCCTTGAGTCTTCCATGAATAGTAGAAAAAATAAACTTTTTGTTATGCTAAACTGCGATTTTGATAATAGAGAAAGCTATTACGAATTTATATGTGTGGTTAAGCTAAGAATAATTTATGCGCTTATAGTTTTTATCAAAACCATTGTATTTTTGACCAAGGAGAACCATAAGGATGAAGAAAAATAAATCCGTTAAAGAACCGACAAACATCGCAGAAATTATGAATTTAACCTTCGAAAAAACCAACGCCATCGCTGGTGAAAGCGTATTTGGTGCACCCATAAGCAAGGACGGAGTCACAGTAATTCCCGTTTCCAAAATCTCTGCAGGATTTGCAGGTGGCGGCGCAGAAATTAAAAAAAGAAATAAAAGCAATTTACCAGCGGGCGCAGGCGCAAGGATAGAGGTTACACCTACCCACTTTGTTCAAATAAGCGGCGGAAAAGCCACCTTGGTTTCCGCTGCGGCACCAAGTCAAAAACCCGATGCTACAGCTTTATTAATAAATACCTTAAAAAATTTAATAAAGAAAAAATAAGGGTTGCCGCGTAGCAACCCTTATTTTTTACTTACTAGATATATAACGTTTCATCGCCTCGAACGATTCATCACTTAAATGGTGCTCAATTTTACAAGCATCGGATTCTGCAGTTTCTCTGCTTACACCTAAACTTACAAGAAAATTTTCTAAAAGCGTGTGGCGATTATAAATTTTTTCGGCTATTTCCAAACCTATATCAGTCAAGGTTAAGAAGCCGTTTTTGTCTACATTTATATAACCGCCGTTTTTAAGGAGACCCACCGCCCTACTGACGCTCGGTTTAGAAAAACCCATATACTCACAAACATCAATAGAGCGCGTTGCGCCCTTTTTATTAAGAATGTATATGGTTTCAAGATACATCTCACCCGACTCTTGTAGCGGCATAGCAATCCTCCTTAAAAAATATCTTTCTCTTCTTCCTCGACATCATCAATATCATCGTTAAATCCATCAATTTCATTGATATCATCAAAGGCAACGCTATCATCGTCCTCACTTATTCTTTGAGTGCGATAATAAACAACCTTGAGTATGAACAAAACAATGAGCGCAATAATCGAAAGAACCGAAACACCGATTAATATAACAACAATTTTAGCATTGGTTTTCAAATCCGAAAAATTAGCCAATATATTAACCTTCTGAGAATCGCTCTCTGCGCTTACAACGAAATCAGGAGCTCTTTGAATGGTATTACCTACGGTATCATAACGATAATATCCTCTTTCGCCGCCCCAATATGCATAAACAATATGAAAATCCTTTAAACGTTCATCAGAAAATCCGTATGTTGTAACACTTTGAGTACCAAGAAGAATACTGCTCATATAATAATCCTCGCTAACCTCAAAGTCAACATCCGGAGCTTCAATTACATATAGATTGCCGCCCGAAACAATATAAGGCAATTCCTTAAATTCACCATTTGAATCCAAATAGAACAAAATTGGTGTCTTTTCAGCATCATCGTCAGCAGTAACGTATGCAAGAGTATATTCACCCGCAGCATCAGTAAATGTGTTAATCGTGCTATTTTTGTAGGTTGCGGTTGAGGGGGTATAGCCACCCGGTGTGGGAAGTGCCGAAACATCGGAAACAAGATGGTAATCCTTATTATTGAAAACGACTAACAATGGGTCATTTTCCCTCTCTTGCTGTTCCCAAAGTAATGTTTCCTCTTCCGTTAGACGCTTAATATTTACAGTATATGACTTTTTGGTTCCGTTGGCGGCAGAAACAGTAACGGTTTTGATATTGTCGCCAACAACCAAATCAAAGGTACCTGCACCGACAACGGTAGAATTGCCATCAGCAACGCCTGCAGAAAGAGTTGCCTTATCTACGCCATATTTAACGGTTGCCACATAACTTGTAACATTGGGATTAAATGCAGGTTCAAGGACACCGCCGCTTACAGCAAGTGAGCCAAGATTTGCATTTCCTGAAAGCGATACCTTTGCAGTACCGGAAGCAGAAGCGGCGCCACCGTCAGAAATTACTTTAACTGATACATTAGCATCACCAACGGCAACGGTTGAAAATGTAACGGTATATGTGCCGCTTGTGTGAACTGTGGTTGCGGTTGATAGGTCATCGTCAACAATCTTGACGCTATTGGTGCCAAGGGAATATTCACCGCCATTTACCGAGGTAACCTTCAAAACGGCATTATTATATACGATGTCAACCTCATTGGCGTAAATTGGAACGGTTGCATTATATTTAACGGTTATTTTTACAGTTTCACCGAGAACATAACCGCTTTTATTAAAAGATAATAACGCCTGTGCCGCAGAAGAGCTGAAACTAAAAGCAGGGATTAGCAGCCCCAAAACTAACGTCAGACATAATAGTTGTTTAAATATTTTCTTCATAAAAAGTCACCTTTAAGAAATTTTTTGAACGCCTAGAATATCCTTCTTTATTGCCGCAAGGTCGAGGGCGTTGATTGAACCATCGCGATTAACATCGGCGCTTAAGGTTCCTGCGCCTTCAATATGGGCAATGCCGAGAATATGCTTTTTAACACCTGCTAAATCAAGGGCGTTTATCACATTATCACCATTAATATCGCCTTTTCTGTATACCGTTTCTACACCGGGTGTACCGGAGCCCTCCGTTCCGGGTTTAGGAGCAATTTCGGTAGGAATTGCTGTGAAAACAGGAATTTTAAATTCTAAAACAGCTTCAGTGTTATCTATATACGCTTTGCGAAGGCGAACTGCGCTTATAGAAGCATCGTAAACACTTTGGGCATATTGATGGTTAAAATTCAAATCGACAAGATTGAAATCCTTATAATAATATGTATCCTGTCCCCTTGAAATATATCCCACATTATATTTAACTGCGCCACCGATTATGGATGCCTTCCTTGAATTCCAACCGGCAGAAACTGCGTAATTGAGGCCCGATATTATAACATCTTCATTTGTTGAACCGGAAGCACCGAAATTGAAGAAATTATAAAATCCCAAATAACCTTCACGAGTACCGGAGATAAGTGGAGATGTTCCGTTAACCCCTTGTTCCAGAATTATTGTAGAAGCTAAAATATAAGGACTAACTTCGGAAACGGTTGCCGCCTCAATAATATCCTCGATATAAGCATCAACTTCTATATTTCCGTCACCGTCACGGTCATATCCTGCCTCCAAAAATGTACCCTTTATAATCGTTCGCATATTAGCTATAATTTTTGCTTTTTCTTCCTCTGTCTGATTAGCAATTTTATAGCTTTGCTTCATAAAAACATATATCTCATTGGCATTGAGTGAATTACGAGGGTCCATAAAATAAGCAATGGCTTCTTTGGAAGCGCTAACCCAATTTCCGTTATCAGTTTGCCATTCCCCGTTAACGAGGCAACGAGGGTCACGCCACGCAGGATCACCACCCTGATATGTCATATGAACCTGTTTTCTGTTTTTAACAGAATACTGTCCCTCAACCGCATCTTCAAAAGAAATCGTCACAGGGTCGGCAATGAAGACCCAATTAGGATAGATTTTTTTGAGGGCGCGTAGCGATTCGCGATAACTCTCAGGGAAAGATTCAAGTTGCTTTTCAAAATCAGCTGTCAGATCCTGATTAGAGAAAATTTTCAGATAGATACCATAAACATAACCCGTATAGGTATAATCCAAGGTGGAAACCTTGTACCAGGTTGTATAACCATTATTTACGGGCTCACCAATAACCTCCTCGTGTATAACAACATTAACCTTGTTAAGCTGAGTAACAACAGGACTTGATACATTGGGGCCCTCACGCAAATTTACCCCTTCCCCAATTATGTAACCGTTAGCATCAACCGTTTCGGCGAGAGCAGTTACCGAGAACACAGAGATAAAGAGCGAAAGGCAAAGCAAAAAGCTGATTATCTTTACTGTTTTTGACATATTATAACTCCAAACAAAAAAATATTACAAAATATTACACTTTATTATATATCCAAATAAAATTACTGTCAACCACCAAGATTTGCATATAAGCAACTAAGGCACTTTACAAAAAGCAAAGTGCCTTAGTATAAAACTATTCGGATATAGTGAAAACTACACCATCCATCTTTTCGATTTCAGTTCGTGTGACGGCACATTTTTTAACATCAGAAGTTGTTACATATATACCCAGATTGCCCTCTGTGCCGCTTTTTGAAGGAATAACCTCTAAAATGCAGTCGTTATCCAATAACTCTTTGATTTTATCTGTCATGATGCCCGAAGAAGATAAACCATTAATTTCTATGTATAGGTGGGCAACTGCTTTTCTTCTTCTTTCAATTCTTGTAAGAAAAGCGGCAGTAAATATACAACCTATCATCGCGATAAAAGCGCCGCTATAAAATCCCATACCGAGAGCAATACCAATAGCCGCAGTTGTCCACATCCCCGCAGCAGTTGTAAGACCCGTAATAGTATTGGTGTTTTTTACAACTATCATACCTGCACCGAGGAAACCAATACCCGAAATTACCTGAGCGGCAATTCTGAATGGGTCTCCGTTATACCCCAATACTTCTGTGGAAAACAGACCTGCCATAGCGGTCATAGAAGCGCCAAGACATACTAAAATATGCGTACGAAGTCCTGCTTGACTCCCGTGCTTTCCTCGTTCATTTCCTATAATTCCCCCGAATATACCCGCCAAAACAATTCTTAAAGTCACGGTATAAATATCGAGAGAGCTATCTAATAATAAAAGATTTTTAAATAAATTTTCCATAAAACCTCCATCTGACATTAAACACTAATTTACGGTAAATTTGCAAAAGTGTTAGTAGATTTATATGCAACACCTAAATCAATTTTTCCGTTGTATGCCATCAATAATTCGGGCACTGTAACAAAAATATAACCTTCTTTAGATTTATCATCAATATATTCGAGCGATGCTTCAACAGAGGGAGCTTTAACATGCATCAGAACAATACTGCCTTGCTTAACATTCATTAAATCCTCATATATATCATCCGCGCTCCTGCTACCGTCAGCATCCCTAAGACCTATATTAGCATCAACTAAAACAAGATTATTATTTGTTGAAATTGATTTTGCATCATATTTGCCGTTACTTGCATTACCTGCACCCGATTTCGCATAAATCAGACCTGGCACACGGAGAAGAAAATCGTTATATCCGTATTTATTCAGCAATATTTCCGAAAGCTCAAGAACATCTCTATCGGGGTTAAGGGGTGTTACCTTATCAGAATTTGTAGCATGATAAAGAGGCACATGCGACATTGAATGATTACCAACGATATGCCCTTCATCTATCATTCTTTGAATTAAAGATGCCTTTGAATCCTTAATTTGTTTGCCTATAATAAAGAAACAAGCGGAAACATTTCTCTTTTTAAGACCGTTAAGCAAATTCTCTGTAACGTTATTAGGAGCGTCATCATAGGTTAAAGCGATTAATTTATCGTTTTTAGTAAAGGCAGTTTTTGCCCATTCGAAAGCTACAGAAATATCGCCGTTTATGCCGTTTCTAACCGATTCCCTCCCGTATTTTATGAGTAACTGATGTGTATCATTACAATAAGTAGTAAGCCGCTTATTATAATCAGTAAGCCACGCCAATTCTTCTTCGGCGGTTTTTCCAGAATAAGCAGAATAATCAAGTTCAGGATATTTTTTACCGAGTTTTGTTATGGCGCTCTGATATTCGATTATCTCTTTTTAATTAACTTATTTTTTTCTTTATAATCTTCAATCATACAGGTAGAAAACAACGTTACAACACCCAATTAACAACGATTACATTCATTTATATAAATATTATACAACTAAATGAGGTAAATGTCTACATTAATATCTCAGCAATAAAATAAAGCGGTGTAACACCGCTTCATTTTTCCGTAATTATCGCGTAATCATTTTTAGGTACTGTTACTATATCGCCTTTTTTAACACCACCAAAACAATCAACTGATTTTTCAAATCCATTATCTAATGAAAACTCAAAATCATTGTTGCCTCTGTTAACAATGGTAACGGCTTCTAAATCACCTGCGGCGCGAGCAAAAACCAAAACTCCGTTACTATTATGGATGACCTTAAAATCGCCGTTTTTGTATACATTAAAGTTTCTCCTAATATGACCTAATTTTTTATAAAATTCAAGGATTTCTTCATCTTCGCGACCCCATGGGTACGCTCCTCGGCAAAATGGGTCCCCAAAACCCTGCATACCTACCTCGTCACCGTAATATACAGAGGGTATACCCGGCAATGTATATTGAAGTACAGCGGCAATATACAAATATTTTTTTGCTAAATCGTACTGAAATTCATTAAGTTTTACGCTGGACTCTTCTGCTCTACACATAGAATTTCCGTCACCTAGAACCAAACGCGTTAATGCTCTCGCGGTATCGTGAGTGCCGATATGATTCATAAGAACATCGGTAACGAATTTAGGATAATTTTCTAAAATTTCCAAAACTGTATCAACTAAAATTTGCCCATTACCCGACCTGACAAATTCGATAATGGCATTAGCAAATGGGTAATTCATAACAGAATCTAATTGTCTGCCCCTTATGAATCTTCGACGCGTACCGTAACTGATTTTATTAGAGGCATCTTCCCAAACCTCACCAAGTAAAAATCCGTCTTTGTCCTCAGTTTTTATGGTAAGTCGCACTTTATCCAAAAACTCATCAGGTAATTCATCGGCAACATCAAGCCGAAAACCTTTGACGCCTTTTTTCATCCAATAACGAATAACGCCGTTTTCACCCGTTATAAATTGCGAAAAACCATCATCATTCTCATTAACTTCGGGTAAAGTTTTAATTCCCCACCAAGAAGCATAATCATCCTTATTGTTGCCGAATTTATACCAACTTCTGTAAGGGGAATTTTTATCATTATACGCGCCGCTTTGGCCGTATCTACCTTTGCGGTTAAAATAAATACTGTCATCTCCCGTATGGGAAAAAACACCGTCTAAAATAATATAAATACCAAGTTTTTTTGCCTCTTCGCACAGTTTTTCAAGGTCCTTATCACTGCCGAGCATAACATCAATTTTCATATAATCGGCAGTATTATAACGGTGGTTTGAATGGGCCTCAAATATGGGATTTAAATATATACAGTTAACACCTAGACTTTTTAAATAAGGTAACTTTTCTTTAATACCCTTAAGGTCACCGCCATAATAGTCGTTACCAAGAGCACACAATTCACCGCTTTGACGGTATTCAGGTTCTTTGAACCAATCATTATTTATAAATCTATCGTTTGGTACACTGTTTTTAACTGAACCCGAATTATGAAAACGGTCGGGAAAAATTTGATATATTATACCGCCTTTTATCCAATCGGGCACCTGAAAATCCATTTCGTAAACCGTTAGTTGCCAAGGTGTACAAGTATTTTTTGAGAAAACACCTAGATTTGCTCCTTGCTTGGTTATAAAGAAATCGCCGTAATCACTGGTATATTTAAAGCAGTAAAAATACAATCCCTCATCTCTTTGTATCTCACAGTCATAAAAACGGTAGTTTTCGAGAGTCTCCTGCGGTACCATTTCAATGTATGTATAATCGGCATCCATATCGTTTTTTATCATAAGGTATACATTGTGTACATGGGCATCAAAATGCAAAAGTACTCTAAGCCGCAAGGTTTCCCCTGCGGCTAAAGCACCAATTTTAGACCTATAAAGTTTATTTCTCGAATCGAAAGGATAATATTCCATAATCATTTAACTGGGTCGATATGCCAAATATTTTTAGCATAATCATCAATAGAACGGTCAGCTGCAAATATACCTGATTTGGCAATATTAACAAGCGACATCCTATTCCAAGTTTCCTTATCATTATATAATTCGTTTGCTTTTTTATGCGCCTTGCAATAATCAGAAAAATCTGCTAGCGCCATATATCTATCATAATTTTTAAGGGTATTATAAATATTGTCAAAAGGTTTACCATCAAGACCTTTGCCAATGAAATCAAGAGCGTTTTTAAGGTCAGGATTATTGTTATAATACTGAATCGGTGAATAACCCTCTTTTTGAAGTTTTAGAACCTCGGGAGTATGCATACCGAAAATTATAATATTATCATCACCAACCGCACTGTGGATTTCCACATTTGCACCATCTTCGGTCCCGAGTGTGACAGCACCGTTCATCATGAATTTCATATTACTTGTTCCCGAGGCCTCGGTAGATGCGAGAGAAATTTGCTCGCTGATTTCTGCTGCAGGTATCATTAGTTCTGCTAAGGTTACACGATAATCTTCAAGAAACAAAACCTTCATCTTATCGTTAATCATTCTATCATTATTAATAACCTTTGAAAGTTTGTAAATCATTTGAATAATTTCTTTAGCAAAAAGATAACCTGACGCTGCTTTGGCACCAAATATATAGGTTTTAGGAGTAAACTGCGCATTAGGATTATTCGAGAGATAAAGATAATCGTTGATTATATGAAGAGCGTTCATGTGTTGACGCTTATATTCATGCAATCTCTTAACCTGCATATCAACCACGGAATTCGGGTCAATATCCATACCATAATTATTTTTGATATAATTAGATAATCTAACTTTGTTTGATAATTTAATCTCTGCAAGACGGTTAAGAACTGATTTATCGTCTTTGAATGCCATCAATTTTTCAAGCTCAGAAGCATCCTTAATAAAGCCATCACCGATTAGCTCGCTAATAAGAGCAGATAGTTCGGGATTTGCCTGACAAAGCCATCTTCTGTGGGCAATACCGTTAGTCACATTGGTAAACTTATCCGGGGTAAGTTTATAATAATCGTTAAATAATTCATCGGTAATAATCTTACTGTGAAGTTTCGAAACACCGTTTACCGTATGGCATGTAGCAACGCAAAGGTTTGCCATTCTTACCACGCCATTTTGAATAATTGCAGTTCTCTCGGCTAAATCAAAATCACCTGTCATAGATACTATGTGTTCACGATATCTGCGGTCAATTTCCTTAACAATTTGATAAATTCTCGGTAATCTCTCCTTAAAGAGTTCAACCTGCCAACATTCAAGAGCTTCAGACATAATCGTATGGTTAGTATAAGCAACTGTTCGCGTTACTAAATCCCATGCTTTTTCCCAGCTGTAACCGCACTCATCAAGCAAAAGACGCATAAGCTCGGGTATTGATAATGTGGGGTGAGTATCATTGATATGAATTGCAACCTTGTCTGGAAGATTATCGAGAGTATTGTATCTTCTCATATGGCGATGCAAAATATCCTGAATTGATGCGGATACTAAGAAATACTGCTGACGAAGGCGCAAAGATTTGCCTTCGATATGGTTATCCTCTGGATACAAAATTTTCGAAATGGCCTCAGTCATTGCTCTTTGCTCAAGGGCGCGTACATAATCGCCTTGATTAAAAGCAGACATATTGAAATCTTGGCACTCCGCGCTCCAAAGTCGCAATACATTAACGGTTTTACCGTCCTTACCTGCAACCTTTAAATCATAAGGAACGGCTTTTACGGTGTGATAATCCTTATGCTCAACATAATGATAGCCGTTCTCCCAGCGTTCATCAATTCTACCGTCAAACAGTACATCAACGGCGGATGAGGGACGTTGTTCGAGCCACACACTGCCACCGGGTAACCAAAAATCAGGCATTTCGGTCTGCCAACCATCAACTAACTTTTGACGGAAAATGCCAAGTTCATATTTAATGCAATATCCCATAGCAGAGTAACCGCCTGTGGATAGACCATCTAAAAAGCAGGCGGCAAGACGGCCAAGGCCTCCGTTACCAAGCCCTGCATCCGGCTCGAATTCATAAAGATTTTCAAGCTTAACCTTGAATTTTTTCAAGGCATTTTCCATAGTTTCGGTAAGCTCTAAATTATATAGATTGTTTTTCAGAGAACGACCCATCAAAAATTCCATACTGAGATAATAAACAGTTTTAGCTTCCTGTTCATCCGCCTTCTTCTTGAATTCGGCTTTTCTCTCTCCCATAATTTCAAGCAATACCATAACACAGGCCTTATAAAATATTTCATCAGATGCCTGCTTAGGTGTAACACCGAAATTATGAGATAATTTTCTTTCAATCATATTAGCAAGTTCAGTTGCAGTATAACGCTTCATCATAACAACTCCGTCAAATATTGTATATTTTATTATTTTCTCTACTATAATACATTATTCTGCGCATTTTTTCAAGTGCTATCGATAAGTAATTTTATGTCATTTTTTGTGCAGGTTGCACAAATTATGTATATTTTTTAAAAATATTCAAAAATTCAATAAGCAAAAAATACAATTTTAAGCCAATCTTTTGAGAGTGACAATGAGAATTATTAATTAAAAAATTTAAAGATTGATAGATAAAACTTTTTGTTGTATAATGTAACATATATATTTTAAGTATATTTTAAGGGGCACTTTATGGCAAACAAAGGATTTTCAAAAGGCATTATTGACGGATTACCCATCTGCATCGGTTATTTTTCTGTGGCCTTTGCATTTGGAATCTTCGCAGTTGGCGGAGGATTGACCTCGGTACAAGCATTACTTATTTCTATGACAAATGTTACCTCAGCGGGTCAACTGGCTGCGGTACCTATTATTGCAGGCGGCGGCACTCTTTTGGAATTGGCAGCAACACAGATTGTTATTAATTTAAGATACGCCCTTATGTCTATTTCTCTTTCTCAAAAGTTTGATAACAGCATAACACTTCCCCACCGTTTCGCCATAGCATTTGTCAACACCGATGAAGTTTTTGCTGTTGCTTCTTCACAAAAGGGCACTGTAAATAAGTTATATATGTACGGTTTGATTCTCACACCTTTTATAGGTTGGAGTTCAGGTACCATCATTGGCGCAGTTGCGGGAGATATTTTACCTGCTATTATAACTAATTCTCTAAATATTGCCATATACGGCATGTTTATTGCCATAGTTGTACCTGAGATTAAAATCAGCCGTTCTGTACTTTCGTGTGTTTTAATAGCGACCGCATTAAGTTGCGCCTTTTACTTTATTCCTATGCTATCAAAAGTACCAAGCGGTTTTTCAATAATAATATGCGCATTAGTCGCCGCCACAGTTATGGCCATTGTTGCGCCAATAAACATGGAGGAGGACACTAATAATGTTTAAACCTTCATTCTTCATATATCTCGCAGTTATGGCGGGTGTAACTTATTTAATCAGAATGTTACCTTTGGTACTTATAAAAAAGAAAATCACAAACCGATTTATTCTGTCATTACTCCACTATATACCCTTTGCGGTTTTAAGTGCTATGACAATTCCGGCCGCATTCTTTGTTACCGACCACATTATTGCCGCTGTTGTGGGAGTTGCATTCGCGCTTGTTCTTGCCTTCAAAACAAAAAGTTTAATTCTTGTTGCCCTTGGCGCTACTTTTGGAGTTTTAATTTCAGAAATTGTTTTAACACTAATTTAGGAGTTTTAAAATGCCTTTTTTACCAATTACAAAAGAGGAAATGTTAGAAAGAGGTTGGTATTACCCCGACTTCGTTTTAGTAACAGGTGACTCTTATGTTGACCACCCTTCTTTCGGTACGGCAATTATTTCCCGCGTGCTCGAAAACGAAGGTTTTAATGTATGTATATTGCCTCAGCCCAAATGTGACCTGGATTATCTTCGTTTTGGTAAACCCAGATACGCCTTCTTAGTTAACGGCGGAAATATCGATTCTATGGTAGCACACTATACCGCCGCAAAAAAGAAGAGAAATGATGATGCATATACCGCAGGCGGTAAATCGAGTGGCAGACCTGATAGAGCCGTTATCGTATACTGTAAAAACATCCGCCGCTTATTTGGTAATGTACCTATTGCCATTGGCGGAATAGAAGCTTCCCTTCGCCGTTTCGCCCACTATGATTATTGGGATGATACTGTAAGAAAATCTATACTTATCGATTCCGATGCGGATATCCTTATGTACGGTATGGGCGAAAAACATATCGTTGAGATTGCAAACCGCCTTAAAAATGGCGAAAATATCAAGAATCTTACCGATATCAAGGGTACTTGCTACAGTGTGAAAACCAGTGAATATAAACCTATTCCCGTAAAAGAATGCCCCAGTTTTGAGGTAGTTTCCGCAAATACAGATGAAGGCAAAAAACAATATGCGAAATCTTGCAGAATTCAGCAAACGGAGCATGATGCCGTAAGAGGCAAAACAGTAATTCAGCGTCACGGAGACAGAATCGTTGTTCAAAATCCGCCCTGCGCACCCCTCACCACCGAGGAAATGGACAAGGTATATTCCCTTCCGTTTATGCGCACTTATCATCCATCCTATGAATCATTAGGTGGTGTACCGGGTATTGAGGAAGTTAAATTCTCTATTATTCACAACAGAGGTTGTTACGGTGCTTGTAATTTCTGTTCACTTGCATATCACCAAGGCAGACAGATTAGTTGCAGAAGCCACGAATCCGTTATTGATGAAGCAATTAAGATTACCGAAATGGATGATTTTAAAGGATATATACACGATGTTGGCGGTCCAACTGCCAATTTCCGTGCTCCATCTTGCGACGGTCAGTTAAAGAAGGGGTTATGTCCGGAGAAAAAATGTCTTGCCCCTGAGATTTGTCCTGCCGCTCGGGTTGACCACAGTGATTTTCTATCACTTTTGAGAAAACTCCGTGCATTGCCTAAAATTAAAAAGGTATTTATTCGCTCGGGAATCCGATTTGATTATCTCATTGCAGATAATGATGAATCATTTTTTAAGGAGCTTGTAGAGCATCATACAAGCGGTCAATTAAAAGTTGCCCCCGAACACTGCTCGGAAAATGTACTCAAATATATGGGCAAACCGCCAATCCGTGTTTACAACCGTTTTAAAAAGCGTTTTTATGAACTTACAAAAAGTATTGGTAAAAATCAATTTCTTGTTCCATACCTTATGTCATCACACCCAGGCAGCACAATAAATGATGCTATTGAATTATCCCTTTTTCTTAAAAAAGAGGGATTACATCCTGAACAAGTTCAAGATTTTTATCCAACACCAGGAACAGTTTCTACCTGTATGTTCTATACAGGACTGGACCCATTTACAATGGAAAAGGTTTATGTTCCAAAAACACCGCAAGAAAAAGCAGAACAGAGAGCTCTTTTGCAGTACTACCGTCCCGAAAACAAGAAGCTCGTTATCTCCGCCCTTAAAAAAGCAGGTAGATATGACCTCATCGGTACTGGAAAGAACTGTCTTGTTAAGCCTGATAATTCCGTTAAAAACACAAATAACAAAAACTCAAGGTTTAAAAAGCGAAGAAAATAAAAACAAAGGTCTGATTTTTTGAAATTTTTAAATTTCTTAAGGGCTTTTACCCTTTTAGTTTTAGGTATTGCTTTAATTACCTATTCGTATTCGGCTGAAGCAACCGCCAAAACAATACCAACCTTTTCTACCGAGATTACTGAACAAGAACCTACTATAAATTTTAGTGAGCTATACAAAAAAATAAATTTGTTAGAAAAAAATAATGCCGATATAGAGGAAATATCTATTGCCAAATCGTATTTATCGAAAAGCCGTGCTGATTCCCCAAAAACCGCATTTTTGGCCTTTAATTTAACAAACGGAGAGTATATTGCTCACAATGTTGATACGAGAATAACGGGCGCTAGTGTAATAAAATCGGCCTATTGCCTATATGTGTTAAATCGCGTAGAATTAGGCACAGCATTTCTGGATGAAACCCTGGTATACGAAAAGGATGACAAGCGAAAAGGTACAGGCATAATTCAATTCAAGGAATTTGGCACAGAATATTCTGTAAAATCCCTAATTTATCTTTCTATAACCGAAAGCGATAACGTTGCGCACAAACTGCTTGTTGATAGATTCGGTCGCAGAGAATTCAATGTTTTTTTAGATGAGTTGGGCATTGAAAGTATGCACCTTTATTCAAACGGTAATCTCGAATACTATAACAATTTATCCGCCCGTGATTTAACCCGCCTTTTTACCAAAATATATGAAAAATCCAATGAAGATGAAATTTACAAATGGTATCTCGATATTATGTGCAAAGCAAAGTATAACCGTTTCACCGAATCTACAGAATATCCAATCGCTCACAAAAGCGGTTTTATGAGGGGTGCTTTTCACGATGCAGGAATTGTCCTCGCGCCAGAGCCGTATATAATTATTGTTTTAACAAACGGAAATATTAGTGAAACTGAAGAAAATTATATTCGAGATATTTCGAGAGTTCTGTGTAATAAAATGGAAAAAACCTTGAGCTAAACTCAAGGTTTTTTTGATATAATAAGGTTTATTATTTCCGGTTTATTATTAATACGGGGAATTATATGAGGGTTACCCAGTCCTCTGCCTACAATCAGACGACCATCTATAAAACCGCTAGTATGCTTTGGGAAAATACCTTGACCGGGGGCATAAATGCCACGACCGAATATTCGCCACTGTCCCCCATGAGCGTGACCCGATAGGGTTAAATCGATATTAAAATCCTTTATAAACTTAGAATAATATTCCGGGTGATGACATAAAAGAAGTTTAAAACCGTTTTTGCTACTGAATTCTTTAAGAAATACTATATTGGGTATCCTTTTATTTGCCTTTTTATCCTTATTAGCTCCCCTTTTAACAGCCGAGGTCAAACCACCAATATTTAATTCGTTATAAGTAACTGCTTCGTCATCTAAAACTTTAACACCTGTTTCTTTTATTTTAGGCAACATATCTTCATCAAAACGAAATTCGTGGTTGCCAAGACAACAAAAAACAGGATATCGAGATGTAACTGCCGCAAGAAAATCCAAACCATTTTGATAGTTATTTATATTATGAATAAAGTCGCCGCCCACCAAAACTGCTTCAGGAGTTAATTCATTTATAGCATTTAAAATCGGCTCGTTATCGCATCCGTGTAAATCGGAAATAAAAACAAATTTATAATCTCGTTTTATATCGGCAAAAACCTGATAATCAGTTATCTTCATCAATTACCTCACAGTTATCGATTATTTCATGTTTTATATTCTTATTTGCAACGAGTTTTTTATTGACAAATTCTGCAACTAAAACATACACAACAGAACTTAGCGGTACGCCAATAAGCATACCCGCAACGCCTGCGAGATTTCCGCCGACTGTAACCGCAGCTAAAACCCAGATTCCCGATAAGCCAATTGATTTGCCAACTACTCTCGGATAAATAAGATTATTATCAATTTGTTGCAAAACGATTATAAATATTATAAACCAAAAGGCCTTAACCGGATTAACTAAAAGTATCAAAAATGCGCCAAGAGCCGTACCGATAAAGGCGCCAACCATAGGAATGACAGTGGTAAATCCGACCAGTACAGAAACCACAGGTGCAAACGGCATATTAAATATAAGCATTCCTATAAAGGTGAGGCATCCAAAAATAACAGCTTCAATTAACTGACCTGTAACAAACTTTGAGAAGGTGCTATGCGATAACTTAGAAAACTTGAAAATTTTACTAACTGTGTTTTCTTTAAATAAGGCGTTAAACAATTTAGTAAACTGGATACCGAGTTTTTCTTTTTGCGCCAAAATATAAATTGAAAATGCAACGCCAAGAAAAATATTAACCAGTACCGAGAAAACAGATGCGGTAAAGTTAACGGTACTGTTTACTAAATTACCACCTTTATTAGCCAAAAATGTTCCGATTTTTGAAACAATTTCTTCTTCATTAATACTAATCTCCGGAAGAATAATAGCAAATTTATCGAAAAATTTAACTACGGCATCCCACCAAGAATACAAATTGCTAAAGTAGTTTGGAAGTTGACTGACAAAAGATGAAATATAATCAACAAAATATGGGATAACAATAAAACATACCGCAAAAATAACGCCGAAAACCAACAGAAGACTCAATATTAAGCATACAGGTCTTTTCCATTTCCCATCTGCAACTTTTGGCTTTTTTCTAAAAATTTTAGACCACAGATTTTCAAGCGGATTTAGAATAGTATTTATAATAAATGCAATACACGCGCCAAGCACAAGAGGACTTATTACCTTATAAAATCCACCCATAAGTGCTAAAAATTTAGATACATCATTAAGCACCCAAAAAAGCAACATACCAAAGGTGATTAGAAAAATTATTTTTTTAAAAGTTTTTTTATCCACTTGTTTTACTTCCTTTTGTTTTGTAATTATACTAATTATACCAAGTATGTTTCCATCAGTCAAGAAAACAGATAAAAACTGATTGTAAAAATGATGCATTTGTAGTATTATGTGATATATAGTATTTATTTTAATCGGAGGCCTTAATGAAATCCTTTAAAGAAATATTACATTTTAAACTTTTTGAAGAAAATTCATACTTAGAAACCAGAAGCAAAAAAAGCACACAACTTGATGTAATTATCGCTCTATTGCCCGCCGCTTTCTACGGATGCCTATTATTTGGTTTCCGCAGTGCCCTCGTAATGCTTATAAGTACCGCAAGCGCTTTTGCATCAGAAATTATTTGGAATTTGATTTTTAAAAGAAAATTCGTTTTCGAAGATTTCTCACCCATTATTACCGGCCTATTATTAGGGATGAGTTTCCCTCACAATATTCCCTTGTGGATTTCGGCCGTAGGCGGTTTCGTGTCAATAATACTCATTAAAAAAACAATCGGTATTTTTACAGAGAATCCTGTGAACCCCGCCCTTGCGTCTTGGCTTTTGCTATTTATTATTTTTAATAAACAGATGACCGCTTTTCTCGACCCATTTACAGATGCAGTCACTACTGCCACGCCCTTAGTTCAAGATGGCGCCGTTACCTTTAAAAATATGTTTTTCGGACAACACTCAGGATGCATCGGTGAAACATCGGCCATATTACTGATGGTCGGTGGATTATACCTCATACTTCGCCGTGTTATATCTCCGATTATTCCCATTTTTTATATCGGTACCGTGTGCGCATTATCGGCAATGGCAAAAGTTGATGTTTTGGCGTACACCTTCGGAGGTTCACTGCTATTAGGTGCCATTTTTATGGCCACAGACCCAAAAACATCACCTAAAAAAATCTTTAATCAAATTCTTTATGCTGTTGGTTGTGGTGCTCTCACCTTCTTAATACGAAGGTTCACACCCCTACCCGAAGGTGTTGCTATTGCAATTCTTATACTGAATCTAACAAACCGTTATATACATTTGATTCCCTTTGACAAGATTATTAGATGCATATTTAAAAAAAGTAAAGCGGATTGCTGATGCAATCCGCTTTACTTTTAATCGTTAAGATAAATTGTACTGTGGTTTCGGTGCATATACACACTTAAAACCAAACCCACACCAAAATACAAACATAAAAGTGATGTTCCGCCTGCGCTAAAGAAAGGCAGTGTAACTCCAATTACAGGAAGTAATGCCACACACATACCGATATTTATTACCATCTGCGCAAAAATCATTGCGAAAAATCCTACACAGATATATTTGCCCGTTGGTTTTTTGCATATACGGGCAACCTTTAAACTTCTCATACAAATTGCGCCTATAAGAATAATAACGGCCAAGCATCCTAAAAATCCTAATTCTTCGCCGATACTTACAAATATAAAGTCATTCTGACCTTCAGGCACAAAGCCCGACTGCGTAAGTTTTCCTTTCAGTAGCCCTTGTCCAAAAAATCCGCCGTTAGCAAGAGCCATTCTGCCATAATACTGCTGATATGTGGCTCCAAGAATATCCGCCTCAATATCAAATAGATTAATAATTCTTGAGCGTTGGTCATCATTCATTATAAAGAAGAAAATAATCGGTGACGCAACAATTATAGTACCAAAAGCCACAGCGAAATATTTCCACGAAACGCCCGCCGCCCACATCATACAAAGCATCATAACGGCGAAAACAAGCGCCGTACCGTCATCACCCTGAAAATGTATTAAAATAACGGGAAAAGCACCGTGCGCCAATAAGGGCAATAAAAACTTGGGTTTATTAATTTTATCCTTAACCTTATCAAGATGCATTGAGAAGGTTATAAGAAAAGAAATTTTCAAAAGCTCAGAAGGTTGGAAGGTAGTAAATCCTAAATCAAGCCATGCCTTATCATCGGTGCCGTTAGGCGCATAACCTATAAAAAATGTAAGAATTACGGGAATAAGCCCGCCAACACCAATCAAAATCCATTTATTTATAAATGTTTGAAAATCAAATGCGGATATTATAACTGCACACCCAATACCTGCAACCATTGCAATAAAATGAACAAGCACAGGTCTATTTGACTCAAGATACCTTGTAGAAGTAAAAACAGCTAAACAACCGTAAAGAGATGAAAAAACACAAAGAAATAAAAGTAATTTATCCGTTTCACGAATAAAGTCCGCTATTCTTGAAAATATTCTGTTCATACAATCATCTCCCTTCTAGAATACTATTATATTTAAATTTTATCAAATTTGCAATTATTAATTTTACCTTTTAAATATAAATAAATGATTTCCAATGAGCAAAAAGTGTCATTTTTGTTAAATACCACTATATTTTGTGGTTTATTTTTTAATAAAATAAAATATATTGTATATTTTTTGCGTTTGCATATTGACAAAATTCGAGTTTTCATATATAATACACTCACGGCTTTACATGACTGACGGATTTGCGGATTACCGCAAGGGAGTGTAAAGCCATTTTTAGCCGACCGTCTGGGCAAATTAGTTCACGAAAGAGCTGATTTGTCCTTTTTTTGACAATATCGGCAGATTGGAGATGTTTAAATGACTCATAAGAATTGGACCGGTTTTAAAAATGGTATATGGCAGGATGAAATCAATGTGCGCGATTTTATTCAGTGCAATTATAAGGAATATACAGGCGATAGCAGTTTCCTTGCCGGTGCAACTAAGCGCACAGATGATTTAATGACCGAAGTACAAAAGCTATTCGTTTTAGAGCGTATGCACGGCGGAGTACTTGATATAGATACAAATACCGTTTCTTCCCTTACAAATTATGCCCCCGGTTATATTGATAAAGATAAAGAATTAATTGTCGGCCTTCAGACCGACAGCCCTTTAAAACGCGGCGTTAACCCCTTTGGCGGTATCAGAATGGCACGTCAGGCCTGCGAAGCATATGGATTCAAACTCGGCGATAATGTTGAAGACGAGTTCCGTTATCGCACCACTCATAACGATGGCGTTTTCAGAGTATATACCGAGGAAATGCGCAAAGCCCGTCACTGTCACGTAATTACAGGTCTTCCCGATGCGTACGGACGAGGCCGTATAATTGGTGACTATCGCCGCGTTGCGCTCTACGGTATTGACCGCCTTATTGAAGAAAAACAAAAAGATAAGGCCGAACTTGAAAAAAATGTTTTTGATGCGCAGAATATCCGGCTTACTGAAGAAGTTTTCAAGCAGATTTCCTTCCTAAAAATGATGAAGGAAATGGCTGCTATGTATGGTTATGACATTAGCGGTCCCGCTGCCAATACCAAAGAGGCAATTCAGTGGACTTATTTTGCCTATCTTGCCGCTATTAAAGAGCAAAACGGCGCCGCTATGTCCCTTGGCAGAGTTAGCACCTTTTTCGATATCTATATCGAAAGAGATTTAGAAAACGGAACCCTCACCGAAACAGAGGCGCAAGAGCTTATTGATGATTTCGTAATGAAATTGCGCCTTGCCCGTCACCTTCGCACCCCCGAATATAACGAGCTTTTCGGAGGCGACCCAATGTGGATTACCGAAGCCGTTGGCGGTATGGGTAAGGACGGAAGAACTCTTGTAACCAAGAGCAGTTTTAGAATTCTTAACACTTTATATACCCTTGGTCCTTCACCCGAGCCGAATCTTACTATCCTCTGGTCCCCTGACCTTCCCGAGAACTTTAAAAAATTCTGTGCCAAAGTTTCTGCTGATACCGACTCTATTCAGTATGAAAACGATGACGTTATGCGTCCTCACCACGGGGATGACTATGCAATTGCTTGCTGTGTTTCTGCTATGGAAATCGGCAAACAAATGCAGTTTTTCGGCGCCCGTTGCAACTTGGCAAAACTTTTGCTAATTGCAATTAACGGCGGCTACGATACCACAAGCGGCATAAATATCGGACCTCGAATGCCCGTTATGGATGCAAAAACCCTTGATTTTGACGCGGTTATGGAAAGATATTCCACCTATATTTCCTGGCTTAGCAACCTTTATGTTAATACAATGAATGTTATTCACTATATGCACGATAAGTATGCTTATGAGAAATCTCAGATGGCTCTGCACGATACAGATGTTGAGCGACTTATGGCCTTTGGCATTGCAGGATTATCGGTTGTTGCCGATTCTTTAAGCGCAATTAAATATGCAAATGTTCATCCTATTACCGATGAAAACGGATATATTGTAAACTTCGAAACCGAGGGTGAATTTCCAAAGTTTGGCAACGACGATGACCGCGTTGATTTAATTGCGAAAGATATAACACATCAGGTTATTACCGAACTTCGAAAAACACCCACCTATAGAAATGCCATTCACACATTATCTGTACTTACCATTACCTCCAATGTTATGTACGGCAAGCATACAGGCGCTACCCCCGATGGACGAGAAGCATCCGCTCCCTTCGCACCAGGTGCTAATCCCATGCACAACCGTGAAGAGAACGGTGCACTCGCATCACTTAACTCTGTTGCAAAAATCAGTTATGAGGATTGCCGCGACGGTATTTCAAATACCTTCTCCATTACTCCCGAAGCGCTGGGTAAAACAGAAGATGAGCGAATTGATAATTTGGTTGCAATTCTTGACGGATATTTTAAGAAAAAAGCACACCATATCAATGTAAACGTTCTTAACAGAGAAACACTTATTGATGCCTACGAAAATCCAGAAAACTATCCTAACTTAACCATTCGCGTATCGGGTTATGCAGTTAACTTCAATAAGCTTTCACGCGAGCAACAAAGAGAAGTTATAAGCCGCACCTTCCATGAATCAATATGATTAAAGGTAAAATTCATTCTATACAAACACTTGGTACTGTAGATGGCCCCGGTGTCAGATTTGTTGTATTTATGCAAGGTTGCCCTTTAAGGTGCAAATGTTGTCACAATCCAGATACTTGGGAATTTGAGGGCGGAACTTTTTATACCCCCAAAGAAATCGTAGAAAAAGCCACACATTACCAAGAATATTTTGGCAGTACGGGCGGCATAACTGTTTCGGGCGGTGAGCCACTATGCCAAGCGGAATTTGTAGCTGAGATTTTTGAACTTTGCCATAAAGAAGGCATAAATACCTGCCTTGATACATCGGGTGTTATTCTCAATGAAAGCGTTAAAAATCTGCTTTCTAAAACCGATAGAGTTTTGCTTGATTATAAGTACACGACCGATGACTTATACCGAGAAAATGTTGGTTGTGAATTATCCGTAATTACCGATTTTTTAAATTATCTTAATGAAATCAATATGCCAACTATTTTGCGGCAGGTAATTATACCTACTGTAAATGACAACGAAGAAAATATTATCAAATTAAAATCTGTTGTTGACACTTATAAGATTATTGATAAGGTAGAACTTCTACCCTTCCGCAAAATCTGTCAAACAAAATATGAAAATATGAAACTTGAATTTCCCTTTGGTCATCTTCCCGAACCCTCAAAGGAAAAAATGAACGAGCTTAATTCAATTCTCAACAAACCGCTTTGATATTTTCAAGGCGGTTTTATTTTCTCTTAAAACATTTACTTTAGTGTATCAATGTGATATAATTACCACACCGTATGGAAAGGAGGAACATTTTTGAATTCTAAAAACTATTCATTAATTGAAGGTTCTATTTGGAAAGGAATGTTGCTCTTTGCAATGCCTCTTTTTCTCGGAAATGTGTTTCAGCAACTTTATAACGCCTTTGACGCTTGGTGCGTAGGCAATTATATCGGCGATGAGGCATTAGCCGCCGTAAGTTCCTCCGGTAGTTTAATATTTATGATGGTAAGTTTCTTTAACGGCGTTGCTATGGGCGCGGGTGTAATTATTGCTAAATCCTTTGGCGCAAAACAGTATGACGCTATGAGCAAGGCAATACACACTGCCATCGCATTCGGCTTAGTTACCGGTATAATTTTAACTGTGGTCGGTGTTGCTATAACACCAACTATTCTGCAGTGGATGGGAACACCCAAAGAGGTGCTTCCAAAATCTATTGAATATTTTCGCTTCTATTTCTGCGGCGCCATATTTATCGTTATGTATAATATTTTTGTGGGTATTTTACATGCTGTCGGCGATAGCAGACATCCGCTTTATTACCTTATATTCTCCACATTCATCAATATCGTTTTAGATATGCTCTTTGTTGCCGTGCTTGGTTTTGGCGTTGGCTCTGCCGCCATTGCTACTACAATATCACAAGGTGTTAGCGCACTGCTTTGCTTTATACATATGTTAAGGATTAATTCTCCTTATAAAATCAGTATCCGTAAAATTAAATTTCACAAAAAAAGTCTCTTGGAAATTCTCCGCTACGGAATACCTTCTGGTGTTCAGAATAGCGTTATTGCCCTTGCCAATGTGTTCGTGCAATCAAATATAAATAGTTTTGGTAAAGCGGCTATGGCTGGATGCGGCTCATATTCCAAATTAGAAGGTTTTGCATTCTTACCCGTTACTTGCTTTACCCAATCACTCTCCACCTTTGTAGGACAGAATTTGGGAGCAAAACAATATGCCCGTGTTAAGAAAGGCGTTGCCTTTGGTGTTGTTTGCAGTTGCGCCTTAGCAGAAGTTGTAGGGCTGCTTTCCTATCTGTTTGCACCTCAGCTTATCGGATTTTTCAGCGACTCAGCAAAGTCCATCAACTTTGGAGTGCAACATATGCGCACCATCTGCTTGTTCTATTTCCTTTTAGCTTTTTCCCACTGCATTGCCGGTGTTATGCGAGGTGCGGGAAAAGCAACGGTACCTATGTTTACAATGCTTGCTTGTTGGTGCGTCATTAGAGTGTCCTATATAACCGTTGCGGTTAGATTTATTAATCAACTTACCACTGTTTCGTGGGCTTATCCAATCACTTGGTCGCTTAGCAGTATTATCTTTCTCATCTATTTCCTAAAAGCAGATTGGATTCATAATTTCGATAAAGATACGAAAAAAGCTTGACACAAAAGTCAAGCTTTTTAATTTTGCAAATATTTATTTAGGAAATTTAGCGTTTTCTTTTTATCGGCAGACCAAAGAGGTGCAATAAGGTCCATTTTAGCTCCATCACCCGTTATTCTGTGAACGATAATACTACCTGGCAAAACTTCAATACAGCTTTTTAAAATTTCAGCGTATTCCTCGAGGGTTAGCGGATTCACATTGCCTTTTTCATATTCTTCTGCGAGTTTTGTATTTTTCAGTATATGTAAAAGATGAAATTTTACACCATCGGTTCCGCACTCAACTGCAAATTTTGCGGTTTCAATAGGGTTATCCAAAGGCAGACCGATTATAATATGAGTTATAACCTCAACACCTGCATTTTTAAGGCGCGAAACCGCGTTTTTATAAACCTCGCTTTTATAACCTCGGTTTATATATTCTGCTACATTATTATCCGCTGTTTGAAGTCCTAACTCCACAGTCACGGGCTTAATTTTATTTAATTCTTTCAAAAGCTCTATGGTGCTATCGGGAAGGCAGTCGGGCCGTGTGCCGATATTAAGCCCCACGATATAATCGGGGTTAATCGCCTCATAAAATAATAATCTTAATTTCTCATAGGGTGCATAAGTATTGGTGAATGACTGAAAATATGCAATATATTTCCCGCTTTTAATTTTGCGCTCTACCCTTCTCTTTGCCCTTTCAAGTTGCTCTAATATATTATTGCCTTTTTCGGCAAACTCACCGCCGCCAAGGTTTGAACAAAATATACAACCGCCCGTAGAAACAGTACCATCACGATTCGGACAAGTAAAACCACCATCAATAGAAAGTTTATACACCTTGCAACCATATTTTTCTTTATAATAATCATTAGCGGTCTTATACATTTTGTCACCTCAACCCTATGAAGAAACTTTACCGCCTCTATTATATTACAGAAATATAAAAAAAGCAAATCTATAACACTTTAATAATCCAATAAATTAATCCATACACTACACTTGCAATTGTACCGTAAGCTATTACAGGCCCTGCTATTTTAAACATATTGGCGCCGACGCCTAAAACAAAGCCTTCTGCTTGTGGTCAAGTAGGACCCATTAGTTTTGCAAAAATATTTACATTAAGTTTGTGGTATGGTATAACTTAGCAAAGAGGTGTTAAGCTTGAAAACGAAATTTATAATTTCTATAATCATAAACTCTTTATTAGTAGGGTTTATTGCCAACAGTTATATGCTAATAGAGCAGTTTAGCCAAAGCATTTATGCAATTGCTTTTGTTTTTCTTGCTGTAATTCTTTTTGCAGGTGTGATAATTCCTTACATAAAAAGCAAAAAATTAGCATTCTGTCAACATGGCACAGTTTTGCTATGTGCTTTTTATTTTTCAATTGTTGTAAGCACGGTTTATCAAATTATCTTAGCTTTTAAAACCGTGCCCCACGATTTTATGACTTTTGTTTGGAGTCTAGTGGTTTGTGTCACCGTTAATTTTGTTGTATTTTGGGTTGGTATTATTTGCGTTTATCTTACTTCAACGCAGTTGGGGGCTAAATGGAGAAATATAGGCATTATATGTGGTTTTATTCCCATTGCTAACCTTGTGTCTTTATTCAATATTATAAAAACTACCACCAACGAATATTTATTTGAAGCAGAAAAATATAAAATCAACAAGCAAAGAAAAGCGGCTCAAATATGTGCCACAAAGTATCCTATTCTTTTGGTACACGGGGTATTTTTTAGAGATACAAAATTCTTTAATTATTGGGGTAGAATACCTAAAGAACTAGAGATAAATGGTGCTAAAATATTTTACGGCGAGCATTCATCAGCTGCTTCTATTGCAGATAGCGCCGCCGAATTAAAAGAAAGAATAACTCAAATATTAGCCGAAACAGGTGCGGAAAAACTAAATATTATCGCTCATTCAAAGGGTGGACTTGACTGTCGTTACGCTATTGCAAAGCTCGGTATTGGCGATAGTGTGGCTTCACTCACAACCGTAAACACTCCTCATAGAGGCTGCCTTTTTGCCGATTATTTATTAACTAAAATCTCAGATGATATTAAGCAAAAGGTTGCCAACACTTATAATGCTACCCTCAAAAAGTTTGGAGAAGCGAATCCCGATTTTTTGGCAGCTGTTAATAATTTAACCGCTTCCTATTGTAGTGAATTAGATGCACAATTGACAACTCCGGAAGGTGTCTATTGTCAAAGTGTTGGATCAATTTTAATAAAAGCGAAAAACGGTAAGTTCCCACTCAATTTTTCCTATCATTTGGTTAAATATTTTAGCGGTAATAACGATGGTCTTGTAGATGAGAAATCATTCCGTTGGGGAGAAAACTACATTCTTTTAAAACCGTCTGAAAACAGAGGAATCTCGCACGGAGATATAATTGATTTAAACAGAGAAAACATAAACGGATTTGACGTAAGAGAATTCTACGTTAAGTTGGTGGCCGATTTAAAAAATAAAGGTTTGTAGTAAAACAGAAAAAGTCCCTTTAATAAGGGGCTTTTTTCTTAAAATAATGTCGTTATCCAATAAATAATCCCATAAACCACACTCGCAACCGTACCATATACAATAACGGGTCCTGCAATGGTGAACATCTTCGCTCCAACCCCTAATACAAACCCTTCTGCTTGTGGTCAAGTAGGACCCATTAATTTGTAAAAATATTTACAACAAATCAGCGGTGTGGTATAATAGTTTAAACGAGGTGAGTATATGTCTAACGATTTCAAATGGCACGAATCTATGTTTATGATGATGCACAATAATCCTACAGAAAAAGTTAACGCTGAATATGTTGAGGATATTAAAATATACTTAAAATCCCCTGTTGCTTCTTGCGATAAAAAACAGTCCTTAAAACTTTTAAAGCAATTTGCAAGAAAGGATTTTTCGGATTTTTGGAACGAATCTGTTGATGTATATTTATCGGCTGTCAGCGAAGGCACAATGAAAATTGCAGAAAAAGTCCATTCTCATGACGAAGCAATTTGTTATGCAAAAAAACTGATAGATGCCTTTGACGTTAAGGAATTAGCCCGTGCATTTCTATATGGTGTAGCACATAACGCTCCTGAATACCGTACTGCCCTTGCTTGCTATTACTTTATAAAAAACCTACCCGAACATCACTTTGAAAAGAAATTTATCGGCACAAACGCTACAGGCGACGTGTACTCTGAAAACACCTGCGAAATATGTAAATATAATAGCAAATTAAGCGATGAGCCCAAAATGCAGTTTTGGCATATCAATGTGGATATGGAACACTTTTATTTCAAGGCTTCTATTCCTTTTTGCTTTAATTTAAACACAGCAATTGTTTTTTTAGAGGAGTATAAGACTTTACCACCTCCAAATTATTCACCGGAAGATTTACAATTTTTCAAAAAACTAATTACTCTTATAGAATCACTACCCGAAAGCACACCACCTTCTAAACTTCGTAAAGAATTAAAAAGTTCAGGTCTACTAAAAATGACGATTGAACAAATCGATGCGTTTATTGATATGCTTGGATATTTAAATATTCTGCATACCAACGATTCGTTTGGTGTTACGGTAGGACACACATGTGAAAAAGATATGCTCTATCCGATAAGCGACCGTTCCTATTTTGCCCACCCGGTTAATCGATGGACAAGAAAAAGCGGCATTGATTACACCATGATTGATATACTATTTGGAAATTTATATTGAAAAAAGGCTCGCCAACAGGCGAGCCTTTTTGCTAAAATAATGTCGTAATCCAATAAATAACCCCATACACCACACTTGCAACTGTACCGTAAACAATAACAGGTCCTGCGATGGTAAACATTTTGGCGCCGAGTCCTAATACCCAACCCTCTGCTTGTGGTCAAGTAGGACCCATTAGTTTTTAAAAATATTTACAATAAAACGCCGGTATGGTATAATAATTCAAACGAGGTGATTTTTACATGAAGAGAATCGTAACCATTTTATTGATGCTCGCAATATTGTTATCACTTACAGGCTGTAAAAATAATGTTTCTGTTAAAGAAATATATTTTGAATCCTTGAACTACAATAACTATTACAATTATAGATGTTCTTGCGATTTATGGATAAATGATGATATATATTTGTATAATTCCGATGGATTCTACAATATGAGAACATTTGCTTACCAAAATGGTAGCAAAGTCAAATTGTTTGAATCAAACGATTTTATAAATGAAACCTATTATGGAGAAATTTTTCCAATAAATGATTTTGCTTATTTCACTACTTCAACTGATGACAACAATCAAAATTTTTATAAGTTTTCTTTCGCAAACCAAAGTTATGAAAAATTATTCACAACAAGTAATTATTCTGAGTGGATGGGAACACTCAACTATATCGCCTTTTCACAATACCGAGATGAAGAATTGACCCTGACCGATCTGTTTATTTATAACATTGTTGAAGACACTATAACGCCGATATGTAATGATATATTGAGCTTTGGCATAGTAAATAACAAAATAAGATACTTAACTTCGTTAAACACCGATACATTAGTACTTTTTGAGTACGACCACACTGATGATAAATCAAATAAAATCGGTGAAATATCAGTTAAAATTAAAGATGAATTCCCAATCTATAACTTCACAAACGACTATACAACAATTGCACAATATGACAGCGATGATTATAAAAAAATCACCTTATATTCATCTGACGGTTCGTCTTGTGAATATAGTTTGCCTAAATCTGTACAACAGTTTGTTGCCGGTGAACACTTCGCCTATGCGGTATGCTATGAAACCGAAGAATACAGTTCCACCGCTGTAGAACATAAGGATAACGGTATTTATATAATTAATTTAGCAGATGGCAGTTACGAATTAGTCGAAACCATTGCTAATGATGATACTGAAATCCATGTTGTTTCTGATGACGAGATTTATATTACACAGTACGAGATGAATTTCATTGGTCAATATAAAGGTCATGTATATAAATTGATTGTACCCGATAAAACAAAAACTAAAATTTTTGTCATTTAAAATCAATTAAATATAATCAAACATAAACGGGCGGCTATCAACCGCCCGTTTTTCATAGCTATTATTGTTTTTTCGGGCGGCAGCTTGCCGCCCCTATAATTAGAATAATGTCGTTATCCAATAAACAACTCCATACACTACACTCGCTACCGCACCATACACAATAACAGGTCCTGCGATTTTGAACATATTTGCGCCAACGCCTAAGACAAAACCCTCGTTTTTGAATTCTATTGCAGGAGCGGTTACGGCATTTGAAAAACCAGTTATGGGAACGAGTGTACCGGCGCCCGCGTGTTTTGCGATTTTATCAAAAATTCCTATACCCGTTAAGAACGAGGCAATAAAAATTAAGGTTGATGGCACTGCCATTTTGGTTACATCTTCCCCAGCACCTAAATATAGATAAACCTCCATTAAAATCTGACCGATTACGCAAATTAGTCCACCTACTACAAATGCCCATATAAAATCTTTGAGTATAGGCGACGGTGGTGAATTTCTCTTAACCATTTCTCCATACTTTTTCTTATCGGGTAACATAAAAAATCCTCCGCTTCGTGATATTTTTATTATCACAAAACGAAGGGTTTTTATTCATTTAATCATTTAATTCTTTAAAAGCTCTGGGGTCATATTTCTCAACAAATTTCTCCCAGTCATCATGAGATAAATTATCAGGATTTTCGAGCTTAAAGGTTTCATAAATATTTTTAAGAATTTGTTTATATCTTTTATTTCGCTTTATGTAAGCTCTAAGCGTCACTATAAACATCCAAAGCGAAACTATAATTAAAATTCCAAGCGGTATAGCGTGGCGCCAATAAAATGTTGTTTTAAAGGAACCAATGCCTACTGTATCAACCAGTTCTTTACCGAAAACAAAAAGCAAAAACGGCGCAGAAACAAAGGAGATGGCCGTGCCTACAATATTAACCTTGCACCAAACAAGAATTGCACCTACAAGAGAAACAGCGGTAAAAACGGAAACCGCAATAAGCAAGTTCTGGGATTTGGCAGTATAATCACCTTCCGAAATTAAAAGGGCTTGTGCTGAAATGATAATTAAGTTAATTGCAAATGTATATATAAAAGCCAAAGAAAAAATAAACCTCAAACCTTTAAAAAGAGTTCCATCAGTTTTCGCATAATATATACCGAATTTATTCTCAATAAAATCTACTCTCTTAAGCACACTTTCATATTTTTTCATAATGCAACCTCGTAAATTATTTACACTAATTATACACCATACTTTGACGCTTGACAAGTATAAATAAGTAATTATATAATAGGTTTTGGTGATTTTATGTCTGTTATAAATATTGTTATGGTTGAACCCGAAATTCCGCAAAATACGGGCAATGTTGCAAGAACTTGTGCCGCTACAGGTGCTCGTCTTCACCTTGTAGGCCCTATGGGTTTTAAAATTGATGATAAAAAGCTTAAAAGAGCAGGACTCGATTACTGGCATTTTCTTGATATTACATACTACAATAATTTAGAAGATTTTTTCAGTAAAAATCAGGGCGATTTCTTTTTCTTTACTACAAAAGGCAGAAAAGCACACTCAGATGTATCATATCCCGATGGTTGCTATCTCATTTTCGGTAAGGAAACTAAGGGACTTCCCGAAGAACTTTTACTTAAACACCCTGATAGTTGTGTGCGGATTCCTATGGCTAGTGAAATCCGCAGTTTGAACCTTTCAAACTCGGTTGCCATAGCCGTTTATGAAACCCTGCGACAGTGGGATTACCCCGCCCTTCAAAATTTCGGTCAATTGCACAATTATACTTGGGAAAATGACTGTTAATTTTTTCAAAAAATCTATTGAAATATTTTGTAAATGTGGTACAATAAGATTGTAAATTTTTTAACAAACCGAAAGGAAGTTGTAAAATGAATGCTCTTAACAAAAAGACCGTAGATGACATTAATGTTAAAGGTCAGAAGGTACTCGTTCGTTGCGATTTTAACGTTCCGCTTAAAAACGGTGTAATTACTGATGAAAACCGCATCAACGCCGCCCTCCCTACCATTAAAAAACTCATTGCTGACGGCGGCAAGGTTATCCTTTGCTCTCACCTTGGCAAGCCCAAGGGTGAGCCCAAGCCCGAGCTTTCTCTCGCTCCCGTTGCAAAGCGTCTTTCTGAACTCTTAGGCAAAGAGGTTGTTTTTGCAGCTGATGATAATGTTGTTGGCGAAAATGCAAAGGCCGCTGTTGCCGCTATGAACGATGGTGATGTTGTTCTCTTAGAGAACACCCGTTACCGCGCTGAAGAAACCAAGAACGGCGAAGCTTTCTCCGCTGAACTCGGCTCCCTTGCCGATGTTTTTGTAAACGATGCATTTGGTACTGCTCACAGAGCTCATTGCTCTACCGTTGGCATTGTATCTCATGTTAAGGAAGCCGTTGCAGGTTACCTTATCGGTAAAGAACTTAAGTATTTAGGTGAAGCTGTTGAAGTTCCTGAGCGTCCCTTCGTTTGCATTTTGGGCGGCGCTAAAGTTGATAGCAAACTCCCCGTTATTGAAAACCTTCTTGCTAAAGCTGATACTCTTATTATCGGCGGCGGTATGGCTTATACCTTCCTCGCTGCTAAAGGTTTCGGCGTTGGTAAGTCTCTTATTGATGAATCCAGGATTGACTACTGCCGTGAAATGATGGATAAGGCAGAAGCAAAGGGCGTTAAGCTCCTTCTCCCCATCGACTGCACTGTAGTTTCTAACTTCCCCGACCCCATCGATGCTCCTGTCGATGTTCAGTATGTTGATGCGGATAAGATTCCTGCAGATAAAGAAGGCCTTGATATCGGTCCCAAGACCGCAGAACTCTATGCAAACGAAGTTAAGAATGCTAAGACTGTTGTTTGGAACGGACCTATGGGCGTATTCGAAAATCCCACTTTGGCAGCAGGTACTTTAGCAGTTGCTAAGAGTCTTGCAGAAACCGATGCCGTTACCGTTATCGGTGGTGGTGACTCTGCTGCAGCAGTTAATAACTTGGGCTTTGGTGATAAGATGACCCATATTTCTACCGGCGGCGGCGCCTCTCTCGAATTCCTTGAGGGTAAAGAACTTCCCGGTATTGCAGCTCTTAACGATAAATAATTATTAAGTTTTTTGTAGGGGTCGATTTAGAATCAACCCCTACATTTATGTAATTAAAAGGAGAATTAAAATGGATAAGACAAAAAGAAATGCTATTATTGCAGGTAACTGGAAAATGAATAAAACCCCCAGTGAAACAACCGCTTTAATCAACGAAATGAAGCCCCTCGTTGCAGGCGCTGACTGCAAGGTTGTTCTCTGCGTTCCTTTTATTGATATTGCCGCTGCAGTTGAGGCAGCCAAAGATTCCAACATCGAAATCGGCGCAGAAAATGTTCACTTCAAAGCTTCCGGTGCTTATACCGGTGAAATCTCTGCAGATATGCTCGTTGAAGCAGGCGTTAAGTATGTAGTTATCGGTCACAGCGAAAGAAGACAGTATTTTGCAGAAACCGACCAGACCGTTAACCTTCGCACTCTTGCTGCAGTTAACGCAGGTCTTACCGCTATCGTTTGCGTTGGTGAAACCCTTGAGCAGAGAGAACTGGGCTACACCGAAACCCTTCTCAAATTCCAGACCAAGATGGCTCTTACAAATGTTACTGCAGAGCAGCTTAAGAATATTGTAATTGCTTACGAACCCGTTTGGGCTATCGGTACAGGTGTTACTGCCACTGCAGAACAGGCAGATGAAGGCAACAGATACGTTCGCGAAGCTATTGCCGAAGTTTACGGCAAGGATGTTGCAGAAACCGTTACCATTCAGTACGGCGGTTCTATGAACGCTAAGAATGCTGATGAGCTTCTTGATAAGGTTAATGTTGATGGCGGTCTTATCGGCGGCGCTTCCCTTAAAGCTGAGGACTTCTCTATTATCGTTAAAGCCGCAAGCAAGTAATTAGGAGTTAACTTTTTATGAAAAAACCTGTAGTATTATGTATTATGGACGGCTTCGGCGTTAACCCCGAAAAGAACGGCAATGCCATCGAAGCCGCTGCCACTCCCCGTCTTGACCGCATTTTTAGAGAATGCCCCACAACCCAGATAGGTGCTTCAGGTATGGATGTCGGACTTCCCGATGGCCAGATGGGTAATAGCGAAGTTGGTCACACCAACATCGGTGCTGGCAGAGTTGTTTATCAGGAACTCACCAGAATTACAAAATCCATTACCGATGGTGACTTCTTCACCAACGAAGCATTTTTAAATGCCGTAAAAAATTGCAAAGAAAACGGTAGCGCACTTCACCTTATGGGCCTTCTTTCCGATGGCGGTGTTCACTCACATATTGAGCACCTTTACGGTCTTGTTGAACTCGCTAAAAAGAACGGTCTTAATAGAGTTTATATTCACGCTTTGCTTGACGGACGCGATGTTCCCCCCGCAAGCGCTGCAGATTTCATCGACCAATTAAACGCTAAACTCGATAAAATTGGTTGCGGTAAACTTGCTACTGTTATGGGTAGATTTTACGGTATGGACCGTGATAACCGTTGGGAACGCGTTGAAAAGGCATATGCAGCCCTTGTTTACGGCGAAGGTATTAAAACCGATGATGCCGCAAACGCTGTTCGCACATCATATACCGTTAAAGATGAAGACGGAAAGTTTATTACCGACGAGTTTGTTCTTCCTACCGTTGTTGAAGGCACCGAAAGAATTAAATCGGACGATAGTGTAATTTTCTTCAACTTCCGTCCTGACAGAGCCCGTGAAATTACAAGAACTTTTGTTGATGATGATTTTAACGGCTTCGAGAGAGTTGGAGGCAGACAGAAAGTTTACTATGTATGTATGACTCAATATGATGCTTCCATGCCTAATGTTGAGGTAGCATTTAAACCCGAAGGTCTAGAAAACACCCTTGGCGAATTCCTCGCAAAAAGTGGACTTACCCAGCTTCGTATAGCCGAAACTGAAAAATACGCTCATGTAACATTTTTCTTTAACGGCGGCCGCGAGGTTATGTTTGAGAACGAGGATAGAATCCTTGTAAATTCACCCAAGGTTGCAACCTATGACTTACAGC
The DNA here is from genome assembly GCA_045593385.1 of Acutalibacteraceae bacterium. Lineage (GTDB taxonomy): Bacteria > Bacillota > Clostridia > Oscillospirales > Acutalibacteraceae > UBA737. The sequence goes on from JAZNWP010000019.1 coordinate 49,159, forward strand.
CTGAAATGAGTGCAAATTTAGTTTGCGATAAGGTTTGTGAAGCCATAGAAACAGGTAAATATGATGTAGTTATCCTTAACTTTGCAAACTGCGATATGGTTGGCCATACGGGTTTCTTTGATGCCGCAGTAAAGGCCGTAGAAACCGTAGATACTTGTGTAGGTAGAGTTGAAGATTCCACCTCTAAAATGGGCGGCGTAATGCTTCTTACTGCCGACCACGGCAATGCCGACCGTATGCTTGATATTGATGGTTCACCCTTCACCGCGCACACCACCAACCCCGTACCTTTCGCCGTTATCGGTAAAAAATGTGAACTCCGTGAAGGCGGAAAACTTTGTGATATCTCCCCCACAATCATCAAACTTTTAGGTCTTGAACAACCAAAAGAAATGAGCGGAGAATCAATAATTAAGTAATTAAAGCAAAACCCCTGACTATATGTCAGGGGTTAGTTTTATATATTTTGTTTTCTGAATTCTGTCGGGTTTGTTTTTATATATGGAAATGAATTGGAATGCCGTTTTTCATTCTTATTATCTGTTCGCCTTGAATAAGTGGCAGAAAATATTCAACCGCACCATCAAGAACGTTATTTCCCTTTTCATTTATCCAATTTTTTGGAAAAAATTTCTCTTTATTTGCAATATCTTTAGCATCCACAGTATCAATAATGACTGTATATGGAGTGTTGGAAAGACGTTTAAAAATCATAACCTTACCGCTTTTTCCCATAACTGCCGCTTCCACTGCTTTACCACCTATAAGTTCCGCTTCATCTATATCTACCTTTGAACTTATATGTGAAGAACATCTTTGCATAACATTAAGCTCTATTGACCTAACCTTACAACCAATTCGTTCCCTAATAATATTCTCTAAAACCTTACCGATACCACTGAGTGCCTCATGACCGAAAGAATCTATTTCTCCGCTACCGTAATTAGCATCAGAATTTGCTCTCTCAAGTTTCACGCCCTCAGATACGGCAATTATAACTGCTTTATGCACCTGCTTTGCTTCTTTAACATCGGCAATAAACTTTTCCTCTGTTAATGCATTTTCGGGAAGATAAATTAAGTGTGGTGCAATCTCTCCGTTAGCTCGAAGCGTACAAGAAGATGCTGTTAGCCAACCGGCATGTCTTCCCATAACTTCAACTATGGTTACAGAATCTACACTGTAAACCGAAGAATCTCTAATGACTTCTTGCATTGTTGCCGCTACATATTTAGCCGCAGAGCCGAAACCGGGAGTGTGGTCTGTATATTCAAGGTCATTATCAATGGTTTTAGGAATCCCAATAACTTTAATATCTATATTGTTAACCAAAAAATACTGTGACAGTTTAGCAACTGTATCCATTGAATCATTACCGCCTATATAGAAAAAAGCGCCGATACCGTGTTTTAAAAGACACTCTGTTATTTTTTTATAAACAGCATCATCAATATTTGCATCGGGCAACTTATATCTACAGGATCCGAGACAAGTAGACGGGGTCTGGCGAATTAATTCAATATCGTCATCAGTTTTAATTACATTATTAAGGTTAATAAAATTATCGTCAATAACGCCCTCTATACCATTAATAGCACCGAAAATATGGTCTATGGTTTCTTCTTTTAATCCCTGTCGAAACACCCCTAACAGAGATGCGTTAATGGCACAAGTAGGACCGCCTGACTGTGCAACAACTATATTCATTTATAAAACTCCTTTCAGATTAAACTTGGGTATATATTCGGTGGAAGAGCTTGTCTTTTCCTGAATATAACAGTTTTTAAAATTGCTTTCAAATATCACCGAGAGAACTTTTTCATATTCCCTCTTAGTAATTTTACGGTTTATTTCGGGGAAATTTTCGCAACTGGTCATTGGTATATACTGACTCATAATACTAAAAAAAGCATTAGGCGTATTATCTTTGACCCACCTAAAAACGCTTATTGCGTCATTTGTACCTTGCGGTAAAAGTAAATGTCTAATTATAATTCCCTTTTTCATAATATCATTATCTAATTCGCAGTTACCTATCTGACTATATGCTTCTTTAATGGCGTTCTTAGCAACTGTAGGATAATTTTCAGTGTAAGAATACTTTTGCGCCCTATTATCCGAAAAATACTTAAAATCCATTAGATATATATCGATATACCCCTCAAGTGATTTTATTGTTTCTACACAATCATAACCACTTGAATTATAGACAATGGGTATATTAGGTTTGTAAATATCTAACGCCTTTTTTATCGCATAAACATAATGAGATGGTGTAACAAGATTTATATTATGAGCGCCGGAGGTTTCCAATTCTTTAAAAATTTCTGCAAGGCGTTCATAAGATACCGTTTTTCCTACCGAGTTTCTGCTCACATCGTAATTTTGACAGTAAACGCAATTAAGTGAACATCCGCTAAAGAAAACGGTACCAGAGCCATTTTGGCCGCTAATACATGGCTCTTCCCAAAAATGCAAATCTGCTCTTGCTATTTTTGGGAAAAGTGGCGCTTTACAAAAGCCACCAACATTCTCATTGTCATTACGGATAGCGTTACATTTTCTCGGACACAGATTGCAGTTCATCTTTATTTTCTCCGATTTTCTGTCTTTGCTTTATTTCGCAAATTTTCTTTTTTACGACAACGCTATCATAAAGTTTTTTAAAGGAAACTCTGCCTGAAAACTTTCTATCGCAATGTTTACAAGAAAAATCCGCTAAAAACCAATGGTTTCTGTACTGCCACTTTCCTATTCTTTTAGTGGAACAACCGCAAACATCACATTTAAAACGCAGCTGCCGTCTATTTATATCCCTGCTTCTAATATTATTAATATATGTGGGTTTAAACAGCAATCTTTTATAGAATTCGGGATTCTCGGTATCCTTTATCAATTCTTCAAAACGCCTTTTATTATAGTGTTTTTTAATAAGCGCGGCACAAACCAAACTATCATCCTTGGCTGTATGCAAATCGTATTCATCGATGGTGATTCCTAAAAGTTCTGCCGCTTTGCCGAGCGCAATTTGGGAATTGATTTCAAATCCCAATGCCCTCATCTCGTTTTGAATATAACTTTGAAGGTCTAAATACTTTTCGATATGAAACCTAACGCCCTTCATCAAATTCTTTTCATTTTCCATAATAGAAAATAAATCCGAATTGCTCCAGGTCATAGTAACTGTATCGGTACCCGCCCACTCATTATACATTGTGACCGCTTTTTCAAGTGGGATACCCGCCCTCATATCCTCAGTAGTAATACCCGTAAGAGCGGTAAATCTTCCTGAAACTTTTTTGGAGAATGAAGAACGAACGTTTTTTTCAAATGTATCTATAATTTCAAAATTCTCATTTAATTTAACTGCGCCTATCTGAATTATCTGATTAATAAATCGGGATATTTTAGGGCAATACGCCCCATCCCATTCCATATCAAGTATAATATATGTCATCAGCGATTCCTTGCCTCGAACTTCATTCTTTGTTCTTTACCAAGAATTTTCTTTCTTAAACGGATGTTAAGAGGTGTAATTTCAACCAATTCGTCGTTTTTAATAAATTCTAAAGACTGCTCCAAACTTAAAACTGAATGAGGAACTAAACGAAGAGCGTCATCAGAACCCGATGCTCTGGTGTTGGTCATTTGCTTTTTCTTACAAACATTGCAAACGATATCTTCATTTTTTGGACTTTCGCCCACTATCATACCCTCATAAACAGGTGTACCGGGGCCAATGAACAATCTGCCTCGGCTTTGGGTATTAAATAAACCATAACCCGTAGCGTCACCTGTTTCGTGAGCAACTATAGAACCCGTGTTTCTCTGTTCAATATCACCCTTATATTCCTCATATCCGTTGAAAATATGGTTCATTATACCGTTTCCGTTGGTATCCGTAAGGAACTGTGAACGGTAGCCGAGAAGTCCACGAGCGGGAATTAAAAACTCAAGATGCGTATTTCCACCATCCCTCGTACCCATATTGCGAAGTTCTGCGTGTCTTGTGCCAAGACGCTCCATTACAACGCCCACATAAGATTCGGGAACTTCTATCATTAAAAGTTCGATGGGCTCTAAAAGCTTACCGTTTTCATCATGCTTATATATAACCGCGGGCGGAGAAACTTGGAATTCGTATCCTTGACGGCGCATTGTCTCTATGAGTATAGAAAGATGCAATTCGCCCCTGCCGGAAACCTTAAAGGTATCTGCGCTATCGGTTTCTTCAACCCTTAAGCTAACATTAGTCATAACCTCTTTGAAAAGGCGCTCACGAAGATTACGGGAGGTAACGAATTTACCGTCTTGTCCCGCAAATGGTGAATTATTAACCATAAAATTCATTGAAAGGGTTGGCTCATCAATTTTAACAAAGGGCAATGGCTCAATACAGCTCATATCACAGGCCGTCTCGCCTATTTCAAGCTGACTGATTCCTGCCACCTGAATTATATCGCCGATAGATGCGGATTCAACCTCTGTTCTTTTGAGACCCTTATGCATAAAGAGTTTTGCAATTTTAACATTCGAGGAAGTACCGTCTTTATGGCAAAGCGCCACAGTTTGTCCCACCTTGACAGTACCTCTGACTACTCTGCCAACGCCTATTCTTCCGAGATAATCATCATATTCGATGTTGCTGAAAAGAATCTGCAAAGGCGCTTCTTTATCACCTTCAGGAGCATCTATTTCCTTCACAATTTCCTCAAATAGAGGTTGCATATCTACTCCTGCCTTATCGGGCGAATAGGTAGCATAGCCATCTCTGCCCGAAGCAAACACAACGGGAAATTCTATCTGGTCATCATCAGCGCCCAATTCTATAAATAAATCGAGAACTTCATCAACAACTTCGTGAGGTCTTGCCATTGGTCTATCAATCTTGTTGATAACTACAACGGCCTTTTTTCCAAGGGCTAATGCTTTTTTTAGTACAAAACGGGTTTGCGGCATACAACCTTCAAAAGCATCCACAAGCAAAAGAACACCATCAACCATCTGAAGAATTCGTTCTACCTCGCCTCCGAAATCTGCGTGACCCGGGGTATCAATAATATTGATTTTAATATCCTTATAGACAACACTTGTGTTTTTTGAAAGTATGGTAATACCTCTTTCTCTTTCAAGGTCGTTTGAATCCATTACCCTCTCATCAACCGCTTCATTATCACGAAATGTACCGCTCTGTTTAAGCATCTGGTCAACAAGGGTAGTTTTACCATGGTCAACATGGGCGATAATAGCTATGTTTCTTAAATTCTCTATTTTTTCTCGCATTATATATTTCCTTTCATAAAGGGCATATTTCACAGTAAATGCCGTTCGGCAGAACGGCATTATCAGTACTATTTAGTATAACTGTATGTAGGAACAATATCGGCTACCAACTGTCTGATATCCGCATTTTCATCATACATTTCATTATGCATTTTTTCGAGAGTACTTTGAAGCTTTGATTCATCTAATTCAATAGGTTGTCCAATATAAATTAAACGGTTATCGGTTTGTGTAAGACCTTCTTCTGACATTAGCATTTCTTCATAAAGCTTTTCGCCAGGGCGAAGACCTGTAAACTCAATTTTAATATCCTTATAGGGTACATATCCCGAAAGTTTAATTAGATTTTCGGCTAAATCGACTATCTTCATCGGTTTGCCCATATCAAGCACGAATATTTCTCCACCCTTGGCAGAAGCTCCCGCTTGAAGCACCAATGAAACAGCTTCGGGTATAGTCATAAAATATCTTATGATTTCAGGGTCAGTAACCGTAACGGGACCGCCGTTTGCAATCTGCTTTTTGAAGAGAGGAATTACGCTACCATTACTGCCGAGAACATTACCAAATCTAACGGCAACAAACTCAGTTTTCGAATGATTATTAAACGACTGAACAATCATTTCACAAATGCGTTTGCTCGCGCCCATAATATTAGTGGGGTTAACTGCTTTATCGGTAGATATGAGAACGAATTTTTTAGCGCCATATTTATCTGCAAAAAATGCAGTATTAGCCGTACCAAAGACATTGTTCTTTATAGATTCATTCGGGTTAAATTCCATCAAAGGAACATGCTTATGAGCAGCAGCGTGATAAACCAAATCGGGTTTATATTTTTTAAATACGCTTTCAAGACGTTCTTTATCTCTTACTGAGCCGATAAGCGTTATCAAATCCAATTTAGGATATCTATCTAAAAGTTCGTTTTGAATATCGTAAGCATTATTTTCATAAATATCTAAAATTATTAATTTATTAGGGTTATGAGCCGCAATCTGACGGCAGAGTTCACTACCGATAGAACCGCCACCGCCGGTGATAAGAACATTCTTACCCTCCACATAGTCCATAACGGAAGATACATTGATATCAATTGTATCTCTGCCGAGAAGGTCCTCAATTTCAATCTTTCTTATAGATGAAATTCCAACATTTCTATCGGTAAGCAATTGATAAACAGAAGGAACCACTCGAATCTCACAAGAGGTTTTTTGACATATTTTCAAAATTTCTGCTTTACGGTCACTAGGACAGGCAGGTATTGAAAATACTATCATATCAATATTATACTTTTGAGCGGATTCTATTATCTTATCACAGCCGCCCACGATTTTAACACCATCGATATATTTATCCCATTTATATGGGTTATCATCTATTACACATTTAACGGAACAATTGGCAAAATTTTTACTTGTATTAATATCATTAATAAGTTCGCTTCCTGCGAAACCTGCACCGATAATCATTATGTTACCTGAAAGCAAAGATTCGCTGTTTTCCTTTTTAATTCTACGACGGTATTTAATATAAATTCTACTGCAGGAAATTAAAACACTACTAAAAACGGCAGTAACAAAAAATGTGGATTTCGAGAAGGAATATCCGTTCCAAACAGAATGCTGAACCACAAAAATTATTAAAACCGAAACAATGGATGATATAATAATTCTTATATAGTCCTTAACACCTGAATAACGCCAAAGAATGTTATACACCTTAAAAATATAGAGCAATACAAACATTACAAGGGCAAAAACAACAGACGAGTATAAAACTTTATTCGTGTCCATAAAAGACCAATCATCCAAGAACAAAATAGATGCCGGAACAGAAAGAAAAGATGCAAATAAATCGAACAGTATGTATATGGCCAATTTACCGTATCTGCTTTTCAACCGAAATCACTCCTAAAAAAGTAAATATATAGATATAATAATATATTTATAGAAAAAAAGCAACAGGAATTATTTTTCAAAAGTCGCTATGCAAAAAAAATACTCTGATTTTTCAAATAATTCAAACTTTACTTCCGAAGTATCGAGGTATGCGCACTCAGAAAGTTTATTTCCGTAAAGCTTTACAAGTGCCTCTTTTCTTGTAAAAGTTTCAAAAAATCTTTTTTGCTGCAAATTAGGAACTTGATTTACAAAATCCGATTCCTCTTGCGAAAACACAGGATATTTTTTTCGTATGGGAATATCACGAATTTTTTGAATATCAACGCCCACCGGTGAATCAGAAATCACACAAACAACCGCGTTTTCACTATGAGAAATACTTAAAAAACAAAAATCGAGTAGCGGTTTTCCAAACTCGGAAAAATAGATATCAGATATATCTTTATTAAAAAGTTCTATAACACCGTTTTGCAGAAGATAATATCCCACCATACTCTGTTTTTTTGAAATCAAGTCGGCCTTTGCAATGATTTTAGATTTAATTGATTGAGGAAATTCACCAAAAGCAAGATTTAATTCACCGTCATCAATATCACGAATATCAGCGTAAAAAATCTTTAACATATCAGTTGTTTTTAAGGTCGCCGTTAGAGGCAGCTTTTAAATACGCGTTTATAAATCCGTCCAAATCTCCGTCCATTACTGCATTAATATTACCATATTCAAAATTGGTTCTGTGGTCTTTAGCGAGGGTATACGGCATAAATACATAGGACCTGATTTGTGAGCCCCAAGCGATTTCTTTTTGAACACCTTTAATATCTTCTATCTTTTCAAGGTGTTCTCTTTCTTTAATTTCCAAAAGCTTTGATTTGAGCATTTTCATTGCTTGGTCTTTGTTTTGGAACTGGCTTCGCTCATTTTGACAAGCCACAACTATACCCGTAGGAATATGCGTTAAACGAACGGCAGATGAGGTTTTGTTAATGTGCTGCCCACCTGCTCCCGAAGCTCTGAAAACATCCATTTTAACATCTTCTTCGCGGATTTCAATATCAACATCATCGCTGATTTCAGGCATAACCTCAATGGAGGCAAAAGATGTATGTCTTCTTCCGGAAGCATCAAAAGGTGAAACACGAACAAGGCGGTGAACGCCGGATTCGCTCTTTAAATATCCGTATGCATTTTCACCCTCAATAAGCATTGTGGCATTTTTAAGGCCCGCCTCATCACCATCAAGAAAATCAAGAACCTTAACGGTGAAGCCGTGACGCTCACTCCATCTTGTATACATACGGACAAGCATCTGCACCCAGTCCATTGCCTCGGTACCGCCTGCGCCAGCATGGAATGTGAGAATAACATTATTGGCATCATATTCGCCTGTAAGCAAAGTGCCAAGGGTTAACGAAGCTAAGTTCTTTTCCAATTCATCGACAGAATCGGTAATTTCATCAACGAGCGAAATGTCTCCTTCTTCGTCACCCATTTCTATAAGCACAAGCAAATCCTCGTATGATGATGAGAGTTTATCGTAACCTTCCACCTTATTTTTTAATTTCCCTGTTTTCTGCAAAACCATCTGAGAATTCTCCGGGTCATCCCAGAATCCAGGGGCCGCCGACTTAAGTTCAAGTTCTTCTATTTCCCTTTTCAAGCGGTCATAACCTATAGCGTCTTTGAGACCCTTAATTTCATCCTCATTAGCTGTAAGTCGCAGTTTTAACTGTTCAAATTCAAGCATTAAGCTTCCTCCGAAATATTATTTAGTAAGTACATACGCGTGCCATTCTTCACGGGTATGATTTTCAATAATTTTGAATCCATGCTCTTTTGCAGAACGCTCTATTTCTTCCGCTCTGATATCAATAATACCCGATATAATAAGAATGCCATCGTCCTTCATAAAATCGCCGATATTATCAAAAAGACGAATAATAACATCTGCAACTATATTAGCGCATACAACATCATATTTACCGCTGATTTTATCAGCCAAATCACCTACGATAAATTCTGTTCCCTGCTCCACATTGTTACGACGGGCGTTTTCCTTTGAGGTTTGAACCGAAAGGGCATCAATATCAACGCCAATAGCGGATTTTGCGCCTAAAAGCATTGAAGCGATTGCGAGAATTCCGCTTCCTGTACCGACATCCAGAACGCTATGTTCTCCGCATATTTTTTTCTCAAGGATTTGAAGGCAAAGCGAGGTGGTAGCGTGGGTACCCGTACCAAAAGCGGCGCCCGGGTCAAGATTTATAACCGTTCTGTTATCCTTATTATCATAATTTTCCCAACTGGGACAAACGGCCAATTTTTCGCCGATTTCAAATGCCTTGAAGTACTTTTTCCAATTTTCATTCCAATCATTATCATCAACGGTTTCACTGCCCAAATTAAAATCAATACCGCAAGCAGTCATTCGTTCCTTTAAAAATGATAGTACTTCAACCGCATTATCACTATCGGAAATATAGAGGTGAATGATTGATTTAGTTCTATCCTTATTAACAAGTTCTTCGTCGATAAGGTCAATATGAGCAATATCCAAAGCATCTTGTTCAAGATTAGAATAATCCTCTATATAAATGCCGTAAGGCACAGTCATATTAGCAATAGCGGCGGCTTCATCAGCCTGCTCGGTAGGTACTGTCGCTTTAATTTCTGTCCAATCCATAATTACTCCTAAAATTTAAAATATTTTTCTAAATCTTCCCTATTTGCAAAGACGGTACCTTGTACCATACCGTTTCTTCCTCCGCCGCGAATATTCAAATTCTGCTTTAAAATAGAAAAGAACTCATTAAGTTCATTTTCCTCACCGCAGATAGCAAAATTATATCCCTCACTGATTTTTGAAAATGCACCGCAGGTCTTTTTATGGGTTTTATGTAAACCGTCCGCCAACATTTGCAATTCTTTTATCTCTAAATCATCAACAATAATAGCATTGTTTGTTGCATCAAATCCATCAATCAGAAATCCTATTAATTTCTTGTGCAGATTAGAAATTTTATATTTTTCTTCACTAAGTTTGTTTTGAAGTTGCAATACTGCATCGGCAACATTCTCTTGTTTTGCGGCTAAGAGAGCGGAAATCTTTAGAGTGTTTTCATACTTTTTGCGGTAATCTGCAAGGGCAAATTCGCCGCATTTCATATAGATACGAATTCCACCGCGAAGTTTCTCAAAATCAAGAAGCTTGATAATACCAATTTCCCCCGCTTCATTCACATGGGGGGCGCAACAGGCACATAAATCCGTATCCTCGATTTCTACAATTCTAATATCGCCACCAATTTCCTTTTTGCTGCGATAATTAAGTGTATCAAGTTCAGATTTACTTGGATAATAAGTTTTGAATTTTACATTCTGCCAGATTTTTTGGTTAGCTTCATATTCGATTTCATCCAGTTGTTCGCGGTTTAAAATACCATTAAAATCAAGAGTTACGAAATCTTCGCCTAAATGAAATCCAACATTATCAAATCCGTATTTTTTATTTATAATTCCCGAAACAATATGCTCACCTGAGTGATTTTGCATAAAGGCAAAACGCCGTCTACTATCAATAGTGCATTTAACCTGACCTGATTCTATAAACTCTTTAGTACGGTGATAGATTATATCATTTTCAATAAATACATAATCCACAAATACGCCATTAATATAACCTATATCGGATGCTTGTCCCCCACCTTCGGGGAAAAACGCAGTACGGTCTAAAACTGTAAGATAATAATCTTCTCTTTTTTCAACCGAAATAGCATCGGCGGTAAATTCATATAAATGGGAATCTACATCATATAATTTTTCCGTCATTTACCCAACTTCTCCTGAACAATATAAGCCGCCTTATATATATCTCCGCCGCCCATAGTAATAACTAAATCGCCTTCATCAGCAGTTTCGATAATATAATCGGCAATATTTTCAAATCCGTCAACTATAACGGCATCCTTTAGTTCCTTGGCTAAATCCTCAGAATAAATATTATAAGTGTTAACCTCGCGAGAGCCCATAATGGGAGTTAAAACAACCTTATCGGCCACAGATAGTGCTTTGATAAAATCGTCCTTTAATAGTGCAGTACGGGAGAAAGTAAAGGGTTGGAAAACCGCAATAACTCTATTGTAATTGAGTTCTTTTGCTGCCTTTAATGTGGCATCAATTTCGGTTGGATGATGAGCATAATCATCTGCAAGTGTAAAACCGTTATACTCGCCTAAAAACTCGAATCTTCTACCAGCACCCGTAAAACTTGTCACAGCTTCAGCAATACCGTCAGCATCTACGCCCATAAGAAAACAAACTGCGAATGCGGCAAGACCGTTTAAAACATTGTGTTTACCCGGAATATGCATATCAAGGTGGCCGCACTTTTCGCCGTCCTTAATAACATCAAAAGAAAATCCGTATTTTCCACTTTTGATGTTATCTGCATAAAAATCATTATGAGAATCAAAACCAAAGGTAACTATCTCGGCTTCGGTATCTTTAGCGGCCCTAAGAGCCAGTTCATCATCACCGTTAACAAAACAAACAGATGACATAGCAACAAATTTACTAAAAGACGCCACCAGATTATCCATTGTTTTAAAATAATCAAGATGGTCGTTATCAACATTTAAAAGAACAGAAACATCTGGACTCATCTGTAAAAATGTATCAACGAATTCACAGGCCTCGCAAACCAAGGTTTCGGAATCGCCAGTAACACCGTTTGAATTAACGAGAGGTAATTTACCACCGATAACTGCGTTAGGGTTTTTCTTGTTTAAAATGAGAATATGTGTTATCATAGAGGTAACAGTGGTTTTGCCATGCGTTCCGCATACGCCGATAACATTATCGTAATGTCGCGTCAATGCGCCTAAAAGGTGGGAACGCTCCATTGTAGGAATACCCATTTCTTTGGCAGCAACGAGTTCGGGGTTATCCTCGGAAATAGCAGCAGAATATACTATTAGTTCTGCACCCTTAATATTTTCGGCGCTATGCCCCATATAAACGGTAGCGCCCATATTTCTTACTCTTTTAAGCGGGTCGCTTTCGTTATTATCAGAACCGGAAAGCATATATCCCTTTGCATTTAATATTTCTGCAAGAGGACACATACCGCTTCCACCTATGCCTATCATATGGATATGTTTTATACCTTCAAGTAGTTTATCTTCTGCGCGAAGTTCTTTCATATTAACACTCCAATTATCTAGTTAATATCTATATATTATTTATTATATAACAAAATATCAAAAAAATAAACCTTTTTATTGAGAAGAGATGAAAAAATGAACATTAAAATTCCGCAATTTGTATCCGATACCATTAAAACGCTGGAAAACAATGGTTTTGAAGCATATATTGTAGGCGGTTGTGTCCGTGATATTTTAATGGGAATTACACCACATGATTACGATATAACCACAAACGCCCTTCCCCATCAAATAAAATCATTGTTCAAAAAAACTGTTGATATCGGCATAAAACACGGCACCGTTACTGTAATTAACAATAATGCGCCGATAGAAATCACTACCTATCGCACAGAAGGAATTTACAGCGATAACAGAAGACCTGATACAATTGAATTCGTTACCGATTTAAAGGAAGACCTTTCAAGGCGCGATTTCACAATCAATGCCATTTGCTATAATGAAAACGACGGTTTTGTTGACCTTTTTGGTGGTATGGAGGATATCAAAAATCGCACACTTAGAGCCGTAGGAAATCCTGTAGAAAGATTTGAGGAAGACGCTTTAAGAATTTTAAGGTTATTTAGATTTGCTTCCACATTAAGTTTTAAAATAGACGAAAAGACCCTAAATGATGCTCTTGATTGTTCAACACTCATAAAAAATGTAAGTCGTGAAAGAATTGCCGAAGAACTAAAAAAGGCAGTTCTTGGTGATAATGTAAAAGTTTTAGAGTCGCTTATAAATTCCAAAGCCCTTGAATTTATATCAATAAAATCCTGCGATGATTTAGATGATATTTCAAAGTTAAAAAGAAACGCTGATTTACGACTTTTTGCTCTTTTGTCCCTTTGTGAATGCGACATCTCACAAGTAGCCAACGAACTAAAATTAAGTAATAAAACTCAAATATATTTAAATACTTTATCACGACTGATTTCTAAAAAAATCCCCGAAAACAAATACGAAATCAAGCAACTATTAAACTTCTGCGATTTCGAAATTTTTGAAGAATATATTGAGTATTTAACAAAAATTAAAAAGTCGGACTGCAGTAAGATTATTTCAGATTTAAATGAAATTAAATTAAACTCAGAGCCCTATAAAATATCCCATCTTGATATCAACGGTAATGACATTTTAAGTTTAGGTTATGAAAATTCAGAAATTGGAAATGCGCTGAATAATCTTCTGCAAAAAGTTATTGAAGACCCCCAACTAAACAAAAAAGATACTTTACTAAAATTTTTAACTAAATAGGGTAACTAAATTATGTAAGACACCATAAAATGTAATGAATTACATTAGGTGTCTTACTTTTTTGGTGGTAATAGTATGAAGATTTTAATTATCGGCGGAGATAAAAGAATGCTCTTCGCAAAATCTTATCTTGAAATAGAAGGATTCGAAACGGATACCTTAGGTCTTTTAAACGGAGACGCAGGAGAACTCGAGGAAGCGGATATAATCCTTCTTCCTGTTCCATCCACAAGGGATAAAGTTAATATAAATTGTCCATTGACACAAAGGAAAATTCCAATAGATAGCTTAAATGATATTCCTGAAAGCGTTCTTGTTTTAAGCGGTGGTTTACAGCTTGAAAGAACTAATTTTGTAAATTATCTTGCACTTGACAGTTACGCAGTGTTAGGCGCAGTACCCACGGCGGAAGGCGCTATACATTGCGCTATTGAAAACACGAATTTCACCCTATGGAATGCAAATGTCTTAATTATAGGTTACGGTAGAGTTGCAAAAATTTTAGCAAATCGACTAATTGGATTTGGTTGTAATTTAACTGTAAGCGCACGGAACAACACGGATTTTTCCTATCTTGATGCATTGAAAATTAATCGCATACACACTAAAGAGGTGCCCAAAAAAATCAATGATTTTGATATAGTTTTCAATACTATTGATGTTCCGATACTAAACGGAAACGGTGTATCAAAAAACACCCTAATAATTGACCTATCAACAAAGGGTTGCTTTTTGACCAATGAAGATAATGCAAATCTCATAAAATTACCCGCAATACCGGGAAGAATTGCACCCCGAACTGCGGGCGAAATTATAGCACAAACAGTAATTCAGCAAATTGATTTGTTTAGGAGATAAAATATGGAAAATATAACGGTTGGCTACGCTTTTTGCGGTTCTTTCTGCACCATAAACAATTCCCTACATCAACTGGAAAAACTCGCAAAACATAATATAAAAATTGTACCCATAATGTCAGAAATTGTATATTCTACGGATACCCGTTTCGGTAAGGCAAATGACCTTATTTCAAAGGTAGAAGAATTATGCGGACATAAAATAATTCACGATATCCCCTCTGCTGAGCCCATCGGCCCTAAAAACCTACTGGATATAATTGCCGTTTGCCCCTGTACGGGAAATACGGCGGCAAAAATAGCCCTTGGAATAACCGATACACCTGTAACGATGGCTGTAAAGGCGCATTTGAGAAACAACAAACCCGTAGTTTTAGGTCTTGCCACAAATGATGCATTGGGCGCCTCGGCAAAAAATATAGGTCTTTTACACAATACAAAAAATATTTATTTTGTTCCCTACCGTCAAGATGACCCGTTTGGAAAAAACAATTCCCTTGTATGTGACTTCTCAATGTTAATACCAACTATAGAACACGCTATAGAAGGAAAACAAATAGAGCCGACTATAACAAGTTAAAAAAACACCCGTTGGAAACCAACGGGTGTTAAATTTTGAAAACTATAATTAGATTTCAGCGAAGTACTTAATAGTACGAACCATCTGGCTGGTGTAGCTGTTCTCGTTATCATACCAAGAAACAACCTGTACCTGATAGGTATCGTCATCAATCTTAGTAACCATTGTCTGAGTAGCATCAAACAATGAACCGTAGGTGATACCGATAATATCAGAAGATACGAGCTGCTCTTCAGTATAACCGAAGGAAGCGCTAGAAGCGGCCTTCATAGCTGCATTGATGCCTTCAACAGTAACATCCTTACCCTTAACAACCGCTACAAGAATAGTAGTAGAGCCGGTGGGTACGGGAACACGCTGAGCAGAACCGATGAGCTTGCCGTTGAGTTCGGGAATAACAAGACCGATTGCCTTAGCAGCGCCGGTAGAGTTAGGAACGATGTTGCAAGCAGCAGCGCGGGCACGACGAAGGTCACCCTTTCTGTGAGGACCGTCAAGTACCATCTGGTCGCCTGTCCAAGCATGAACAGTAGTCATAATACCGCTCTGAATGGGAGCATACTTGTTAAGAGTATCAGCCATAGGAGCGAGGCAGTTAGTAGTGCAGGAAGCTGCAGAGATGATAGTATCATCAGCAGTAAGAGTATCTTCGTTTACGCTGTAAACGATGGTCTTAAGGTCTTTACCTGCGGGAGCAGAAATAACAACCTTCTTAGCACCTGCATCGATGTGTGCCTGTGACTTTTCTTTTGAGCAATAGAAACCTGTGCATTCAAGAACAACATCTACGCCGATTTCTCCCCAAGGAAGGTCAGCAGCGTTCTTTTCTGCATAGATTTTGATGGTCTTACCGTCAACAGTGATGTTATCTTCACCGGCAACTACGGTATCAGCAAGAGCATATCTACCCTGTGCAGAATCGTACTTAAGCAAGTGAGCGAGCATTGCGGGGCTGGTAAGGTCGTTGATAGCAACAATCTCATAACCCTCTGCGCCAAACATCTGACGGAAAGCCAGACGGCCGATACGGCCAAAACCATTAATAGCAACTTTAACCATTGGAAAAACCTCCTAATTTTTTACTGGATATATTTTAACCTATTTGAATCTATTTTTCAAGTGATTTTGTTTAATTTTTAACAATTTTTTTATTTTTTATGTATATTGGCATAATATTTCGGGGGGTTTTGATTTTCTATATGCAATTTTCACCTAATATTTATATAAAATACGCCGCTTCAATGCGGCTTTATCTTCAGAAAAAAATCTTAAAGCGCGGAATCAATGCTAAGACTCGTAAATTATTACAAAAAATAATAATTTTTGAGTTGATAATTTGCAAAAAAGAAGGTGCGCCAACCGATATTTTCTATTTTTTTGATAAACTTTGCTGCGCTTTTTCGGTTGAACTATTGAAACGGCATAAGTGGCCTTCAGTAACCTTAAACGGACAAGGATTAGGAATAATAAATCGTGATTTAATTATATATCTACTCGTCAGCTGCAAAAACTCTGAATTTATTCATATTGATATTAAAAAAGATTTTATCAAAATTACAACGGATAATTTTAGCGATAATTTTTATAATACAGATAATTTTTTGATTTTTAAGGAAATAAAACAAAATAAATACGGAATTTTCATACCTTATAAAAAGTGTGGAAATTCCGTAAAAAAATCTCCGGATGAATATGATTACCTTTTAGACCCTTTGTCCACATTAAAAGTGTTTTTTGAAGATTAATAGGATTCTATAAGTTTTTCGGCGGATTTTAATCCGTCAACTGCCGCAGACATAATGCCACCTGCATATCCTGCGCCTTCTCCGGCTGGGAAAAGGCCCTCAATTGTTACGGATTGACCATCCTCACCTCTTAAAATTCTTATAGGTGAAGAACTTCTTGTTTCCGGCGCAGTTAGTATAGCATCATAACATGCAAAGCCGCTTATTTTTCTATCAAAAAGGACAATTCCTTCCTTCAGACTATCCGTTATAAACTCCGGAAAAATATCGGTAAAATCCGCAAAAACAGTATTTGGTTTAACGGTTGGCTCTATTCTGCCAAGTTTATTTTCTTCGCCGAAAACGAAACTGCCTACCGTCTGTACGGGTACTGCTCCACCACCTATTTCATAGGCGGTTTTTTCTATTTTTTCTTGAAAAGCAAGACCCGCTAATACATCATCGCCTTCTATATCTTCGGGTTCAACATTAACCAGCACCGCACTATTTGAATTTATACCGTCACGCTTACTGTTGCTCATACCGTTTACTGCTATATGCCCATTGTTGCTTGAGGCATTTATTACCTCGCCGCCGGGACACATACAAAATGTATAAACACCTCTACCGCTAGGTAAATGAACGGCTAATTTATAATCTGCCGCGCCCAGTGCGTTATGAGAGGCAAACTCACCATATAGAGCTCTGTTCATATCCTTCTGCAAATGCTCAATTCTAACGCCCATGGAGAAAGGTTTTCTAACCATTTGGGCACCCGAATCTTTAAGCATTCTAAAGGTATCTCGGGCAGAGTGACCTGTTGCAAGAATAACCCTATCGCAAGGAAGCAGCTCGCCGTTTACGACGATGCTTTTAATTTTATTATTTTCTAAATTAATTTTTTCAAGACAAGAATTAAACCTTACTGTTCCACCTAAATTTATAATTTCTTTTCTTAAGTTTTTAACTACATTTTTTAAAACATCCGTACCTATATGAGGTTTTGCATCGGTAAGAATTTTAGGGTCTGCGCCGAAAGAAACGAAGGTTTCAAGAACCGTTCTGCATCTGCCGTCTTTTATACCCGTATTAAGTTTTCCGTCGGAAAATGTTCCTGCTCCGCCCTCACCGAACTGGACATTGGAATTTTCCTTTAATGCGCCTCCATTAAAAAATTCCTCCACATCCTTCGTTCTGGCATCAACATCGGCGCCTCTTTCAATAACTATAGGTTTTAAACCCGCCTTTGCGAGCAATAACGCAGCAAACATACCAGCAGGACCAAATCCCACTATTACGGGTGGAATTGGGGGTGTTTTTTCGGTTTTTGACCATACATATTTATTCTCTTTATATAAAGTAGCATTCTTATTCCGTTTCAAGATTTTATCTACGGTACAGTTTAAATCAACTAAAAAAGAGCAACAAAAATGCACATCCTCTTTTTTTCGTGCATCAACGGATTTTCTATATAAGGATACCGATATAATATTACTTTCACTGATTTTAAGATTTTTTGCAATTATCGGTTTTAAATCGTTAAAATCAGTGTCAAGAGAAACATTAACATTGTTAATTAAAATCATTTAGCACCGCCAAGATATTTTTCTATCGCATCTGCCGCGCAAAACGCGCTTGACCAAGCCCACTGTAGATTGTAACCGCCGCAGTCACCGTCAACATCTAAAATTTCACCGGCAGCAAAAACTCCCTTTTCGCGTTTTGACATTAAGGTGTTTTCATCAAATTCAACCAAAGAAATTCCACCCGCGGTTACTTGTGAATTCTCAAAGCCCGTTGTTGATATAACATTAAAGGTCAGGCATTTAATGAGCGATACCATTCTTTTGATATCAGGCAAAGATAATTTTGATACTTCGTCACTTAATTTAAGTCCCGCGCATTTAACTATTATCTGACCGACTCTTTTATTTAAAAAACCCGTAAAGAATTCTTCTAATTTTCTCGTTTTCAATATTTCTGCTCTTTTTTCAAGAATATCGGTTAATTTATTAAAATCATATTCCGGCATTAAATCAAGACTAACAGTTTTTTGTTCCATTCTCCTATCAACTGCTCTGGAAATCTGCATAATAGGAGGTCCTGAAAGCCCGTAATCACAGAAAAGAACTTCGCCAAACTCTTTTCGAACGGTCTCACCCTTACACACAAGTGATGCAGTTGCATCAACCTTAATTCCCTTTAACTGTTTTACAATATCGGTTTCGGTGCGGAGTTGAACGATGGCGGGGGTGACTTTAACTGATTTATACCCCTTGTTTTTCATCAAGTTGAAAACACTGCCATCACTACCAATTTTTTTGCCTCCGGAAAATAGCCCTGCGGTAATTAGTAACGATTTACAAATATATTCGCCTTTATCTGTTTTAACATATATTTTATCACCGTTTTTTTCATAAGAAAGCATTTTTGTTTCGGTGAAAATCTCTACGCCCGTATCTTCAGCGGCAAAGCGCAATGCATCCACAACCGAAGATGCCTGCAAAGAATTTGGATATACTCTTCCCCTTTCATCGCAAGTAAACAATATACCCAAATCTTCAAAAAAACTTTCGGTGTAGTCTTTGCTGAATTTCTCAATGATTCCCTTAAAATAGGCGCCGCTTTCGGAATGAAATTTATCGTCTGATAAATCTTCGTTGGTTATATTACATCTGCCGTTTCCCGTGAGAATAAGTTTTTTACCAACTCGGGCGAGTTGCTCAATTATGGCAACTTTTAACGATGGATTGTTTTTCTTTAAGGTAACAGCCGCGCACATACCTGCTGCTCCGCCACCAATAATTAAAACATCGCAAATTATAGACATTGATTTCACTTCCCAACATACACTTATACATCAATTTGATTTTATCACAAATAAATATAATTTACAACATAAAACGAAAAAGAGCCACGAAATCGCGACTCTTTCTCGTTTTAAGGGGTTTGAGGAGAGAATCCTCAAAAGAGGATTATATCAAGACAGGTGCGGCTCCTGCTTGGTACACATTAAATTTAAATAAAATTTTGTATTTAATATGAACATATTTTTAATTTTTAAAAAGAATATATCAAGAATTCTCCGTCAATACTATTTTTGAAATCAGAAAGGAGAATACAAAATGAATTACGAAGAACATCCAAAAACGGAAAAATTTGTAGGCAGTATGGCATTTTACGCAATTATTGCTTTGAGTTTAATAGCTATCGGTGTTATTGCTTGGTTTATGGTTTCGGGAAAAGCTGATAATATGGAATCGAAGAACAATAGCTCCACACCATCAGAGTCATATAATTCGGATAATGAATCATATAATGATATTAGCGATATGACTCCCGATTCAAACACTTCAGAAATTGTAGAAAACCCTGTTAGTGATATTCCCTATACAGAAAGCGAAGACACACCTTCACTATTTGAAAACACCGATTATGTTTTACCTGCAGAAGGCAAGGTATTAAAAGGTTTCAGTGATACTGTATTGCAAAAATCCGCCACCTACGGCGATATGAGGTTACATCTTGGTATCGATATAGAATGCAAAGAAGGCGCGGAAATAAAATCTGTGGGAAGCGGTACTGTTGCAGCTGTTGAAGATACCGCAGATTACGGAAAATGCGTTTCAATTGATTACGGTAACGGAATTACGGTTAAATACTGCGGTATGGCAAGTATAAATTTTAATTCGGGTGATAAAATAAGAACAGGTGATGTTTTAGGAACTATCGGTACCGTACCCTGTGAATGCGCCGACGGATGTCATCTGCACTTAGAAAGTTACAAAGATGGCGTCTGCGTTTCCCCACTTTCCCTTTTAGGTCTTGAAGATTAAAACCTGCCCTCGAAATTATCGTTTAGGGGCAAAAAATAACAAGGTGGTCGATTTTCGGCCACCTTGTTTAATTATTTAAGAAACGCTTCCAAGCGATAAATTGGTAATCCCATAGAAACAAATCTGTTTTCATACTCGGTTACGATATTGCCTTCAAAATTACTGTTATGTAAATCCAAAGAAACATTTTTAATGGCGAAACCGCCGTTGGATAACTGTTCAATAGAAAACTCAAATAATTGCATATTATCGGTTTTCTGATGAATTTCACCGCCCTGTTTTAAAATATTTCTATAAATCTTGAGGAAATTTTCTGCTGTTAGGCGGTGAGAGGCATATTTCTTTTTAGGAAAAGGACAAGAGAAATTAAGAAAAATACGCTCAATAGACCTTTCCTTAATATGCCTTTCAAGATATTCTGCTCCCGCTTTTATAAATCTGAGGTTAGCGAGACCGTTTTCTTTGGCAAGCTCACAAGCGGAAACAATAACATTTGATTCTCTTTCAACGGCAATTAAATTTATATCTGGATTTGCCTTTGCAAATTCTACCGCAAATTTACCCTTGCCGCAACCGATTTCAAGGTACAAAGGTTGTTCCTTTCCAAACCAATTAGCAAAATCAATATAATCTTTATTATTTATGGCGGTATTAAAATTGCGGTCTTCACTATTGCTTATATACAGATAATCGCTTACAGCTTCTAATCTTTCGCCAAGATGCTTTTTCTTTCTCATTCTCATAATTATTCACCAATAAGGCAGCCCAACGGACTGCCTTTTAATTATAACTTTTCTATTTTTTCTGCGGCATCTTTGAGGAAATCACCCTCAAAACGCTCAATAGCGCCGTTATCAACCATCTGGGCTAAAGAAACATTTATGGGCATTTTAGCAAGAAGGTCCACTCCCAGTTCCTCGGCAACACTCTCGCTACCGCCACCAAAAACGCTGAATTTATGGTTGCATTCGGGACATTCAACATAGCTCATATTCTCGACCATACCGATTACGGGAATATTCATCATACTTGCCATATTGTATGCCTTTTTAACGATTAAGGAAACCAAATCCTGAGGTGAGGTTACTATAACTGCGCCATCAAGAGGAATGGTTTGAAAAACGGTTAATGGCACATCGCCTGTTCCGGGAGGACAGTCAATAAAGAGATAATCAAGGTCACCCCAAACAACATCCTGCCAGAACTGTTTTACTGCGCCCGCGATTACGGGGCCGCGCCAAATAACAGGTGCATCGTGTTCTTTAAGCATCATATTTATGGAAATAACCTTAATTCCCGTAGAGGTTTCGGCGGGAATAATTCCGAGCTCATTTTGCATTGCGGGGGCTATAACGCCAAAGGATTTAGGAATAGAAGGTCCTGTTATATCGGCGTCAAGAATGCCTACATTGTAACCGCGCCTACGCATCTCAACAGCAAGCATAGATGTAACCATAGATTTACCTACGCCGCCCTTACCGCTTACCACGGCTACAACATGTTTAATATTATTAAACTCGCTTGTGGGCTCAATTAAACTTTCTGCTTTTCTGGATGAACAGTTACTGCTACAGGTTGAGCAGTTACCGCTACAATTATTTTCACTCATTTTAATCACCGAAGGATATTATAACCCAATAGTTGCCTAAAATCAATAGTATTAAACAAATTCTGTGATGATTTTTTTATAACATTCAGGCGGTGAATATTCGAATCTGTCTATATGATTTCCCTCATAAAAGTATTTTTCCGGACTTGTATTTGCTCCGTCAAAACTATCGATAATAATGAGTTTAATTTTCATCTTTTCAGGGATGATGCTCTTGATGTAAACACTGGCCTGTTGACCGATATAAACATTGTCCTTTGGCTCTGCTAAACCTGCAAGATTAGCAGTAAGTTCCACAAATATACCGTAGTTTTCGATACTTCTCACTATACCGGAAACGGTCTGTCCTTGGCTAAACATACTGATATTTTCTTCCCACGTACCAAGAAGCTCTTTGCGGGTAAGGGTGATTCTTCCTTCGCAATCAATATTCTTAATAATCGCCTTTATATCCTGCCCTACCTTTAATCTATCGGACGGGTGAGAAATGCGGGAAACGGAAATAGAATCAATGGGTAGCAAAGCGATATTTCCGCAACCAATATCACAAAAAGCGCCGAAACTTTCAAGATGAGTTATTCTTGCGTTAATAATATCCCCAACCCGTTTTTCGCTTAATATGTAATCACGGCATTTATTTTGGGCTTGTTTTCTTGATAAAACCGCATATAATCTTCCTAATTCATCGGTGTTTATGGCGGTAATCATAAAACTTACCGGTCTTCCAACTCTTGAAATCAATGCAATATCACGGGTCTGCCCTTCTGCAATACCTATAGCGCCCTCATCTCTGGGTATAATACCCTTCATACACCCAAGGTCCACCGTCATATTTCTGTAATTATCGCACATAATTACATTGCCCTCAAGTATTTCGCCCATCGCCTGTGCTTGAGCAAGGTTTACAGGTGATGCAACCTTTTTACGATTTTCAATGCTTCCAATAAGCCAACCTTCAGGATAATATTCTTTCATTTTCTTCGCCCTTTCTTTTCACATTACCGCCTTGGCGGTTACAAAGAAAGTATATGAAGAAAAATTATTAATAATTACAAAAAACCGCCAAGCATTTGCACATTGCTTGACGGCTAATATTTTATAGTCCTTCGTATTCTCCTGCAGTTATTTTTGCGCCTATGGCCTCAACTACATCGTCCTTATCTTCTTTATAGGTAACGCCATACCACTTATCCTCCGCAACGAGCACGGTTACATCTTTTTCGTTATTATTGATAACACCCGATGCAACGCTGGGAAGATAGAACTCGGCTTTCGGAACGTTGATCTTTTCTTTTAAAAATGCCTTTAAATCACGCTCAACATACTCGAAGAAATCAGGTGTAAAGCCCCACATATTCATTGATACTACCGTATCGGGTGAGAGCGGAATCCAATTAACACCATCTTCCGTATATTTACAGTCAACAATTTTTGTTCTTTCGGTTACAGCTTTTAATTTTCCGTCCTCGATTTCGCAAACGCCACGGGAAACCGAGCCGTTTTCCGTGAGTGTATTAGCAAGGCGGAAACCTACCATACAGTAGTCTCCTTTTTGTTCTTTAAGATGATTATAAATTTTCTCAAAAGCCGATTTTCCGTAATAGTCATCAGCATTAATTACAGCAAATGGAGTTTTTACGATATCACGGCAGCAATAGATAGCATGCCCTGTTCCCCAAGGTTTTGTGCGGTCATCGGGGGCTACAAATCCTTCGGGTAACATATCTATCTCTTGGAAAGCATATTCTACATCAATAATCTTCTCAATTCTTTTACCAACAAGCTCTTTAAATTCCTTTTCAATCTGATGCTTGATTATAAAAACAACCTTGGTAAAACCGGCCTTTTTAGCGTCATAAACAGAAAAATCAAGAAGAGCTTCGCCTTTTGGACCTATGGGCTCAACCTGTTTAAGTCCTCCAAATCTACTGCCCATACCTGCAGCCATAACTACTAATGTTGCTTCAAATGACATTTAATCATCTTCCTTCACTTGTTTTGATTTTGATGCGGTAGCATTTTCGTTGGCCTTGCGGTCAAAGCCCTCGGTGCTTTCCCTCATAAAGAGAACCTTAAAGGTCAATACCATAAGCTTAATATCCTGAAGAAGAGAATATGTTTCAATATAAATTAAATCCATATTGAGCTTATCCTCTGGAGTTGTATTATACTTTCCGTAAAGTTGAGCAAAACCTGTAATACCCGCTTTAACCTTATGACGAAGTTCAAACTGAGGATACTTATTGGTATATTCGTAGACGTTTTCGATTCTTTCGGGGCGAGGTCCTACAATAGACATATCGCCTTTTAAAACATTAATAAGCTGGGGTAATTCATCAACTCGGCACATTCTTATAATCTTTCCGACTCTGGTTATTCTATCATCATCGGTTTCGGCTTTTTTTGCGCCATCCTTATCAGCGTCAACAATCATTGACCTGAACTTATAAATATTAAAAATTTTACCGTCCTTGGTTATGCGGTTTTGTCTGAATAATATCGGTCCGCCATCATCAAGCTTTATGGCGATTGCGCATATAAGCATAATTGGAGATGCAACAATAAGCCCTATTCCTGATACAACTATATCTATTATTCTTTTAACTATCGCCTGTTCAAAGGTAAGTCCTCGGTTACGGTTCATCAGAACGGGTGTATCACTTATCTGAATTTCATAACTGTTATTTATAATGATATCGGTGAAATCGGGCAAGATATATGCGCGTTTTTCCGTTCTGTAGCAATATGTGAGAATTTCCTTTTGCAGGTTCTTATTATCCACACAAAGCAGAACGGCTTCATTTTTATCAATGTTTTTATAAATTTTATCAAGCGGAGTGGTATTAACATTGAGTCCGCAGGTTATATTAAAACGGTCGGAAATGTGGCTCATTTTATTAATAATCTCAAAAGCGGATTCCTGGTCGCCGAATATTGCAACAACCTTACGGGCCGCATAAAGCTTAAAATAAATAACATTAGCGCACATTGCGGAAATTGCAACGGCGGCGATTTGATAGATAACACCAAATATCATTGGCCTTACGGCAACCATAGCACGAGCAATCAAACTGAGCTCTAAATACATTATTACATTTGTGAAAACTACAGCTAAGGAAAAACTATAGATAATTTCGTGAATACGGTAAATTCCTATTTTAAATGCTCCGTACAACGATGAGAACACCGAGAATATCAAGACGTACGAAAAGATAACCACGTAGTTTCCCTTATTGGAAAAAAGGGATTCTACATAGTTTGAATTCCAAGTCTGCGTAAAGCCCATTGTAGCAATAACCACAATCATTAATTTTACGCAAAACATTACAGTTTTTCGAAGTTTAACGAAAAAATCCATAATAAATTACCTCTTGTCGTACTAAATTATAGTATATAGTCTTTACACTATTATTGTCAAGGAAATAATTGTTCTTGACAAGTTGGAACAATAGTAATATAATAACAAATACTGCGTTCCCAAATATTATATATATAAAGGTGGTTTTTCCATTGACTAAGGCAATAAAGATTACTGAAGCCGGTCTTGAAAAGCTCAAAGAAGAGCTTGAAACTTTAAAAACACAAGGCCGTGCAGATATCGCAGAAAAAATCAAGGTTGCCCGCGGTTACGGTGACCTTTCCGAAAACAGCGAATATGATGAAGCTAAAAATGAGCAGGCAAAAATTGAGGCCCGTATCATCGAGCTCGAAGCTATGCTCAAAAATGTTGAACTTATTAGCGATATAAAAGGTTCACCTAAAAAAGTTGTTGTTGGCGTTAAAGTAAAGGTTTACGATGCCGAATATGATGAAGAAATTGAGTACCAGATTGTTGGCTCAACCGAGGCAGACCCCAGAAACTATAAGATTTCTGATGAATCTCCCGTTGGTAAAGCCCTTTTAGGCAAAAAGGTTGGCGATGAAATTTCCGTTGAAGTTCATTCCGAAACCATTAATCTCAAAATAGTTGGTATTTCAAAATAATCATTAGGGACAGTTCGGTTACTGTCCCATTTTCTCTATTTACTTAATTGATTCTTCACGAAAGGATGTTAAAAATGAGTCAGAATAATATGGCACCCGAACAGGAACTTAATGAAATTTTGCAGGTTCGCCGCGATAAGCTTGCCTCAATGAGAGAATGCGGCAATGACCCATTTGTTAAAACCAAATATGATGTTGATGCTCACTCAATGCAGATTAAGACCGATTATGAAGGTTTTGATGGCAAAACCGTTAGTATCGCAGGTCGTATTATAGCAAGACGAATTATGGGCAAAGCGAGCTTTGTTACCCTTCGTGACGGTGAAGGCGATATTCAGCTATATGTTCGCCGCGATGATGTTGGTGAAGAAGATTATGCCGCTTTTAAAAAGTGGGATATTGGTGATATCATTGGTGTTAGAGGTTTTGTATTCAAAACACAAACCGAGGAAATTTCCGTTCATGCAGAGCATATTGAAATTTTAGCAAAATCCCTTCTTCCCCTTCCCGAAAAGTTCCACGGTCTTACCAATAACGACCTTCGTTTCCGCCAAAGATATGTTGACCTCATTATGAATCCCAATGTTAAGCGCAATTTTATTATCCGTTCGCAATTCATCAAGTTTATGCGTAAATACCTTGATGATATGAATTATATTGAGGTTGAAACCCCCGTACTTAATACCATCGTTGGCGGCGCCGCTGCAAGACCTTTTATAACTCATCACAATACTCTTGATATACCTATGTATATGCGTATCGCAACTGAGCTTCCTTTGAAGCGTCTTATTGTGGGCGGTCTTGAGCGTGTTTACGAGATTGGCAGAATTTTCCGCAATGAAGGTATGGACCCTAAGCACAACCCTGAATTCACCACTGTTGAACTTTATCAATCTTACGCAGATTTCCATGATATGATGGATATTGCCGAGGGTATCATTTCCGGTGCTGCCAAAGAAATTCACGGCACCTACGAAGTAGAGTGGCTTGGCGAAAAAATCGATCTTACTCCCGGTTGGCGCAGACTTACTATGGTTGATGCCGTTAAAGAATATGCAGGCATTGATTTCGGCTCTATCACCGATGACGCAGAAGCAGTAGCCGCTGCAAAAAGCATTGGCGTAGAGCTTGCCGATACCGCAGATAAGACCTGGGGCAATGCTCTTTATGCTTGCTTTGACCAGAAGGTTGAAGAAAAGCTTATTCAACCTACTTTTATCACAATGTATCCTGTAGAGGTTTCTCCTCTTACAAAAGCTTCTCCTGAAGACCCACGACTTACCGAACGCTTTGAGTTGTTTGTATGCCACAGCGAACTTGCAAATGCATATTCCGAGCTCAACGACCCAATAGTTCAACGCGAACGCTTTATGAAGCAATTAGAGCTTCGTGAACGCGGTGACGACGAGGCCGAGATGCTTGATGAGGATTTCCTCACCGCAATGGAATATGGTATGCCCCCCACAGGCGGTATGGGAATTGGTATTGATAGAGCAGTTATGCTACTCACCAATTCCGATAGCATTAGAGAAGTAATCCTCTTCCCAACCATGAAACCGTTAGATTAAGAAACCCTTTATTTATGCGGGTTTACAGAGTATCAAACGAGTAAAATATCGTATTTACCCCAGTTTTACCCCATTTAAAAACGATTTACAGATAGGCATCACAGCAATGTGATGCCTTTTTTGTGTCCGATTTAAAACAATTTTACCCCATACTTAAATCGTGAAAAGATATTTGGATTTGCTAATTTCATTAAGGAGATACTTTGTATGGCTGATGATAACAAAAATCTTGACACATTGCTAAATAAGGTAATGAATGATACTGGAATGAGTGTTGCAGAAGAAATGTTGATGTTACAAAGACAAAGGCAAATGAAAACTGAAAGCAAATCTGTTGCTCAAATGACAGATGCTGAAAAAGAAATATTTGCAGAAATGCAAAGAGAATATATTGAAATATGCGAACTGCCATTTTTAAGTAGTAAACCTGTTAATTATACTGATGGATATGAACCGTTTTTCAGTCCTGTTGCATCAACCATTCTGGATGCTTTCTTTACCGATAGCAAAAATTAGCACGGAAAAAACCGTGCTTTTTTGATGTCTTTTTTAAAAAAGTAGCAAAAAATACCGTTCTTTTTTCTATTCGCAGAAAAAAGAACCAAAAAAGGCAAAGCAAATCTTTGAAAATGTGTTTTCAAGATTTGCTATTATATGTATAGTTCTATATTTTTCTATCTTTGCAGTAGTTTTAAGTTTATACCCTTAACCGTAGTTCCTGCATAAGATATAATATAATACTATACTATGAACTAAAATGAGAAATTTTTGGATATGAGAAAAGCACTCAGGCGAGTGCTTTATTTTTTTCGCTTTTGAATTTTTGGAATACCAGATGATATTCTTGCTATTGTTCCAAGTGATAATCCTGTTCGTTCTGCAACCTCTTTATGCTTATAACCAGATTTTATCAATTTTCGTGCCATATCTTTTTTCATTTCTCTTTCTTGTTTTCGCACTTGTGCCTGTAAATCCCGTGTGATGTTTGGTCTACTTATTTCATATTTGCCTGTGTTAGCAAGTTCTTCTTCCGTAATGCCTAATTTTTCAAAAAAGGTATTATTTTTAATTTGGTAAACTTTTTCTTGCTTAAATATATAATCAATGTTTTTTAATGGTTCAGAAAAAGAGTTGTTTATTTTCCTGCATATCTTTTTTGCGGTCACAAATGGATAGATTTGTCTCGCAGAATTGAATAAGAGAAATAAAATTGTATCTCGTTTGCCCGTACAATCCGCATCATCGTTTACAATCTGCTCTATGATTTTAATTCTCTTATAATGCAAAGCAGAATAAGCACCAGTTTTCTTTTCTTCTAAGATATCGTTATTTAGTTCTTGTTCCTTATATCTTTTTTTGATGATTTTCTTTCTTTTTAGATATGATTTAACTGGTTCGCTTTCCTTCTCCAACTGTTTAACAAGGTCAACCAGATTGAGAGATTTATCGTGTAGAATTTCGGTCACAGTCATTGCTTTTGCATTGGTATTGTATGTGTCAAACATTCTAAACAGACCAACGACATTTTTACTTGCATTTACATCAATTTCAATATGCCTTTCAAGAGTAGGATATTCCTTTAAAAATTCTCTGATAATAATTGCAAAATATTCAACTGCTCTCTGAAAAAGAAATAGCAATTTTGCGGATGTAATTTCAATGCTAAACCACAACTGCACACCCCTGCCAGTGTAGTGAATAACATTAGGAGATGGCATTTCGCCTGTGGTAAATAAATCCCTTTTTAATCTCCAACAGAATTCATCAATTAGTGTTTCTTTTTCATAATTAGGCATATTCTTTGAGTGGATATCAAAATCCATCACTATGTTATTCAGCGAAAATAAATTATCGCTATTTCTGGTGGTAAATCGTTTTATTGTGTTTGCCATTATATAATAATCCTGCGATTTGTTGATTTTAAGATTTTCTGCTTTTTCTTTTATATTCTTAAAATCAGAATAACCAAGGCTTACCATTTTCTTATCTTTTGTTAGTGTGGCAAATTGCACCCATCCTTCGTATTTGCTATCTGGTGGGAATAAAATATCATATATATTCATAATGCCGTGCTCCTTTCATTCTGTTTAAAATAAGAATGAAAGTTTTAACACTCGTTTTAAGTTTTCTGCATAGCAAAAAAGTCCTGCAAATCCAGAAGAATTGCAAGACCTTTTTGCAGCGACATTATCACGAAGGACAACATATTTTATGTTGTTAAAATAATTATGATAGACAATAAATATAAACAAAAAATTTTTAAAAGCGAAAAAGTCTTGCAAATCGTAAAGATTTACAAGACCTTTCGCACAATCCGCATTTCACAACAGGAGAAACACAATGTGCCACTGCATAATTACTGTGGCACAATAAATATGATTTACTTGAAATTGAATTGAAGGAAACATAAATGCCTTATCAATCCGAAGACAGATAAGACTTTTTTGCAGATATATTATAGCAAACGAAACTGTAAGTAGTTTTATGTATTTACGATGACAGGAGATTAAATACAGTTTCATTTACACACACTTTTGCAATCTACCCCATTGATTGCAATGTATCATTATGACAATATAAATATGTGATATTAAATTTAAAATTGAAATATTTTTAATTTTAACGAGAAAGTCCTACCAACATAATTGTTAATAGGACTTTCCGATAAATTGTGATACTTTAAGATGGTAAAAACTATGAAAACTAAATATGAGAGAATTAAAATGATAACAAGAAAGTTATGCCGATGGACAACGGTAAAACTTTCTTGTTATTCTATTTCCAACACATCCCATCTGTGCAATTTAAGTATGAGAGAAAAATTTCAAAAAAGAAAAAATTACTCATATCAAAATTTCAAAATCATCACAGATAAAACCAGTTTCTTGCCTATTTTTCTTTTTTCTCTTTCGTTTGCGATTTTTCTGCATATCTTTTTTAGTAATTACAATAGGTCTGGATTCAACAGTAGAATTATCTGCGGTAACATCCTTGATAAAACCTTCAATTTTCTGTTTTTTTACCATTTTTAAGTCGCTCCCATCTATTAATATTTGCTTTGCAGTTACTTGTTTGTTTCAGTTCCTTTGAAATTTCATCCAGTTGTTTTTGCAATTTATCATCTTCTAACGATTTATTTAGCAAAAAAGGATATTTTTCAAAAACCGCCGATAGAAACATATCACCGATAGTCATATCATTTAAAGCGGCAGTTGCTTTCAATTTTGCTTTCATTGTGCTACTAACAATGAACTTAATAGGAACTAAACGAATAGATTTTTCCATAATTTAGAACTCCTTTCTATCTTTATGAAATAAGTATGACATTTTGTTTCTATGTTCAAAAGAAACTATTAGTACAAAGGAAAACATTTTGTAAAAAAAGATATGAGTAAAAATCTATAATAATTGTTTTCGGCACTTTATTCTTAAAATTTGCTCACGAACCAAAGTTTGTTGTATTTTCATTTAATTATATGCATAAAAAATGACACCAAACAAATGGTGTCATTTTTTGTTGCTGTTATATAAATGGTCTATAAGATTTTCAACCATTGTATAGTCGCTGTCGCTTAGAATTGATAGTTTCTTAAATATTCCTTCTAATTGCTTATATTCCTTTTTGCCTGTCAAGATGTAATCCGTAGTTATATTCAGTGAATTACACAAATTAACCAAATTTTGCGGTCTGATTGCTTTCTTTCCTAACTCAATGCAGGAAATGGATTGCAAACTCAGATTGATACTTTCTGCCACCTGTTCTTGTGTAAGGTTCAGTTCCTTTCTCCGTTTGGAAATTCTTTCACCCATTTCCATCAAAAACTTTGCATCTTCGTACATTTCCTTCACCTCGTTTCCTATTACAATTATTGTACTAAAAACAGGGTGAAATTATAATCAATTATAGTTGTTTAATATTGACTATTTACAACCATAGTATTATAATATAATGAGGTATAGTGTTTTTTACTATTACTATCACAATTTAAACTGTGAGGTGAAATATATGGAAAAAGGTAAATTAACTCCGATTATCATTAAAGCAAAAAGCGGAGACAAAACGGCACTAAATACCCTCTTCACCGAAAATTATAATAGTGTGTATTTTTTCGCTCTTAAAACCGTTAAGGATGAAACACTGGCGGCTGATATCACTCAGGAGACATTTGTAACGATTTTTCAAAATTTAGATACTTTGAACGACCCTGTTGCTTACCCCGCTTGGTCAAGACAAATTACTTATAGACACTGTTTGCAATATCTTAAAAAGCAGAACAGAGAAACAACAGTTGATGAAAATGAAGATGGTAGCACCATCTTTGATACCATTGAGGAAGACAGAACCGAGTTTATTCCTGATGAACAACTTGATAAAGAAGATTTCAAAAAAACAATTTTGAATATTGTTGACAGTCTTCCCGAAGAACAACGAACCGCTGTTATTTTATATTATTATGATGAATTGTCTGTCAAGCAGATTGCTGAAATTCAGGGAGTTTCAGAAGGAACGGTTAAGAGCAGACTTAACTATGCAAGAAAAACAATTAAATCAGCAGTAGAAACCTACGAAAAGAAAAACAATGTCAAGTTGCACAGTGTTGGTGTTCTGCCCTTACTTTTATGGTTGTTTGGAACGGATGCAAAGGCTTGCACACTGCCAACTGCGACTGCAACGACTATTGCATCAGGTGTATCCACTGCCACAGGCACAACAATATCTTTATCAAAAACAGTGCAAATCAGTTCAAAACTACTTGGTGCTCTATGGCAAAAAATTGTTGCAGGATTGGTTGCGGTTGCTATTGTTACTGGTGGCACAGTTGCAGTTGTAAATTTTGTTAATGAACAAGATACACAAGTTCCGCAAGACAAAGGACAGTTAGAAACATTCCAAAAACCGCCTGTAAAGGAAAATGTGGAAAGTGAAACACCTGTAATCGTAATAGGTTGGCGAGGTTTTGGAGAAGCGACCCACAAACCTTATGTATCCAAAAAAAATGAATTTATTTTGACAACCGAGCAAATGAATGAAACTTACCTTAAAGGCAAACTGAGGGTTTCTGTTCTTGAAGGTTCGTCATACCAAAAGTTGTTTGAAATTGATATTGAAGGTACTGGTGTAAAAGAAGATACTCAAACAATGTATACTTGTTCAATTTCTTATGATGAAGAATTGAAAGATACGATAGAAAAGTATTTTATAGATGTTCCAAATCATAACGAGTTAACTTTAAGGTATAATTTTAAAACCGAAAGTTTTGGTTTATATTTTGGCGAATATAATGTCGCAGAAGATGCTAATATGGCTGGTTTTAATGCTCTTTTAAGAAAAAGAGATATTGTAAAATAAAATTTTTAAAAAAATTTTTAAAAAAATAAAACCAAATGAGTTTCTCGTTCCTCCTATTAATGTAAGGAGGATGAAAAAGTGAGAGAACATAACAATTTATACTATATTTTTTTATGGGATTTTGAAAAAAATAACCTCTCATTAAAAAAGGCGAAACAAATTTGGCAAACAATTAAAAATCGTTTATTTTAAAAATTTATCTAATTAAAAACAAAAATTAAAACTTGGAGGAAAAATTATGGGTTTGTTTGAAAAAAAGGAATGTGTTAATTGCGGTAAAATGTGCGGTGTGTTTGGAAGGAGCAAAACCAAGGATAAGAAAATTTTGTGCAGTGAATGTGCTGGCAAAGTGGAAAACAGTGTATTTGTTTCCGACTTTACATACGACCAGTATCCTGCTCTTGTTGAAAGATGCAATGAAAATGATAAAAAATTGCAGGAATTCAATATTGATAAAGTTTATTATGACAGAATTGTTATTGATGAAACAAATAACTGGATTGCTGTTTTTGATGATGAAGTTTATAAGGTTAAGAAAAAGGATTTGCTTGAAGAAAAACCTCACATTTATGATGCAAAAGATTTAAAATTCTTTCTGCAAAAATATGATATTAAAAAAGAGGAAAAAGCACTATTTGGAGCAAATATTTATATAGATTTCCATACTACTATGGTATTTGAAGATGAATTTGTTCCTTGCCCACTTAACGGTGTTGTTGAATCAAACCGAAAGATTGAGGTTACAGGTGTGTTCAAGAAAACAGTTGAGAATTTTTACAAACCACACGATTTGGAACTCTACAAATTCGCAACAGAAATCTTAAAAGAAAAAGGGTTGGAAAGACCTGTTGAAATGCAAAAAGGCGATACTATTGAAAGTCTTGATAAATATGCACCTTGGTTTAAAGTATTGTTTGAATTAGAAAAGAAAGAAATTATTGATGATGGCCAAGTATCAAACATTTTGGATGGTATAACAGAAAATATGGGCATCTTCGGTGGTACTAAAATGTCTTCACAAATCAGAAAAAGATTTGGCTGAAAATAATAAAAAATTATTTGTTATAACAAATAAGAAAGAATTTTGGAGTGAATTAGATGAATGATAAACAGAAACCAGGTTGCTTATTATGTTGGCCTGTTATCTTAATTAACTTGTTACTTTGTTTTCCACTTGGTTTAATTCTGATGATTGTAAGGATTTTAAAGAATGTGAAAGCAAACCAAAATGCGAACAATTTGACAACACCATACAGAAAGGCATCTGTTGGTTCTGTCACCGTACCAGAAGATTTAATTAATAAAGGAAAAGAGATTGAGGGTAATCTAAAAAAAGAATTATATTGCAATAAGAAAGATTTACCCCGCGAAATTTTTGATGAGACAAAATGGTTCTTACTGGGACTGCTACTCATAATTATCGCCTATATTTATATGCTTTATAATTGTGGCGATTTTGGAACTGGTTTGCTTTGGACCTTGCTTTTCATTAGTGCTCCGTGGCCAATTTATTGGAATATAATTAAGAGAACAAAAGAAGTAAAAGAAAGCAATAAAATAACGGCACAATGGTTGTGCAAAGCATATCAAGAGACTTTCAATACTTTTGTATTTTCAGAATATATTGAGAGAAGACTGTTTTCAACAGGTGTTGTTCACAGTGAAAATGACAGACCAAATCCT
The DNA here is from genome assembly GCA_045593385.1 of Acutalibacteraceae bacterium. Lineage (GTDB taxonomy): Bacteria > Bacillota > Clostridia > Oscillospirales > Acutalibacteraceae > UBA737. The sequence goes on from JAZNWP010000019.1 coordinate 83,998, forward strand.
GATAATCCAGAATGCAGAAAATTCTATCATTATGACAACTACTATAAAGGAACATTGCGATACAAGTATGCTGGGCACGAAATTGAACGAATTAGCGGATATTCTGGTTTTAACTTTGATAATTCAATATGGAAATTCGGACCGTTCTGTTACAAAGTTTACGGAGATGAAATCAAAAGAGCAGAAATGCTTTTCCTTTCTCGCAAAAAAGTTGAAAACCAAATTGTAGTTTGTAGAAAAACTTCTGAATATAGTTTTAATGATTATGAGAAAGAAAATTTCAAGAAATATGAAATGGACAACTCTCGTTTTAATGAAAAATTTGATGTTTATGCACAAAACTCCGTTGAACTCTTTAAAATATTCACACCCGCTTATATGGAAAAAGTTCTTGAAATAGCAGAAAAAAGAGGTGTTGGATACATCTCAATTGGCGGAGAATGTATAATGGTTACTTTTGACAGTAGTTTTCCTGTGTTGGCAAATGCCTATACTGGATATAATGTTTATCAGGCAGTTGCTTATGCAGAAAACTTATGTCAGTATTTTATGACATTTATGGAAGATATAAGCCCTATTGGAATATGAAATTAATATTATTATCATAAAAAAGAAAGAGGAAAAACAAATGAATTATTACATTATTGCTATTGTTGCAGTCGTTATTTTAGCCATTATCTACTACATAAAAGATTATAACTCATTTAAGGGAATGAGTGAACAAATTGAACAGGAAAAGTCTGGTATTGATGTTGCTTTAACCGCCAGATATGACACAGTTACCCAGATGCAAAATGTTATCAAAGGTGTTATGAAACACGAATCTGAAACATTGGTTAAGGTTAATGCCGTTCGTAACGGAATGAGCATTGATGAAATGAATGAAGTTGAAAAACAAATGGGTCAAGCAGTTAGACAATTTTATGCTGTTGCTGAAAGCAATCCTCAGTTAAGAGCAACCGAGAATTTCACCCTTTTGCAAAGAGCAATTTCTGAGTGCGAAGACAACTTGCAGGCTGCTCGCCGTGCATACAATGCATCTGTTGGCAAATTTAACAAAAGCATTAGTATGTTCCCTGGCAACATTGTTTCCGGAACTATGAAACTTGAAAAAGCGAAGTTCTTTGAGGCAGATGAACATAAAAGAGAACTTGTTGACATTCAATTTTAAAGAAATTTAACACTGAAAGGTTTAATAATTATGAAAAGATTACTTGCTTTATTACTTGCGGTCGTAATGCTCTTCTCTCTTGTTGCTTGTGGCAACGGCGATACCAAGGGTGGTTCTAATACCGAAAAGAGTGTTGAAGAACTGGTTAAGGATGATGATAGCACCATAGGAAAACTTACTAGAATTTGGTGTGAAACAATTGGAAAATTATCTGGTCTGAAAACTTATAATTATCCCGAACAAAATTTTTATAAATATAATTACACCAGTGAAGAAAAATCTGAGGGCGAAGATATTAAGCGAATTTACGAAAGTGAAAACAAAAGATATAAATTCACGGTTGAATATAACAAGGCAGAAAATACATTGACAATTCTTGATGAAAGACCCTCTACAATAAATGGCCGTAGAGTAGGTTATAATGAGGTTGAGATAGGTTATAATGCTAATACAACCGTAGTTCAGTTTAATGCAGAGAATATTTTGGTTAGTGCAACAAAAACAGATGCAGAAAAACCTGAATATGATTTTTCATATGACCAAATGATTTACACATTTGATGAAAAAGGCAATCTTATTGAAGCGGTCCCCAAAAACACTAATACCAATCGTATATTTGGAGATAGTTACAAATACAATTACGAATATGATGAAAATAATAACTTGACTAAATTAATTCACGGTGATGATTATAATGAATATACATACGATGAAAATGGAAATATAATTGTACATTCTTACTCAACCGATGAATACGGTGAAACCACCAAAAATAGACCAGTCAAATATGAAAAACTTGAAAATGGAAATATAAAAGAAACTGTGTTTCAGGATGACGACCAAATTCTCCGTTGGGAAATCTATGACCACTATGGAAATTCAATTGAAAGAATCGATTACAATGATGATGGAACCGTAGATTTTTCTTTAAAATGCAAATACAACGAAGAAGGAGATTGCATTAAGGAAATTAGAAATGATGAATATGGTGAGAGAACCAGTGAGTTTGAATATGATATCAATGGTATCAAGGTTAAAGAAACTAATTTAGATGAAAACGGAAAGGTATTTTCTGTTACAGAATATAACGAAAATGGTAAACCAACCAAAGAGGAAGAGTATAACGACCACGGTCCATACAAAATCATTGAGTATACATATGATGAGAATGGTTCCGTTACTGATAAAAAAACCACAAGATATTCATACAACGAAAAAGGCAAAGTAATAGATGAACAAATCACCCATTCTTGATATTTGGTGGAATTCAAAGAAAGGTTAGAAAATTATGAAACGAATATTTGCATTACTGCTCGCAGTTGTATTAGTGTTCTCTTTCACCGCTTGTGGTAAGAATGATACTATAAATACTGGCGATGATATTATTCAAAACGAAAACAGCACTATTACAAGCGAAACAACAAATACTAATTCTGAAACTGAAATTGATAACAATACGACGGAATCTAATATCACAGATATAACATCAGAGACCGAAAAAATAGAATATACTTTTGATGGTACTTATACACTAAGTTTTGCAGAATTTGATGAAACAGTTTTATCTTATGAATGTATCAAGTCGGCAGAAAAGCAAATTTTTTCCAGTGGAATAGGTGCAGGTATTGCAGCCTATCCTTCTACAAAAATTCCTGCAAACCCAGTGATTGAAAGAATTAACACAAAGGATGACTTATTTTCTAATTTAGATAAATACATAGATATGAGAAGTGATATCGATGCTTATGTTATCGTTGAAATGCATCCACAAAAGTTTATTTATCGTGACATTGATACTTATTGGAAAACTAATTCTTTTATTACAGTATTAAACAAGAAAGCAGATTACTATTTTATTGGTCATCCAAACTTTCCTGGTCTTCAACATGATTTTGAAAACGATTTTAATGTTGATGAAATCTATCATGATAAAGACACTGGAAATTTCTATATCATTTTAAAAGATGGTTATGCTGACAGAGAAAAGGATTCTGATACTTCATATGCATTTTTGTATTTGTTTTTTGAAGAGGAATTTACTAAAACAAATAAGATAGGCGATGTATATCTAATGTATCGCCAATAAAAACAGAAAGGTCAATTAAAATGAAAAGATTACTTGCTTTATTACTTGCGACATTAATGGTCTTCTCTCTCGTTGCTTGTGGCAAAGATAATAAAACGAACAATACCACAAATACAAAAACTGAAAAATCAGAGACAGTAGACATTTCAAAAATGTCAGAAGATGAACTCAAAGAAACTGCATTAACAAATGCCACAGCATATATTAAACAAAAATATCCTGATATTGATTGGAACAAAGGTATGGTCATTGAAGATGCCGATTTCATCAAACAAGAATCTTACCTTAATAACAAAACTTTTGAAGAATTAGGTATTCATAAAAAAACATATTTTGTATTGTTTTCACATTCAACTGATGAGTTAGCAAATGAGTTTATAGCAGACATATATATGGGCAAAGAAGCATATGTCTTAACCGATGTCTCTAAAACTGGTCAGGCAGGTATAGATAGTTGCTACGATAATTATCAAACACCGCTTATTCATAATGCTATTTACAAAGAAGTAAGTAAAATTGCCCCCTGTCTTGATGATAAATATGATGTAGCAGATACTGGTTTTTGTAATCTTCGTCATTTTAAAACATATTACGACGAAACAAAACCTATTGTAGAATTTATGAAAACATCAGAAGAATTTAAAGATAAATCATCCTATATTTTACTTACTTTCAGTAGAACAAGTGATAATGTAATATATGAAGAAGGAAAAGTCTACACTGATGACGAAAAAACTTTTCTTTCATATTTTACAAAAGTCACCCGTTATTCTAAGTTGGAAAAAATAGGAGAAGACAATGAACTCACATACACAGATATTCTTTTATCTGTTGAAAGTGCAAAAGATACCACACCTGCTTATGAAGAATATAAACATCTAATCCATCGTGTCTACGAATGGGATGAAACTCAGGAAAAATTTATTACAACCGAAATGAATTAAGGTAACTTGAAATGATTTGTTGCTTTTTGGGACATCACGATACAACGGAAAATATACGAAGTATTCTATGTGAACAGGTACAGTCTTTAATTAAAAACGAAGGTGTCAACAAGTTTTATGTTGGCACTCACGGACATTTTGATTATATGGCTATTGATAGCCTGCGACAAATGAAAGAGCAATATCCGCACATTTCTTATGATGTGGTTTTAGCATATATGCCTGACTATTCTCCGCAAGAATACTCGTATATTCAACCGAGCGAAACAATTTATCCAGATGGTTTAGAAAAAGTTCCAAGAAGGTTTGCAATAAACTGGCGAAACGACTGGATGCTTAAACAATCAGACATTGTAATCTGTTATGTTCGCCATCATTTAGGTGGTACAGGCAGAATGGAAGAAAAAGCGACAAAACAACACAAGCGGGTTATCAACCTTGCAAATTTAGAAACCTGATATATAATGACTAAAAAAGTATCACTTAGGTGATGTCAAAAAAAGTATCACTTAGTAGATATTAAAAGTATCACTTAGATGATACCAAAAAGGATATGAGTGAAAACAAAAAATCTACTCATATCTTTTTTTATGCTCTGTTCGCAAGTGGAGTGCAACGATTATTATGCTCTGTCCGACCGTAAGGGAGTTGGATGGAGCATTTTTTCGTAGAAAACTCAGTTTTTGTGGCAGTATTGCGGCGGTATGCCACAAAATGTACTGAGTTATATTTTCTGTGAAAATATAATCGTTTAAATAAAGTTTCCTTCATTATTACACTAAGACCATATCAAAAAAGATATGAGAAAAAATGAAAGGAGTTATTTAAATGCAAGACCCTCACTTTTTCCCTTTAACAGAGCAACAAGTTTTTGAAAACCAAAAATCACTATCCGAGAAATTAAATTTTGCCAAAACGATTTATGACCTTGCATCCGAAGAAGGTTGGTTTGCTGATATGTTTGGAGTTAGTCCACGAGATGCAAGTCTTTTGTCGTATGAAATATCCGTTATACAAGAAAAGATAATTGGCAATCTCATAATTTTTGATGAAAAGGAAGATAAGGTGATTTAATGGAAGAAATAAATGCTACTTTATCATTTCATATGGATAGTAGACATAATGATAAACACGATGCAAGAAATTTGTATGTGCCATATGTAAATCCAGAATTGAGCATAAACAATTATTATCCTGATTTTAATATGTCCAGAGAGCAGGCATTTGAATTTTTATTTAGCGATGCTGTCCGTGAGTATAATCAAAAACAGACCAGACCTGAACGAAGGATTAAAAATTACTTGGAAAAACTCTTGGCATCAGAAGAGCGACAAAATCAACTGATTAGAGAAAAACGAGCAGAAGGATGCAGTTATAAAGAATTAGCGAAATTCAGGAAGAAAAAACACTGCTCTGTTCAAATGATTATAGGAATTGGCAATATACAGGAAAATCCAGAGTTCAAAGCGAATGGTTCAAAGGCGGAGGTTGTCAATAAAATCATAAAAGAATATATTGATGGATTTCAGGAACGAAATCCAAATGCCTTCCTGTACCACAGTGCACGGCATAACGATGAGCAGGGAGTTATTCATGGACACCTGTCAATAATCTGGTATGCGGATGGGTTCACCAAAGGTATGAGCAGACAAGTATCGCAGAAAAAAGCACTGGAACAGATGGGATTTATGTCTGACACGAAAAAAGGTGCGGATGGTAAATTGCATCTCGCCATTGAGAAGTGGCAGCAAAGAGAACGGTCTGTTCTCCGTAGCATCTGCAAATCCTACGGCATCAACATTGTATCTGGTAGAGAAAGTCGCGAACACCTTGACCGTGAGCATTATATTATAAAAAAGCAAAAAGAAGAGTGTGCTACACTATTAAAAGATGCAAACGAAAAAGCGGGTGCAGTTTTAGCAGCACAAGAAAAGGTTGATGCACAACTTTCTGACATCAAGAATTTTTTACAAAACACAGAAAACGGTGCTGTTTATTCCATATATGCAGAGAACCGTGACAGCAAAGAAAAAATTTCTGCATACGAAGAAAAGAACAGGCAGACATATTTTCTTCTTGCAAGACTGTGGGAAGAATATAAACAAGAAAATGTACGGTACTGGGAAAAGTACCGTGCAGATAAAAATGAACTGTTTGCATCACTACAAGCAATGCGGAACGGTGTCAAGTATAATAAAAAGCGACTGGATGATTGCTTATATTCGCTTTTAGATACTAGTCAATCGCTTTTAAGTAAATTGATATCCATAATTGAACTGTTTGCTTTGCTCATTGAGAACACTGTTTTTAAGCGGGAATTAGCGCAGATAGAACAAGCACACAGAGAACTTAAAGAAAATGCCCGTGTGGTGTTACAGGCATCCAGAGAGACCAGTATCGCTCTAAAATCAAAAGATATGGATAATGTAGAATTTGCCATCCAAAACTGGAACACAATTATTCAAAAAACAGATTATAATTTGCGATTGCAATTTCAAACGGTTGATGAACAATATAAAGGGATATAATGAAAAAAGATATGAGAGATTTTGTTTCTCTCATATCTTTTTTGCTTAACCGAAAAAATTTTGTGTGATAGACAAACAGCATAAATCACCAACATATTTTTCATAAATAGCAATTGAAATTTTGGAATATTTTGAATTTAAAATATTTGCCTTATGTTCTGGCGAGTTCATCCAAGCAATAACTGCTTGTTGAGCAGCGGTATAATCAGGCAAAAATCCTTCACAATAATATAAATTTTCACCCCATATACCATCAAGTATAACATTTGAATCTGTATAAACTGTGTCCCAATTAGACCAGTTAGGTCTTGTGTGACTAAATGTTATACTTGACTCCTCTGCTCTAATATATGTGAAATAGTAAGCATCATCATACCATTCAAGCGCTGCAAGACCAACCTTTGCTCGCTCTTCGTTACATAAACGGAGAATTTCAAGTTCAACATCACGATATGGACTATCAATCTTTTTGGTTCTAAGTGCCATTGTATAATCCATTATATTTACATCTTTATCAACGATATATTCATAACCATTACTTGTTGTATATTTAATTTTGCCATCAGACAAATCCTCTCCACCTTCAAGTTTGGGTGTTGATGAACCTATACGAAAATACGAACAAGTCTTACAGTATGTGTCTCCTGAATATCCATTTTCATACATAGTTGCATCTTTTTTATTTTTAATATAGAAGATGTGGTCTGTAAAAGGCAATTCTTTTCCCAATGAAATGAGTTTATTGCAATCAGCACAGTACTTATCTCCTGTATATCCAACTTCCATACAAGTAGCAGTTACTTGATTTTTTATAATAGTCTTTTTGTGTAAACAAGATGATGTTTGGGTTTCAGGATTTTTTGTGCTTTCGGTAGGATTTGATGTTTTATCGTTTTTTGAGGTTTCACCCCCGATTGTTGTTTCTGTTTGTGTAGAACTGTCGGCATCACCTTCATCGGTTTCAGAGTTTGAGATATCTTCCTTTATTTCGGTGTTCTGTGTAGTACTCATTTCGGAACTATTATTGTCACTTTTAGAAGAACAACCACAAACCATAAACAACAGTGCTAAACATAGTAAAAGGCAAATAATTCTTTTCATTTTAAAAACTCCGCTTTCTCTCATATCTTTTTGTGTTTTTTCTTAAATTCTTCAATATCAAAATTTATTGTTACATAGGTGCGGGGTTTCGGAACTTTCTCTGCTAACAACTGCCAACGGCGGTATACATTGTAACTGCTAATCATATTCAGCATTTCCATCGCTCTTTCAACCCTTGCTCGTTCGGAAGGAACGGTGTCTATCATAGTATCCGCCAAGTTGCTGATTTCATAATATTCACTGGGCACTCCACCGCATCTCTTTGGTAAATCAAAAATCTCAAATGGTTGGTTAGAAAGGTCATCACTGTAACTTAATGTGTTTTCATAATCATTCGCCATCAACCAAAATGTGATTTTACTGCTAATACCACAATAATCCTTTAATAATTCTAATGTGGTCTTTGGACTAATTTGATAAGTTTCATATGCAAAATAAATTTCTTTAAATGCATCGTTAATATTTAACCTCTGTTCAGTTCTAAGACCGCCTGAATTTTTTTGTGGTATCGCATTGCTTACATAAGCAGAAAAATCTTCAATGAGTTCAGATGCTGATTTTGAAGACTTAACAAAGAAATCTTCTCCTGCTTTCTGGTTTCCAAATCTTAGTGTGGAAAACGGAGAGATTTTTGCGATTGCTCCATCAAAATTAAAAATCAAAAGGTCAATGCCTTTTTGCAGAATAGCGGTATAGAACATCGTTGCCTTTTGACTGTTACCCATCAGCAAGGCATCCACAGAATACATATCTATTCTATCGCCTGTATCCAGTTTTTCAATCAGTTCCATTAATTTTGGTCTGTTGTCTGTATCAGAGCGAATAATATCAATGACAATTTCATCAACACCAATAGAATACAATTCTTGATATGCTACTGTTTTCTTAATATCAATCGTTGTATTTCGGATGCTTACACCGTATCCATAAACTTTTTTCATATAATTACCCCTTTTTAAAAAATAAACCTTTCCAAAGGCTTGACAATGAAACTGTTGGTGTGTATAATAATAGTGGTATAGGTGGAATACAAAAACCGCCTATAAAAAATCTCTTGCTATGGGTATAGGTAAAAGGCGATTGACTGTCGCCTAAAACAATACCTTGCTATGAGTATAGCAAAAAGGCGAGAGAAAGTCAAGCATCTTGACACCTGAATATAAAAATTCAGCACATTGCGAGGTCGTGTATCGCATAAGTCTAACGACAGTTAACCTACCGAACTGATACGGAAAGGGCAAAAAATTGACAATTAATTACACCCAATTTTACCTATAAAAATGAAAGGAGATTTATATATGTGTACTATGAGTATGGCAATCCCAAAGATTGCACCTGAAAATAAGTTTAATCTTACGATTGAGGAGGCTTGTGGCATTTTTGGTATAGGAGAGCACACTATGCGAAATCTTATCAACTGCCGACCGAATGCAGATTTTCTTCTTCATATCGGTACAAAAACCCTTATCAAACGACCTCTCTTTGAACAGTACATTCTCAAAGAAAGTGCTATACATTATTGATGCAAAGGGGTGAAAGAAATGAAATATGACCTAACTGGAATGAAATTTAATCGTTTGACAGTTATCAAAGAACACGGTCGCAACTTTAAAGGTTCAGTTGTCTGGGAATGTTTATGCGAATGTGGGAAAACCACATTCGCAGTCACCAGTGATTTGAGAAATGGATATAAAAAATCCTGTGGATGCCTTAAAAATGTATCTCACCGCATTGACCTTAAAGGGCAACGATTTGGTAGGTTGACTGTCAAGAAATGGGTTGGAACATCTATCCACAGAAAAGCACTATGGAAATGTAAGTGTGATTGTGGGAAAACGACCACGGTTTCTTCTGGCGACCTATTAAGTGGCAATACAAAGTCCTGTGGATGTCTTGGAAAAGGATATGCAGGAAGAAATTTAGAAATTGGAGGATTTTGGTATGAGCAAAAAATATGCAAGATGGGATAAAGATGGTAATGGTTTGCTTGATGGCGAACGACAAAAAAAGAATGGAATGTATGAATATCGTTATTATGATGCCGATGGAAACCGTAGGAGCATTTATAGTTGGAGATTATCGCAGTCGCAAAAAGTTCCAAAAGGAAAACGGAAATGCACACCATTAAGAGATTTGGAAGAACAAATCCGAAAAGACTTACACGATGGAATTGATACTTTCATTTCAAAAGATGCTACTATAAACGAGAGATTTGACTTGTATATAAAAAGTAAGTTAAATCTTCAAGACTCTACCAAAACAGGTTATCTTTACAACTACAACCGATATGTTCGTAAAGGGTTTGGAAAACGGCAGATAAGCAAAATAAATTATTCTATTATGAAAGATTTTTACAATAGTCTTATCACAAAATGGGGTTTAAAACCGAATTCTATGGAAGGAGTACATACCGTTCTCAATCCAGTATTTGATAGAGCAGTTCTGGATAATTTGATTAAATTTAATCCGTGCCCTGCTGCTATGAAGGAAATACGAAAAATGAAAGGATGGCAGTCTAAAAAAGTTACTACTAAATATGCCTTTACCGTAAATGAGCAAACTGCTTTTGTGGATTTTATGAAAAGCGATAAGGCATATTCAAGATGGTGCAATATCCTGACTGTAATGCTTGGTACAGGATTACGAATTGGTGAATGCACAGGGCTTACTTGGGATGATTGCAATTTTGAAAAAAATTGTATCTATATAACTCACACTCTTGTTTATAGACAGTGGGAAGATGGTACTTGCGGTTATCGTGTACATACTGTGCCAAAGACTGAGGCAGGCATTAGAACTGTTCCTATGTTGCCAGAGGTTCGTGATGCACTCCTTGCAGAAAAGGCATATCAGGATAAACACGGAACGGCAAATACAGTTATTGATGGATACAGTGGATGGGTTTTCACAAATCGTTATGGTACTGTGCTTTCAAAAAAGAGTGTCAATGATGGTATTGCTCGCATCATTCGTGATTACAATGAACTTGAAATGCAACGGGCAAAATTGGAAGAACGAGATGCGATACTTATACCACATATGACAAATCACCAATTGCGACACTCTTTCTGTACTCGTTTGATGGAAGAATCCATCAACAACGACAATAATATACCGTTAGCAGTAATCCAGAGTATTATGGGACACAAGGATGTTAAAACTACGATTGAAATTTACACCGATGTATCCGAAAACCTCAAGCGGAAAGCATTGGAAATGGTCAAGAGTAACATATATCTGGGTAAAAACAGTTATGCAAAAGAATTGAAAGGAGGTGAAATTGCTTGAAGTGCAGAGTAAAGAGAACAAAAGATAATGATATTATGAATTCAACTTTTACAGTTTATAATCAAGATGGAACTATCTTGAAAGAAAATGCGACTTTTGAAGAGGTCTATTCAAAAGAAAATTTACTTAAACTAATTTTAAGTGCAACATCTTTGCCACTTAGAGTAGTGGAAAACTAAGAAACTATTATCAAAGAAATAAAGACATTTCAACAACCCAAAAGATGAATATCGCTAATCTCAACTAATTATTTCTTTCAAAACACAACGAAAGGATGAATTAGCAATGAGTAGATTTGTTGATATTGCAATTGAAAAGCAGTATTCTGCAAATTCCGTTTATCAGGCAAAGAAAAATCTTGATAAGTCCTGTACTATTTGCACATATCACGGTTACAACATTAGTTGCAAACAGTGTCACATTCAAGGTGCTTATGAAACGGTAATCAAAAATTTGTTAGAAAATAAAACTGCATAAACGACATATTCAAGGGTCACCTTCAAAGGTGACCCTGTCTCATTTTAAGGGTTGATTTTGCTAATAATATATGTTATTATCATTCCATCGTAAGCATACGATTTCTTTGTGATAGAAAAATGCAAATTACCCCAGTTTTACCCCATTTAACCGAGAAAATATGAGGTTTCCTTGCAAGGTTATGAGGTGTTATGCGATTTTGGAAAACCTTGTCAAATAAGGTAAAGTTATGAGAATTGATGACCTCATATGAGGTGATTTGAGACACTCTTTTTCTATCCCCACAATGAAGCCTTTGGACTAATATAGTTCAAAGAAACCCAGTAGTTATGCGGGTTTGTGGTGGTTTATATGTTTAAAAAACCACGCCACTACGCCAACTACTACGCCAATTTTCACAAAGAAATTTGCAGAGAAAAGTCACTATGATAGACTAAAAGATCAAGGGAAGTGCAGTTTGCACGGCGCTTTCATCATATCCAAAAATTTTTAAATTATTTTTATAAAAGTTATGTAGAGATATGTAAACTTACGCTCGTAAACATCAAGGAAAGTACCGTCATCAACGGCTTTGAAGCCCTAACGCGCGATTGACAATAAGTGTCGAATATTGTATAATATGAATGGTGCTTCGCACCCTTAGAGGCTACCATAACGGTAGGCGGTTAGCCCTTCTTTACTAAGGAGGGGCACTTTTCCCTCCTAAATGAAAGGAGGGGTGCCAATGGTTACTTACGAGACTTTGTTCCTTTTCGGTTCACTTGTTGTAGCAATTATCGCACTTGTTATTGACATAACAAAAAAGAAATAACCGCCCCTCGCCAAAAGTGCGGTTATTTCTTTAACCCATTATTAGGCTGACCGTCTATCGGTAGCCTCTCTGCTTATATTATAGCAGATTTTACGAATTTGTCAACTGTTTGCAATTGAACTTGTTAACGTAGGAGTTATTAATTATGAAAATTTTTTATTCTTGGCAATCTGATTTGCCAAACAACAATAACAGAAACTTTATACAAAGTTGTATTGATGGTGTTGTTAGTAAATATAAGAACACTATGAAAATAGATGCCGACAGAGATACTCAAAATGAGACGGGTTCTCCAGACATTACTAATACTATTTTTGAAAAAATAGATGAGTGTGATTTGTTTGTGGCTGATATCAGCATTATAAACAAGTCAAAGTATAAACTGTTTAGAAGTCGAAAAAAGGCCCTACCTAACCCCAATGTATTGATAGAGTTGGGCTATGCTGCTTGTAAGTTAGGATGGGAACGAATTGTTTGTGTCTATAACACCGATTATTCACCATTGGAAGCACTGCCATTTGATTTAAGACAACATCGAATAACTAACTACTCCTTATTTAGACAGAACAAAAAAGAGGAACGAAAGAAAATTATAGGGGCCATCTCCAAAACTATTGATGGACTAATAGAAAGCGGAAGTGCTATAAGACCTAAAGGCTCCAATTCATTACATCAGTTACTAGGTTTTGATTATACTACTGAAAAAACCTCATCCAATATCGTTGCATCTCCGATACCATTTTCTTCTCTACGTGCAAATCTTGTTGATATGGCTACAAAGGCAGTAGAAAAATTGAATTCGTCAGAGATTGATTTTACAGGTACAAAGGAATCTTTTTTTGGCGGTCTTACGCTTGATCTTGATTCTCCGTCTGTTGTTGTAATAAAGGACGAAGAAGCAGATGAAGTTAGTGGAGCTGTTGAAAAACTGTTAGAAGTAGAAATAAAACCTTCCGCCTTTAAGTTTGGTAATTTGAAGGAAAAACAAAACTATCTTGGTGGAGGACTTAATTATAAAGGAACCGACGCTGAAGTGCAGAAGCACGAAGACTATGTACTTTTAAAGCGCCTTTTAACAGAAATAGTAATATTAGACATGTTCTCCGAACCATTTAAAGATATGCTTTTAGTTCCTTTAGCAATAAAAAACATATCACAATACTTGGACCGTAATATTAATCTTGTGCTTACAGTTGAAGGAGATGATTTTGAAATAATATCTCCAAGCAAGGAACTGTTGAATACGGAGTTAAAAGGCAATGCAGGATATGTTTGCGAATTTGGTTTTGCGGTAGAATTGTTTTCATTGAAGGAAACGCATGAAATTAAACATGAAGATGCGGAAGGATATGACTATTTAAATGAGAGTTCCTATTTGAATCTTTGGGATGCAGGAACAGTAAGGGACACTGATGATTGTTTGGATGTTTTAAATGATTACATTGCAACTCCCAGTTCTTCGAATGTCTTAGAGTTCAAAATTAATTCTTTGCAAGCAAATGAAACTAAATGGTTAGAAAAGATTGTCCTAATAAAAATAAAACATGGCAATATAAAAATTAACTACTCGATAAAATCTGATAACACAGATGGAAGTCTTTCGGGAGTTATTGAACAGTAAAGCAACGGCGACAGAGAAATCCTCTGCCGCCGTTGTATATTTTATTTTTGTTCTTTTGTCAAACGGCGGATATGGCCGATAATCAGCATCATATCGTCATCGTTAAGCTTTCTGAGTTCATCAATCGCGCTTTGGAGCAATGCCGGGTTTTCGATAGAATCATCAAAGAATTGGCTTGGAGTAATACCGAAGTAATTGCATATCTCAAGAAATTCTGCCATAGGCGGCAGAGATTTACCGGAGGATATGTTATAGATATAACTCCTGCTATGACCAAGATCATAACTCATTTGATATTCTGAAACACCCTTCCTGAGTCGCAATTCTGTAATTCTATTTCTAATAAAAGTTCCGTCCATATTGTTCACACCTCTCTATGTTTATATTTTAGTCTATTGAGAGGTCGAACTATTCCAAGAATATATGTTGAATTATCTTGTTTAATAGCGAATAATATGTTATAATCAAATATAATATGTTTACAAGTTCGTATTATTGCAAAAACATCAAAAATGATATTGTTAAAACATAAATACTTGGAGTTTGATATAACGTGTTGGAGATTTTTACTGTCGCCTTTTTCGGTCACAGGTATATAGATAATCCGTTGAGGGTTGAAGAATTACTTGAAGAACAGATAAGGAAACTTATTGACGAAAAAGAGTATGTGGATTTTTTTGTGGGTCGTAACGGTGAATTCGACCAGTGCGTTTCATCCACAGTGTTTCGTGTACGAAAAAATTATAGGGATGATAACAGCTCCCTTGTTTTGATGCTGCCGTACCCAACTGCCGAATACATTAATAACCAAAATTATTTTGAGGATTATTATAGCGATATTGAAATTTCGTATGCAGCAGCCAAGGCACACCCTAAAGCAGCTATTCAGATTCGTAATCGTGAAATGGTGGATAGAGCAAATTTGGTTATTTGCTATATCGAGCATAACGAGGGCGGTGCCTATAAAACCGTAAAATATGCGTCTGAGCTGAATAAACCCATAATCAATCTTGCCGATTGTCTTGATGATTGAAAAGGAGAAGAAAAATGAAAGTTTTTAAATTTATTGTAGTAAGTATCTTGACTTTGATTACGTTTCAAACCGCATATTTTGCTTTATTATATCAAGCAAATACAGCAACCGGAGCTTTCCTTATATGTTTAGGGATAGCGCTATTTGTCGCTTGTGATGGTGGTATGAATAAGAAAAGCAAATCGCTGTAGAAAGACTCGTATTTAGATAATGATTTTATAATATTTATCTTGTCTTTTTGAAATTTTGAAAAATTATAAAATATTTTCAAATATTGCCTCCCCTTAAATAATAGAATGCAAAATTTTATAGAAAGTTGAGTGTATAAATCATGTTAAATTCAGCAAAACAAAAGATGGTTGATTTTTATTATCGTAATGGCGGCGCAATGGGAATGTGGCTTTTAAAAAATAGCGGGATAGCAGTTATATGCATAGTTGCACTGATAATTCTTACTGGTGTTAAGATTACATTTATGGGAATTTTAGAATGGTTGATAGCGCTTCCTTTGTTGTCGATACTTGTAATAATTGTGAGATGTGCTATAATATTAGTGCATAAAATCATTCCAATGCGACCAGGAATCGTGAAATTCATTTTTGATTTTATTGTTTTTGGTTTTGTTATGATGTCAATTGGATTTTTCATGGATAAAATCCCTATGCCCGAATCCAACGCACTTCAGATTGCTATTATGTTGGTTTTTGATGCATTATATATAGCATTAGTAACATTTTTATTGATGGCAAATAAGTCGCGCACCTAAAAGCAACGCAATAAAAGAGGAGTTTCAAAATGGAAGCTTTAAAAGTGAATTCTTTATCTTTAGATGAACTTCAAAAAATACATACTACAAAACAGCAATGTTATGATAAAAACCAGAAAAAGTGGAAACTAATGCATAACATTAGCGGTGTAGCACGAATCATTGCTGTATTAGTCTGTATTGGAACAGCTATATATGGATATTATACAGCCCAACTTGAAGAGGTATCTTGGTTTTTAAAACTTTTAGCAATTGTTATGGGCGCTGCTGGCGGCGTTTGTGCAATGGGGATATTCTTTCTCTTATTAAAACCGATATTTTGGTTGATCCGAAAAAGTGCAAAAAATACACTTTCCGCGGTAGATGACTCACAAAGAGAACTGTATCTTATAAAGCATCTGATTATACAGAACTGTGCGGATAATCACAAAGTGTCTTACACAAAGGAAGAATACCAAGCTCGAAAAGGAATGAAATCCTCAAAGCAATTATCTGCTGAGTGGTTAGAGAAACAAAAAAACATTTTGGAAAAATCTATCGAGTTGAGAAATGCTAAGCTTGAGAGCGCAAGGTTTGCAGAATGGCAGTGGGTTATCTCTGCAGTTGTGGTTGCGATTTGTGCAATTGCCCTCATTGTGTCATATATTTTATTAGCTTTAATCGTTGTTATAGGAATAGTGGTAGTTGCAATTGCAAGTACTCGTAAAAACGATGATTACTATTATCGTAGGCCCCTGAACACATACGATGAATACGAACCCGAAAAGCAATCTTTCTTTGATAAAATAATTGAAAAATTGTGTGGCAGAGTATGGGCAGAACGTGATTATTATGATGAAATTGTGAAGGAAGCCAAAAAAGAAATTAAGAAAGCAAACTCTGAAAGCAAGGAAATCTTATCACAATTGACCGTTTGGAACTACCCGGAGTTACATATATAATTTATAATTTTAAAGTGGGCAAAATCGCCCACTTTTTTTATTTATTATAAAATATTTTCATATTTTACGTCCCCTTATATTATGGCGAACAAAATTCGTAATAGAAAAGGAGATTATTATGAACAAGAAAATTATTAGTTTAATTCTATCGGCAAGCTTACTGCTTATGCTATCGGCTTGTAATTCCGAACCTGTGCAAACCAATAATGGTACAAATTCTTCTAAAAAAATAACTGTTGAGAAGAGTACTGAGGATGCCACTAAAACAAATGAAAATGATGAAAGTATTGGTGCAACACCGTCGATAAAAAACGAAGGCCACGTAGCCGAAAGTGAAACAAGCTCCACAGCAACATCGACCACAATTATGGAATCAACTGTAACGAAAAAGTCTATCATCGAATCAAAGCCGGTTTCTCAAGACATGAGCGAAGCAAAAGAAGATGCGAAAACCGATATTGCAAAAAAAGATCCCACTACTTCCATCAAGGAAAACCATAACTCAACAACGGAAACTACATCAAAGAACGACACTTCGCAATCAACTGAAACTGTAAAAACATACGATAAATTTGAAAAGTCAATAGGCGTATATGAATCGAAAAACTTACCCTCCGAAAGTGATTACTACGAAGATCGATGCCCCACTTGGATCGAGGTGTATTCTGTAGGACAAAACGTTGATATGGAAGCAGAAATCAAAGAAAAATTTAAAGCTGCTTTTGGCTATGATGCAAACGAAAAGGTAAATTGTTCTTATGTTGGAGAATATCTCGTTGACGGCTATGATGTCGCACAACAAGTATATCAATATACAATAAAGGATTTAACCTACCCTCTTTTACAAGATGAATTCTATGTAATTAAGAAAAAACTATGTACCGACGGAAGCCCTTGGGTTGGATTTGTTGTCCCCGGTAGTTTAGATACTATGGATACCTCATTCCGTGTAACAAAATTACTTAACGAAATGAATCAACAGTTTAGTGATTGGTCTGGGTACAGTTTAGAATATATGAGAGAAAACAAAGACAAATTTTATATCAATATGATTTCACAGGCTGGTATGATGCGCACAAAAGACGGTCAGGTTTTGGAAGTGGTGTATAGATATACTCGTGGAATCAATATGCCTTTATTAAATCAATAAAGACGGATTTCTTTACATATGTGTGCCATTATGTTATAATTAGAAATAGATTCGAACTCTATCGGGGGAACTTTTATGGAGAAGGAAAAACTTATTCGACTTGTTACCGATGCCCAATCAGGCAGCGACGATGCTATTAGTGAAATATATAATACATTTCATAATGATATTTACTACATAGCTTTAAGAGAAACAAAAAATCCGGACACTGCTTTAGATATAACACAGGAAGCATTTATTGAGATTATACAGACGATAAACAAATTGCAGGAACCGGTAGCTTTTGTTACTTGGATGAAGGCAATTGCTTATCATCAATGCACACGTTATTATAAGAAAAAAGACGTTAAGCACGAACTTATAATTGACGAGCAAGAGGATATGCCTTCTGTCTTTGAGATGCTTGAAGAAGAGAATGAAGAATTTATTCCCGATAAAGCGTTAGATAACGAAGATTTCAAAGAAACGATCAGGAATTTTGTTGGTGAGCTTCCCGAGGCTCAGCGAACCGCTATTATGATGAAGTACTTCGATGAGATGTCGGTAAAGCAGATTGCCGAAATCCAGGGAGTGCCCGAAAATACCGTTCTTAGCCGTCTGAACTACGGAAGAAAAGCGATAAAGAGTTCCGTAGAAGATTATGAAAAGAAACACAATATCAAACTACACGCTATTCCGTTCTTCCCGTTATTCAAATGGTTGTTCGATGGAGTATCCGAATCTATGTCTATTGAAGCGGCTACTGCTACTGCAGAATCAATTGCGGCAGCCACAGGAACCACAATTACAGTCACAGCTACTTCCGCGTCTGTTACTGCGACGACCGCTACAGCTGTCGGTGCAACTGCCGCCAATGTCGGTCTTGGTGCAAAAATTGCAAGTCTGCCATTGGTAACAAAAATCATTGCCGGAATTATAGCAGCATCTATTGTTATTGGCGTACCAACAGCAACAATTAAATTATTGAATGACAAAGAACCTGCTGACCAAACCAACTCAGAAAACGGCAATTCCATAGTTGAAGTATCAAATACTATTCCCGAAGGATGTATATACACAATTGATTCCACAGGGGAGATATTGACAAGTGGCATGAAGTTACCTGCAAAGCCAACGACTGGAGATAGATATTTAGATCAAAATTCCGGATATGAATACGCCTACAAATATGCATTACAACTCGATAGGGTTTTAACTCAAACATCAGGCTACTATGTTAATGCTTTTGTTGAAGACGAAAATGTTTTAGGGTGGAGTGTTTCTGTTACCGATAGAACTAAATCTTCCTATGGTGTGATATTGTCCGAAATATGCGGCAAGCCTGTAACAAACTTAGATAGTTGTTTTTTCTCGTGTGAGAACATGACAGTATCTCCCAAAATAAACAAAGGTGTTTTATCAATTGACGGTGCTTTTGAAAGATGTTTTGCTCTAATCGAAACACCGCTCTTGCCAGAAGGTTTGTTGAATATGGATTCTGCTTTTATGAACTGTAGAAGTCTAATAAAAGTGACCAATATTCCAAGCACGGTTACAGATTTGGATTTTGCTTTCAATAGTTGTACTTCCCTTACAACTTGTTGCTTAGTTCCTAAAAGCGTTTCAACTATGTTATATACTTTTACAAATTGTGCGAATTTAACGGGAGTATTGAATATAAATGCGACACCCCAAAATTATGATGGTTGTTTTAGCGGTACAGCAAAGGAAATCATTTTAAATGGTGGTTGTACCAACTATAATGAATTACGTGAAACGAGCGATGAAAACAATATAACTTGTAGCCAATTTATAGGAAATCACATTAATGAAGAATAATATTTAAAATAATTTATTGGTTAAATTCCCCTTATTAATAGAAGTAATTAATAGGGGGATATTTATGTCTCAAAAGCACCAAGAAAAATTTCACCTTAATTTATATTATATTTTTAAAGAGGATAAGAACAATAATACCATTCCAAAAGATAAGGCAATAAAATTGTTTCAACGTATAATTAAATATATCAGTGGGTTAAGGAATAAATAAATATTTTAATTATGATTTCGTTGTATATAAGAAAAACCATATTTCTTCTATGATGTGGGCTAAATCTGTAATAAATTTTAATATTAATAAAATGTTTAAAATTTCATATAACTCTTCACTGCTATTACATAACTCCACACAACTCTACGGAGTGGAGTTTGAACAGTAAAAGAGTGGTGAAATCAGGGTTGACAAAGGGGTTCACCTATGTTAAACTAACTATGCTATATTTAAAAGGGTGAAACGAAAAGGTTATTCGTTTCTTTGTCAGCTAGTAACTGGCAACGGATTTTCTATACGAAAATCTGCCATAAGCAGGAGTGTTTTTAAAAGATAACGAAAATTGCAATGTTCCGAGAGGGTTAATTGTGCTTGTTTGTTATGCTAAACTATACTCCTGTGTATAGGACTAAGGCAAAAGGACTGCAAGTAAGCACTTATCCTTCGGGGTAGGTGCTTTTTTGTTATTTTTTTGCCTTCTTTTATGTTTTGTTCTCCGGTAAGTGACGGGTGCAAAATAAACGCATAAAGGAAGGTGGTTCAAAATGATTGGATTTGACGTGGGAAGTTAGTTGCGCCAATGCATTTTTGTGCCTTGGTGCCGAGAACTACAGTCTGAGTTCTGCGACGGACTGAGAATCACTAGCAGAAAACCTTTGAAGTTAAGGTATAACTTCATCAGTCGATGCTCTAAGGCTGATTATCCGTAGGACTGAAGAACTGGAAATACGGAATTAAAGAGCTGTCACGGTTACGGCAGCGGACAGGGTGATATATGGAAGATAGGCGAAACATTTTTAATCGACCTATTACGTTGCTCGGTTGTATGATTTCCGTAAAAATTAGAACCCACTTTCATGCAGTGGTCCGAAGGATGATAGTAGGAAAAGTCGTGATATACAAAGCCCTTCACAAAGGCGATGTGAATTATAAGTTGATGGCAATTGAGCGGTCAACTTCTGTGCGGATAGCAGAGCCGTTACGAAACGAGGATTGTTCGACTGCAAGCCTGTTTCACTTATTACAGCGTTTATTAAGGAAAATAAGTGCATAGCTTTGGCAAGGGTTCCTGCTAAAGTTATTGACGAAAATTTATGGAATCCACGACGTTTGAGAGTTCCGTCGGTAAATAAAACTGCTCAAGCGGTGGTGCTTCCGTCCATCAAGGGAAGTCTCCAGCCCTTACGGGAATGGCATACGAAAGTTACGGGATTTAATCGGTAATGAAAATCCTTGCCGTACCACTATTCAGCGGTGGACCGATCCATTGTATCGGTATATGGTATTGCGTACTCTAAAATTAGAGGCTTAGGCACACCTAAGTATACGCTGGGCTTGTCCCATAATGCTGACCTTCAGTATTACAACTAAATATGATTTACGTTTTGAAAGAATTATGATTGTAATTTTGAGAGTCATTTCGAAATCTATTCTCTTTTCGATAGGTATGATTATCTTTTCGAAATGATAGATGATAAAGATGATATTCGTTTTGAAATGATGATGACTTTCATTTTGAGAGGCGCCGGTTTCTATCTTTCCTAGTAAGGAAGATAGAAACGCGACCGAGGGCCTGCCCGAGGGAGCGGCGCCAAGGCATAGTACGCAAAGTTAGTAAAAGAAAATATGAGAAACGTACCTAATTTTATGTAAAAAAGTCCCTGGGCGTACTATGCCTTGCTATCATTTTTAGATGATAGATGACAAGATTTCGAGATGATATTTTGAGATGATTTATGATACACATTTTGAAATGATATATTAACTATCTTTTCGAAATTCTTTTTGAGAGTAACTGTCAGTGCTTAGTATGAAAATATGATTTACTTTTTGTTATGCTCCTAACAGATTCTTATAAGAGTAAGCAAGGATATAAAATATTAATGAGACCAATCTTCTATAAATCTGCAAAAGAATCTATCCTGTCTTTTTGAAATGATATATGACTGTCATTTCGAAATGAGTGTATGATCATCATTTATAGAGCGGCTCCTATAGACTGCGAATCAGTCTGTGGGAGCCAAAATTTTTTATGATTAAAATTTTCGTTAATAAATTTATTTGTACAGCAACTGCCTTAATCAAAAATTTTTCGTACACAAACCTATGATTTTATAAATCATACAAAAAGTTAATGTTTTCTTGAAACTCGAAAAAAGTATTATTCATATTATAAACATCCCCAAATTT
>JAZNWP010000020.1:0-1796 GCA_045593385.1 Acutalibacteraceae bacterium
GGAGTGACGTTTGCGTTTCTGGAGGTAAGTATTATACCGGCAGTGCTTTTAATCGGCGTGTTTACCTTTTTTATGTCGGCGCGGGGAGTTATGATCGGAAATCGGGTCGGGGAGAAATATAAGTCAAAAGCGGAGCTTGCAGGCGGGGTTATTCTGATTGTTATGGGATTGTCTATTTTATTGGAAGGAATCGGTGTTTTGTAAGGAGGGACAAAATTGGCGGATTCGAATATAACGAAGCGTGCACTTGCGGCTGCGCTGAAGGACTTGATGAAGGAAACTTCGTTTGAAAAAATCAGTGTGGGTGATATTTGCGAACGATGTGATATGAACCGCAAGAGCTTTTATTATCATTTCAGAGATAAGTATGATTTGGTAAACTGGATTTTTGATATCGAGTTTATTGCAGTTGCGAAGAAGAAAGAATATGAAGATACATGGGAACTGCTTACGGACATTTGTGAGTTTTTTTATAAGAATCGAGATTTTTACCGGCGGGCACTGTGTATCAAGGGACAGAACTCTTTTTCGGATCATTTCCGGGATTTGTTGTTGACGATTATAGAAAAGAGTCTTCCGGATATTTTACAGGTGGAAGAAGTACAGGATTTCCAGAGAAACTTTTTCGCGGATGCGTTTGTTATGGCATTTCAGCGGTGGATATTAGAGTATACGGACATGGGACCGGAGGAGTTTTTGCAACAAATAAAGATTTGTATTCATTATCTTGCGATCAGTTATGAAGAATTGGAAGAACGGACAACGGAAAACATAAAAGATAAGGAATAAGAGAAAAGAAGGCAACGCGCAGAAGATATCTTCTGTGGGTTGCCTTCTTCTTTAACCAGATGAGAATCCGGATATTAAGGGGAAACTATAATTTAGATGTAACCGATTGTAATATATCTGTCAGAGTCTGTGTAAAAAAAGAAGGTGGCTCAGGAGCAGACGAAGGGATAAACGGGGCAATGATACCATTTTCCTGAAAATGCAAGGTACAGGCGTTGTCCGATATGACACTGTCGATTGCTATTGTGTCATAAAGGAGGTCCCAAGGAATCGTGCGGAATGTTTGTGTCTCACGGGTATCGGAAAGATACCGATGAACCTGTTTCATTGTTTTCTCGGAACAGAAAGGACTAGGCCAAAAGGCAGTAAAAATCGGATGCAACAGTTCCGCATCACTTAAAATATCACCGTTTATCAGTTCCGGGATATCGCTTTCTTCATAGGAAACGAATAAGGAATAGAGATAATTCTTTGCTCGTAACAAATCGCAAGCTACTTTTGTATTGTCTGTTAGACGAAGTACGAACATCACATTGTATACCCGGTCCAGTTCTTCTAACCGGGCTTCCGTAACGGCCTCCGGGGAGCAGAAAAAGATAAAAGCACTATCCGGGTGATTGATGGCAAGTTCTGCGGCCGGAGCTAAGGTGTCACGGAAATAAATCATCCAGGTGTAGACACCGAGTTGTTCGCCTTGGCTGATAAGGGAGTGGTAAATATCCCTGTTTTTAGAGAAGTAAGCTTCGTTCACCTCTAAAGAAATTGACCATGGAATGTTGAAATGTTTCTCTTTTTCAATGGCACGGATTTTCCGTGCGCCCTCCGTGCAACTGTTATATCCGAGATTCATACCGAAGGTAACAATACGCTCCGGATGAATATTGGCAACTGCATCCGGAATCATCCGGTAATAGCAGCTTTGCTCGTTCTTTAACATGTCCTGTGCCATTTCCAAAAAGCGGCGTTGAAAACGTCCTTCGGAAAAATGCAGGGCCATATCCACTAAG
>JAZNWP010000021.1:0-1876 GCA_045593385.1 Acutalibacteraceae bacterium
TTACCGGTAACGTTATCACTGTTCGGGCAAACGGTGTGAAGTATAAAGAATTGGCGCAGATCAATACCCGCTTCGGTAAGTCCTTGGCACAGGTTAATAAAATTGATGGAGATAATGTTTCTCTGCAGGTTTTTGCCGGCGGTCAAGGTGTTTCTACGGGAGATGAGGTGCGTTTCCTCGGTCACGAAATGCGAGTGTCTTTCAGTGAAGATTTATTAGGCCGTATATTTAACGGTTCAGGTGAGCCGAGAGATAAAGGTCCTGCGCTTACGGAAAATATGAAGTCTATAGGCGGCCCGTCTGTTAACCCCACTAAACGTATTCTTGCCAACCGAATGATGAGAACCAATATTCCGATGATTGATATGTTCAACACCTTGGTTGTTTCTCAAAAGTTACCCATTTTCTCCATTTCAGGTGAGCCGTACAATCAACTTCTTGCGCGAATCGCAATGCAAGCAGAAGCGGATGTGATAGTTCTTGGGGGTATGGGGCTTAAATATGATGATTTTCTGTATTTTAAGGATGCGCTTTCCAAAGGCGGTGCTTTAAGTAAAACCGTTATGTTTATTCATACTGCTTCAGACCCTACCGTTGAGTGTATGATGATTCCCGATATGGTGTTGGCGGTAGCAGAGCAATTTGCGCTTCAGAATAAAGACGTATTGGTGCTTCTTACCGATATGACCAACTTTGCTGATGCTATGAAGGAAATTGCCATTACTCAGGAACAGGTTCCTTCCAACCGCGGATATCCCGGCGATCTGTATTCTCAGCTTGCTGCCCGTTACGAAAAGGCAGTTGACTTTGCTGATTCAGGTTCTGTTACCGTTTTAGCCGTTACTACAATGCCCGGAGATGACGTTACTCATCCTGTGCCCGATAATACAGGATATATTACCGAAGGTCAGTATTACCTTAAAGGCGGCCGTATAGAGCCCTTTGGTTCTCTTTCCCGACTGAAGCAAAACGTAAACGGTAAAACCCGAAAAGACCATCGAGCGCTTATGGATGCGATGATCCGCCTTTATTCTTCTTACAAGGAAACGCTTGAAAAGAAAAACATGGGCTTTTCTATGAGCCGATGGGATGGGAAATTGCTGAAATACGGTGAACTTTTTGAAACCAAGCTAATGTCGCTGTCTGTTAATCTTCCCCTTGAAGATGCGCTTAATTTAGGATGGGAGATTTTATCTGATTGCTTTGAAAAGGACGAAACCGGAATCAAGTCAGACCTTACGGATGAATTCTGGCCTGAGAAATAAGGAGGTCTGTAGTTTTGGCAAAAATCAAACTAACAAAAAACGAGTTAAAGGTACAAAAGGACGCGCTTAAAATGTACCGCAGATATTTGCCTACTTTGACACTGAAAAAGCAACAGCTCCAATCGGAGATCCGCCCAATTGAAGCCAAGGCGAAAGCTGTGAGAAAAGAAAGAGAAGATCTGGAATCCGGTTTTCGTGAAGGGATCGCTGTTTACAGTGAAACGGATGCCTTCCCAAAGGGAATTATAACCGTTAGCAATATTCGCAAGGGAAAAGGGAACATTGCAGGTGTTGATATTCCTACTTTTGAGGGGGCTGATTTCTCGCGAGGAGATTATGATCTTTACGAGACGCCGCTTTGGGTGGATATTGCCGCAACCCATATGGAAAAAGCAATGTCTCTTGATTTAGAGGCGGAAGTGTTAGATGAACAGGTCAGGTTGTTAGAGTTCGAATTGCTGGCAACTTCTCAGAGAGTAAATCTGTTCGAAAAGGTTAAAATCCCCGAAACCGAGGAGAATATCAAAAAAATATCTATTTATATGGCAGACCAACAGGTCAGTGCCGTAGTGCGCTCTAAAATATCAAAACGCAAGATAGCCCTTCGTAAT
>JAZNWP010000022.1:0-44542 GCA_045593385.1 Acutalibacteraceae bacterium
ATTGTTTGTGTTACAGTTTTCATGACGAATGGTTAATCCTCCTGTACGTTTTGGTTCAGCAACTTAACTGTAACACAGGATTTTCCATTCGTCACTCTTTTTTATTACCTACTGTAACACATCTATTGTAAACCTACAAAATTTTCCTTTAAAATCGCAATTTTTGGCTTGACAACTGGGTATAATGTTGATATAATATCAATGTTGTCCACGTGATCCATTAGCTCAGGTGGTAGAGCACTTGACTTTTAATCAAGGTGTCCGGGGTTCGATTCCCCGATGGATCACCAAAAAACCTGAAATGACCTTTTGGTTGTTTCAGGTTTTTATTTTTTGTATATTTATATATTAATTAAAAAACCGAGTAGTTATGCTACTCGGTTTTGCTTTATCCGCCAAGATATGCTTTTTTAACATCTTCGCTACTCATAAGCTCTTTACCAGTACCCGAAAGAACTATTTGTCCATTTTCGAGAACATAAGCTCTATCTGAAATGGCAAGAGATTTACCTGCATTCTGCTCAACAAGAAGTACTGTAGTACCATCCTTATTGAAATCCTTAATAATTTCAAATACCTCATCAACCAGAAGCGGTGAAAGTCCCATAGAGGGCTCGTCAAGCATTAAAAGCTTGGGATGACTCATCATAGCGCGTCCCATAGCAAGCATTTGCTGCTCACCGCCTGAAAGGGTGCCGGCGATTTGGTTTTTACGCTCGGCAAGGCGGGGGAAACGGGCGTAGATTTTTTCAACATCATCTTTAAAGTTGGCGTTATTTTTAATGGAATATCCACCCATAACAAGATTTTCATAAACCGTAAGTTCCTGAAAAACTCTGCGGCCCTCGGGAACCTGCGACATACCAAGATGAACTATCTTGTGGCAAGGCATTTTAGTGATATCGGTACCGTCATAAATAACAGAGCCACTGTGGGATGGAATAAGACCTATAATGCTCTGCATGGTGGTGGTTTTGCCTGCGCCGTTTGCACCGATAAGGGTAACGATTTCGCCCTCGTTAACTTCAAAGGAAATGCCTTTTAAGGCGGTGATAACGCCGTAACGAACTTCTAAATTATTTACTTCCAAAAGAGCCATAGCGTTATCCTCCTATATATGCTTTAATAACTTCGGGGTCGTTTAGAGCAACTTCAGGAGTACCCTGAGACAAAACAGTACCGAAGTTTAAAACGGTAATTTCATCACACAAACCTGATACAAACTTCATATCATGCTCAATAAGTAGTATAGTAACATTGAACTTATCTCTGATAAGTCGGATAATGTCCATAAGGTCTGCAGTTTCATTAGGATTCATACCTGCAGCAGGTTCGTCAAGGCATAAAAGTTTGGGATTCGTTGCAAGAGCGCGGGCAATTTCGAGCTTTCTTTGTTTACCGTAAGGTAGGTTACAAGAAAGGGTATTACGCTCTTCTTCAAGCCCTACAATGCGTAAAATTTCCTTCGCTCTTTCACGCATTGCTTTTTCTGTCCTGAAATGAATGGGGAAGCGGAACATACTTGCAAATATGCCGCATTTGAATTCGGGTTGATTATGAAGACCAACCATTACATTACGGATAACCGTCATATTATTGAAAAGACGGATGTTTTGGAATGTACGGGCAATGCCCTTGTGGTTAATAGTTTCTTGATTTTTACCGGTTAGGTTTTCACCGTCAAGGAAGTAAGCGCCAGTTGTGGGTTTATAAACGCCTGTAATCATATTAAATACAGTTGTTTTACCAGCACCGTTTGGACCAACCAGACCGTATAACTGGCCTTGTTTAATTTCTAAATTAAGATTCTGAACTGCCTTAAGGCCACCGAAGGATATGCCTAAATTTTCTGTTTTAAGAACAACTTTTGACATTATTAATCCTCCTTATTTGCCTTATCGGGACTGTATGGTGAATTAACCTGCAAATCAACAGAAAGAACTTCATCCATTTCAATTTTGGTTGGAACGCGGTCCCATTTTGCTTCATCATCGCGAATATGCTCAGGTCTATGCTCTTTAAATCTATTAATAAGGTTTTTAAAATTATAGGTTTCACGGAACGCTTTCAGAGCAGGAGCATTGTTATAAATAACGATGACGATAAGAATGAGCGCGTATAAAAGATTCTGTAGAACTGCAAGATTACCTGTTAATATAGTCTGAAGTTTTACATCAAGGAAGGTAATTAATGCGGCAGCAATAATAGAACCATTAATACTACCCATACCACCTAAAACAACCATAACGAGAATCTCGATAGAGTAGTTATAACTAAAGTTTGTACTCTGTACCTTATAGTTAGAATAGCTGTAAAGCACACCTGCAACACCCGCAAAGAAGGAAGAAACAGTAAATACAATGAGTTTATATTTAGTTACATTAATACCTGTTGCTTTAGCAGCGATTTCATTATCGCGGATTGAGGTGATTGCTCTGCCATGCTTTGAACGAATAAGGTTCTGAATAACTGCAAGACAAGCAATAACCAATACAAAAGCAATAATAAAGAGATAGTTTTTATCAAATCTGGGGGTATCAAGACCCAAAGAGCCACCAAAAGTTTCGTCACTGGTATTCATAAATATAGTACGAACGATTTCGCCAAACGCTAAGGTTACTATAGCGAGATAGTCACCGCGAAGGCGGAGTGCAGGTAATCCAATGATTACACCAAAAACCGCCGCAATGGCGCCACCGATAAGTATAGATATAAAGAGGGCAGGGAATTCACCAACCAATGGCTCAAGAAGATAAGCTGCTTTGCCGCCAAGATATGCGCCAACGCACATAAATCCTGCGTGACCAAGTGATAATTCACCGAGAAATCCTACAACAACACTTAAAGAAACCGCAAGCATAATTGAAATTGCGATTTTTTCAAGCATATATATATCAGAGCTTTTCATACCGCCCGTAAGTGTCAATACAGCAAATATGAGGGTGAACACAGCAATAGCAATGTAGCTGATATAATGTTTAAATTTTAATGATTTTGAATTAGACATTATACTTTCTCCCTCCTTTTTTTACCTAAAATACCCGTAGGACGAACCAAAAGAATAATGATAAGAATCATAAATTCAATAGCATCGGTATAAGGAGCTACAGCGGGAATTGTTAAGGAAATTGCTTCAACAACACCCATAAGCACTCCGCCAAGCATAGCGCCTGGTATAGAACCAATACCGCCTATAACGGCTGCTGTAAAAGCTTTAATGCCAGGCATAGCGCCAAGGGTATTGGTAAGACTGGGTGATTTCATAAGCATAAAGAATCCTGCGAATGCAGCTAAAGCAGAGCCGATGGCAAAGGTAATCATAATAATCTTATTAACATTAATGCCCATAAGCTGAGCTGCGCCCTTATCTTCGGAAACAGCAATCATTGCTCGTCCGGTCCTTGTATATTTAACAAAAAGACTAAGGGCAAGCATAATGATAGTTGAGCATCCAAGGGTTACAAGGATGTAAACAGGTATGGTCAGACCCGCAAAAGAAACGTTACCAAGGTCGGCAACGTTTACCATTTTAGGAGCAGAGCCGAAAACGATTTGAGCAGTCGACTGCAGAAGATAGCTAACACCAATAGCAGTAATCAAAACTGCAAGGGGAGAGGCGCCTCTGAGTGGCTTGTACGCAACTTTTTCTATTGTTACACCCAAGGCAACACAGAAAATAATAGCCGCAAGTAATCCAAGTAGAGGATTACCTAAGGTTGAGAGTGTAACGAATATCATATATCCGCCGACCATAATAACATCGCCATGAGCGAAGTTAAGCATCTTTGCAATACCGTAAACCATGGTATAACCAAGAGCAATCATAGCGTAGGTACTACCGATGCTTAGGCCGTTAATTAAGGTTTCAATATATTTCATAAAAATTCCTACTAAATATACGACAATTTGGCGGAGCAGAAAACTGCGCCGCCAAATTGTCATTAAAATTGTTTTTTAAAATTATTTTGCAGAGTTAGCAGTTTTAAGGGTATATTTCACTGCTTCTTTTGCAACATAACCGTTATCTTCCCAAGAAATATCGTTTCCGGTTACACCACTGTATGTAAAGTCACCGGTGAACTGCGCCTTAAGAATATCGCAAAGGTCAGAAGCAGAGATGGTTACATCAATTTCTTCGCCTGCGTCAATAGCGGCCTTCATTGCATTGAAGATAGCATATACACAGTCATAAGCAGAAGCGCCGAACTGGTTAAGGGTTTCAGTGCCGAACTTATCGGTATATTTCTTAATGAAGTCTGCGGCAGCGCCTTCTTTTGCGTTAGAATCGAAGTGAGAAAGCATAGATACTTCCTGAGGAATTACGCTGAAATCTTCGAACTGACCTGCAAGACCGTCAAATCCGTCACAACCATAGTAAACAGCATCTTTAGCAACAATATCTTTTGCCTGAGTTAAAAATACAGAAGCGGGTCCGTAGTAAATAGGCATAAAGATGAAGGTGCAATCTTTAAGAGTGGTAATCTGTGAAGAGAAGTCGGTAGCGTTAGCATCGGTGAATACAGCTTCAACAGTTTCGATAGACTTATCAAGGTTCTCCTTAAACTGCTTAAAGATACCGTTGGAGTAAGCATCATCAGACTTGTAGAAGATACCAATCTTCTTAAGACCGGTAGAGTTTACATAGTCAGCAGCAACTTTACCCTGGTTACCATCAGCAAAGCACATCTGGAATCCGTTATCAAATTCAGGAATCTTATCGCCGGAAGCAGAGGGGGTAAGGAAGAACACATTGTCTTCGTTGGAAAGCTTGGTGTACTCAAGGCCGGGAGCGGTAGTAACGGTACCTAAAGAAACTTGCATACCGCTTTCAAGCATATTTGCATAGTTAGCAGCAACCTTGGAAGCATCGTGCATATCATCGGTAGCCATTAATTTGAACTTAACGCCGTTAAGTCCTCCTGCAGCGTTGATTTCATCAACAGCCATCTGTGCAGAATTCTGAACTGCAACACCATAAACAGCAGCACCGCCAGTGAGGGGGCCACTTACACCGATAACAAATTCGGTGTTGTCGGCAGTGTAGTTACTGCCACATCCGGTAAAGCAACAAGCAACGAGGCAAATTGCCATAACAACGGACAAAATTTTTGCGATTGTTTTCATTTTAAAAACCTCTTTCTTTAATATATAAGTTACCCTATATAATAATATATAATTTATCACAATGAACTATCATTGTCAAGAAATTTATGCTAAAAAACTAACTTAGAAGAGCTTTATCACTTGTAAATTCGTCTCCGCTCGCTTTTGAGAAAAGCTGAAGAAGATTTTCAACACTTAATTTCTTCTTTTCTTCACCTGAAATATCAATAAGAATTTTACCGTTATTCATCATAATAAGACGATTTCCATAGGTAATAGCATCCTTCATATTATGAGTAATCATCAGTGTGGTAAGTTTTTCACGATTCACGATTTCATCGGTAATGCTCAAAACTTTTGCAGCAGTTTTAGGGTCAAGCGCGGCCGTATGCTCATCCAAAAGCAATAACTTTGGATTATTCATAGAAGCCATCAGAAGAGTTATGGCTTGTCGTTGACCGCCCGAAAGCAAACCTACTTTTGTGGAAAGACGTTCCTCAAGGCCTAAATCAAGCCGTTTCAACATATCTTTATATAATCTTCGGTCGGCATCATTGATTGCCCAAGCAAGGCCTTTGGAACGACCACGCCGCATTGCAATTGCCATATTTTCTTCAATCCACATATCTGCTGCGGTTCCGGTCATAGGGTCTTGAAAAACACGGCCTATAAAGGTGGCTCTTTTATACTCTGGTAGTTTCGTGATATCAGTTCCATCAATGATAATATTACCTTCATCAACAGAATATGTACCAGCTACAGAATTGAGCAGGGTAGATTTACCTGCGCCGTTACCGCCTATAACTGTCACGAAATCGCCGTCATTAAGCGTTATTGACACATTATCTAATGCTACTTTTTCGTTAACGGTGCCAGCGTTAAATATTTTAGTTACATTTTTAATTTCTAACATTTACGCCGCCTCCCGCGAATTTCTGATTGTAGGTTTAGCAAAATAGGTTTTTTTGAGATGGGGAACGGCAAGGAACACTGCAACCACCAATGCGGAAAGCATCTTAAGTAGGTCAGTATCAAGACCTAAGAAAATTACCGTTTGATAAACAATATAATAAATAACTCCGCCGATAAGTACACCGGTAAGTCGAATTACAAAACTTTGTCCCATACGGGAAACGATTGCTTCACCGATGATAACTGCGGCAAGACCAATTACAATCGCGCCGCGACCGTCGGATATATCGGCTTTCCCTGAATATTGTGCAAGTAAGGCGCCGGAAAAGGATACAATTCCGTTGGAAATTGCTAAACCAATTACCTTATTAAAATTTGTATTAATTCCTTGTGAGCGAGACATTCTTTCATTACATCCGGTCGCTCTGATGGACATACCGTAACGAGTGCCAAAAAACCAATACAGAACCGCAACAAGTACAACACATATTAAGAATAAAAATACCAAAGCTTCATATTTACGAAGTTGGGTTAACAAAACATCATAAGTTCTGGCGGGAAGGGCTTGGTTCGCCTTGCCCATAATTTTAAGATTTACAGACCATAGAATCAGTTGTGTTAAAATGCCTGAAAGTATGGCGGGAATCCCCATAACAGTATGAAATATACCTGTTACAAAACCGGCACACATACCTGCAACACAGGCAATTAGCATTGCCGGCCAAACATTCCAACCTGCTGACATTAACATAGCGCAGGTTGCCATACCCGTAACCATGGAACCATCGACCGTCAAATCCGCCAAATCAAGAATTTTGAAGGTAATATAAACACCAATTGCCATAATACCCCAAATCATACCTTGTGCAGCAGCACCAGGCATGGCATTTAGCCAGTTTAAAAAATCCATAATTATTCTCCTGAAATCAAATATTATAGCAAATGTGCCGCTAAAGTTTTTGTGCTACTGCGCAAAAACTTTTACTATAAAACCAAACTAAAGCAAGTGCTTTAAGAAAGTGGCTCATATCCCTCGGGAACCTTAATGCCGAGTTCCTCGCAAAGAGTTTTATTATATTTCTTAACGGGGTTGCTATCATATTCAATAGCCATTTCTGAAATATTGGCTTCACCTTTTAAAATCTTAGCGGCCATTTTACCAGTTGTTTTTCCGAGTTCATCATAGCTAATAGAAAGAGTAGCAATCCCGCATCCCTTACAAATACCTGCCTCACCGGCGATAATTGGAACCTTCTTTGGAGCTACAACACCATTGATTGTTTCAGTGCAAGATGCCGCGGTATTATCAGTTGGAATATAGAGCGCATCACAAGCTCCAGCGGCAGCTTCAGCGACCTGAGCCACATCCTCAGAGCCGGTAAATTTGAATTCTTTAACCGTAATACCCTTATCTTCGAGGTATTTTTTTACGACCTTTACTTGATACGCGGAATTAGCTTCTGCAGAACAGGACAACATACCAACAGTTTTGGCATTGGGAACCAAGTCAAGAATCATTTGTGCCTGTTCTGTTAGAGGAGCGAGGTCGCTTGTCCCGGAAACATTACCACCGACGGTACCATTAAAATTCTTTATATCGAGAGCAACACTATATTCAGTAACGGATGTACCAAGAATTGGAATTTCTTCGGTTGCATTATAAGCGGCTTGTAGCGCGGGGGTGGCATTAGCCATTATAAGGTCAACCTTTTTTGAAACAAAATCATTTACCGCTGTAACGCAGGTATCGGGATTATTTGCAGCATTTACTTCGATGAATTCTACATTTTCTTCGCCAAGGGCGGCAATAACCGCTTCTTTAAAACCATTAGTTGCAGCATCGAGGGCATCGTGGGTAACGAGCTGACAAATACCGATAGTATACTTATTGTCCTTATCACCACAACCCGTGAGGGATACACAGCATCCAACAATTGTACCTAAGCATAAAATCAAAGCAATAATTTTCTTCATAATTAGTTACCTCCTATTTGTGAATAATTTAACAAACTTTTCATTTCACTTTGATATGAAGGCATTATAACACTTTAAAGCGTTAAAGTCAATAGTGAAAATATAAAAATTTTTGCTAGGTGATATAAGAGACGAATTATTGTATAATCTCAACGCTAATAATTTATTAACGAATTACAAAAAAGGAATTTTAGTGTAATGCATTACATACATATAATCAATTTGCGAAAACCATATAACACGGAAAATCTCATCGAATAATTTTGTTTAAAACGATACATTGTGCGATAGAAAAAAACTGAGTCGATTATAGGAAGGTTATATTTATTGAAATTTTTGTAACCTTTTGTAAAAAGCAAAATTAACCTATATTTATCATGATTTTCCAAAAAACAAATATTAGTGAGCGCAAATTGAAATTTATACGCCAAAATAAATAAACAATATAGATGGTTGCTTATTTGTGCATAAGACATTAAAGGCAATACAGGGTACGGCTTAGGATATGGCAACATTGGCTTATTCGGCAAACAACTTAATTTCTCTCCTCAATTATACAAAATATTCATTTTGTATAATTAAATATTAATTTTCGGAGGGTATAAACGCGCCTTCCCTTGCAATATTTAATTTACCATATAGAAAAATAACCGCCTATACTATTGTAAAGCGGTTATTTTTTTGCTAACGGATGAAATTTTGCATATGAGTTAATATATTTACTCTTTAATAAATTTGCATAAACTTGCGTCGAAGAAATATCGGAATGACCAAGCATTTCCTTAATATCTTTTAATTGCGCGCCATTTTCTAATAAATGCGCTGCAAAGGAATGTCTTAATGTATGTGGTGTAATATCCTTGTCTATTCCCGCTTTATCGGCATAATATTTTATTATTTTCCAAAATCCCTGCCTCGACATAGGTTGTCCATTCATATTAGTAAACAAAACATCTGTATCGTCCTGTACGATAGCGGAGCGCACCATAGTTATGTAATCGTTTATGTGCTTAATCGCGGACGGATATATAGGGATAATTCTTTCGTTTTTTGAATTCCTTGTGTGCAGTATTCCTATTTGAGTATTTATATCTGTTATGTTTAATTCAATAAGTTCTGAAACTTTTATACCGGTAGCATAAAGAAGCTCGAGCATTGCCTTATCTCTGATTCCTTTGTACTCAGATGTATCCGGTTGCGACATCAGAAGAACAATCTCCCCTGCCTCTAACACTCCGGGCAATTTTTTCTCCGCCTTTTTGAATTTAATTGCAGTTGTAGGGTTGGATTTAACCGCTTCGATGCTCATCAGATACTTAAAGTAACATCTCAAAGATGCAATAATACGAGTTTTTGTAGCTTCGGATTTGCCTAGAAACTCTAGATATTCGATATATTTTCTTATAAAAATTTCATTAACCTTACTAATGCTATGAATGCTGTTTTCGGTGCAATATGAAACGAATTGGTTAACATCGCGAAGATACGCTTCCATGGTATTTGCCGATGTTCTTTTAACATCATGAAGATACACAAAGTATCCATCGATAAAGTCCTTCATACTACACCTCCAATTATTAAATAAAATCAAAAAAAGATAAAAAAGTTTTTGAAAGTAGACCGTCAAGAATCGCCGAAATTAAACAAACCGATATATATACTAAGTAGTGAGCGCAATATTCTTTAAATTGCAAAAATAAATTTAACGCTCTTTGATTGGGCATTGTTAGTTTAATAAATTCAAAAGAAAAGTTAATTGATTTCTTCCCTACTATAAGGAGAACTATCATCAACAAAGCCACAGGAGGCAATAAAATCAGAGTATTAAACGCTATTCCCTTTAGTAGATAAGTATCGCATACATACGATGAGATTATGGCGTATATAAAACCGCATAAAAAACTTAATATTGGAATGAATACTACACCCATAAGTGATGCGCCGCATAAAAAATATGTAAGCAATATTAAAAAATTAATTGTTAATGAGTGGGTGAAAATCTTTATAAAACTTTGCCCACGCCTATTCGCAGTAAAAAAACTAAAACATTTTTCGCCAAAACTAATTATAATATCACTTTTGTTAAACATCAGACTACCGACGACTAATCCAAACAACACTATTATGGTTAACATAAAAATGATTTTATTCCGACGAAAAAATCCGAGCAAATCATTTTTATTTAGGCTGATAATTGTTCCCTTTTTCATATAAAACACTCCTTACTGCTTAAATATATGCAGTTAAAGGACAAGATATGAAAAAGGCAATATCTGGATTTCTTCTATTTCAAACCACAATATATAGTTGTTTTTTGAATTTATGTCAACTATACGGCGCTAAAAAAACAACAACTTAATTACAGAAAAAGTGAAATTAAGCGTTGTTAATTAGGAAAAAATCGTATAAAATGGACATTTCTAAAACACTGTATAATATTTATACTACAAAAAAAGTTTTATGTCAACAACAATTTTTCGTATTTAAAATATTATGTAAACTATTTATGTAAACCACACTATATATGGTTTATGTAAACAAATTATATCCCAATTTATAGTAATTAATTCTTTTATTTTTATAAAAAATATGTTATAATATTTAAAATTCGTTTTTTGGAGAGATTAATATGAATAAAACGGTTATAGTTACCGGTGCTTCAAAAGGTATAGGCGCTGCAACGGCAATTTATTTTGCCAATAAGGAATACAATGTTGTTATAAACTATAATGAATCATACCAATCCGCCTCCCTTCTCTCTCGTTCTCTCAATGAACAAGGGTGTAAAACGGTTGCTATAAAAGCAAATATCGCTAATAAACTGGATGCGCAAAGATTAATTAGTGAAACCGTTGACCGATTTGGCAGCATTGATGTTTTAGTAAATAATGCAGGTGTTTCCTTTATTGGAACTATTACAGATACTGATGAATACGATTCTGATAAAATTTTTGATATAAACTTAAAAGGTGTATATAATTGCTGTAAAGCCGTTTCACCTTTTATGATTAATCAAAAAAGCGGAAAAATAGTTAATATCGCGTCTATGTGGGGACAAGTTGGCGCTTCTTGCGAGGTCGCATATTCGGCTTCGAAAGCAGGTGTAATCGGTCTTACAAAGGCACTGGCAAAGGAACTTGCGCCCAGCGGAATTACGGTCAATGCAATTGCGCCAGGTCTGATTGAAACATCGATGAACAACGATATTTCTGCAGAAGATTTAAGTGCATTTGTAGATGAGATTCCTATAGGAAGAATGGGAAGTCCCAATGAGATAGCTGCGGCAACTTATTTTCTTGCTTCAAATGAAGCGGATTATATTACAGGCCAGGTGCTTGGAGTTAACGGCGGATATGTTATGTAATAAAAAACCCTATGCAGTGCTGAACTGCATAGGGTTTTTTATTTAAAAACAGTCACTTACGGCTTCCGGAATATCAGAATAATCTGTTCTTCTTTGTTTCATTAGCCAGTAAATTATTTCTTCATCTTCGTAGGCCTTATTTATGCCATCATTATGTTCAAAGCCATCGAGAGTGATGAGCTCCGCGTTTCCTCCGAAACCTTTAATTCGATTTACCATTAATTCCGAATAGATAATGGGAACTACTGAATCTTTATCTCCGTGATACGCTAATACGGGAGTGCTTCTTAAATTACCGCACCTCCAGGACATACCGCCACCCGCAACAGGCGCGATGCCCGCAAAGAAGTTGGTAAAGGTAAGGCCCATCATCCAAGTACCGAAACCTCCCATACTGGAGCCGGTTATGCAAACGCGGTCTTTTTTAATGTTTAATTCATTTACAACTCTATCGATAATTTCTTTAACATCATTTACGATATTATCCCAAACCCTGTCACATGACACTGAGGACAAAGAAACACAGCATCATATTCTCTTCCGGCATCTAAGAATTTTGGTATACCGTGACGAGAAAGGTGGTCGACCTTAAGTCCTCTCTCCCCTGCGCCGTGCAAATATACGATTAAGGGCATTTCTGATAAATCTGCATTTTCTTTGGTGTAAACAATATAGTTCATTTTATTGTTCTCATTAGCAAAATAAATTGTTTTTTTCATTGTTTCACCTATATTTCAAAAATATTAATTAGTTGATTATTGAAATTTTTCCATATGAATTTATGGTTTTCGTAAATTAAATATCCGTTTTCAGTATCTTCTTTTGGTATTGAAACTGAACCGGGATTCAAATATAAATTATCGTCACCGAATTTTTCACAAATACTTATGTGAGTATGACCGTGAATTAAAATATCATTTTTATTCATGGGCGGAGGATTGTCTGTGTTGAATTTATGTCCGTGAGTGATAAAGATATTCAAATCATCTGCATTAATTTTTATATAATTTTCTTTAAAAGTAAAATCTAATACCATTTGGTCAACCTCAGCATCGCAATTACCTTTAACACAAATAATGTTTTTAGATAAATCATTAAGCATGGAGATAACCGCTTTAGGATTATAGTCCCTTGGCAAATCATTTCGAGGACCATGATATAAAATATCACCAAGTAGAATTATTTTATCGGGCATTTCAACAGCAATTGCCTCAATTAACTTTTGACAAAAATAAGCAGAACCGTGAATATCTGAAGCAAAAAATAATTTTATAATATCACCTGATTTCCCTTAAATCGCAACTTAATGATAACACAGCAATTACTGTTAGTCAACGAAAAAACGCCGTAAAACCGATGCTTTACAGCGTTTTTCTGTTATTCTAATTCAAATGCGCCCGTATACAACTGATAATAGGTTCCTTTTTCAGCAATTAATTTCTCGTGATTACCTCTTTCGATAATTCTGCCGTTATTCAAAACCATAATAACATCGGAATTTTTAACGGTTGAGAGTCTATGCGCTATAACAAAAACCGTCCTGCCTTTCATAAGACTGTCCATACCTTTTTGTACAATTGCTTCCGTTCTTGTATCAATGCTTGAGGTTGCCTCATCCAGAATCATAACCGGCGGGTCGGCAACGGCGGCTCTAGAAATAGCAATTAACTGTCTTTGTCCTTGAGAAAGATTTGCTCCGTTGTTTTCGAGCATAGTATTATACCCTAAAGGTAATCTTGTTATAAAATCATCAGCGCCTGAAAGTTTTGCAGCTTCTATACATTCCTCATCAGTGGCATCAAGGCGACCATAACGGATGTTTTCCATAACTGTACCTGTAAACAGGTTGGTTTCCTGTAAAACAATGCCCAGAGAACGTCTTAAGTCACCTTTTTTAATTTTATTAATATTTATGCCGTCGTAACGGATTTTACCGTCTGCAATATCATAAAATCTGTTAATCAGGTTGGTGATGGTAGTCTTACCCGCTCCTGTGGCGCCTACAAAGGCAACCTTTTGTCCGGGTTCTGCATAAATATCAATATTATGGAGAACTAATTTTTCCGGTGAATAGCCAAAATCCACATCATTTAAGCGAACATCACCACAAACTTTTGTATAGGTTATAGTTCCGTCACCGTGAGGATGTTTCCAAGCCCAGATGCCTGTTTTAGCTTCTGATTCGGTCAAATTACCGTCCTCATTATACCGAGCGTTAACCAGCGTAACATATCCATTATCAATTTCTGCTTCCTCGTCCATAAGTGTAAAGATTCTTTCTGCGCCGGCCATAGCCATAATAATGGAATTCAACTGCTGCGTCGTCTGATTTGCTTGAGCGGTAAACTGTCTTGTCATATTAAGGAACGGAATAATAATACTAATTTGAAATGCCATTCCCGATATACTGATATTATCAATAGAGGATGCTAAGAAAAGACCACCTGCAGTAGCAACAAGAACATATAAAATGTTACCAATATTCATATTTATGGGGCCTAAACAGTTGGCATAAGCATGGGCTTTAGAACTGTATTCGAACAATTCACCATTGATTTTCTCGAATTCTTTAAAACTCTTGTTCTCATGGCAGAAAACCTTAACAACCTTCTGGCCATTCATCATTTCCTGCACATATCCCTCGGCCTTTGCAACTGCTTTTTGTTGGCGGATAAAGAATTTAGCAGAGCCACCACCAACTTTTCTTGATACAGTGATAAGACAGATTACGCCGAATAGCACTACAAAAGTCATCCAAACGCTATACCATAGCATTATTGAGAATACGGAAATAACTATTATTCCGGATTGCAATAATGAGGGCAATGATTGTGAAATAAGCTGTCTTAATGTATCTATATCGTTGGTATAGTGACTCATTATATCGCCGTGTTGATGGGTATCAAAAAATTTAATTGGCAAGCTTTGCATCTTATTGAAAAGGCGCTTTCTGAGTTTGCCAAGAAAACCTTGCGTTATAATAGCCATTAATTGTGTGTGAATTAAGAAAGATATTAAGGAAAATACATATATAGCTACCAACAACAAGATATTGCTAAAAATTTCTTTACTTGCAGCATCCCAATTTCTGCTGATATAAAATTTTTCGATAATAGAAATGATTCTTTGAGAAAATATTGATTGAACCGAAGAACAAATCGCAGAAAAGACAATGCAAAACATAGTTACCAGTAATAAAACCGGATACTCTTTAAAAAGCATCTTCAAAACACGCTTTAAAACACTTACATTGAGCTTTTTGCCTGGAGGCGCCTGCATACCGGGACCTCTTCTACCAGGGCCTTGAGGCATATTGTTTGGCTTATTGCTCATCAAAATCGCCTCCTATCTTCTGCTGTTCATATACTTCTGAATAAATTTCACTATTTTTAAGTAATTCTTCATGTTTGCCAACCGCAGAAATTTTTCCGTTATCCATAACAATTATCAAATCTGCATCTTCGATTGAAGAAATACGCTGGGCAATAATAATTTTTGTTGTTTGGGGAATATACTCTTTGAAACCTTTTCGAATCAAAGCGTCTGTTTTTGTATCTACGGCGCTTGTTGAGTCGTCGAGAATAAGAATTTTCGGCTTCTTCAGCAACGCTCTTGCGATACATAATCTTTGTTTCTGGCCTCCCGAAACATTGGTACCGCCCTGTTCGATATATGTGTTATATCCATCGGCAAATGATTCAATAAAATCGTGTGCCTGAGCAAGTTTGCACACGCTAATAATATCTTCGTCAGTGGCATTTTCATTACCCCAACGGAGATTTTCACTTATTGTACCCGAAAAAAGTTCGTTTTTCTGAAGAACCATAGCAACATTATCACGGAGTATCTCTATATCGTAATTTTTAACATCTACTCCGCCCACTTTTACGCTACCCTCAGTAGCATCATAAAGTCGTGGTATGAGTTGCACAAGGGTTGTTTTGCTTGAACCAGTGCCACCTATTATACCTACCGTCATACCCGATTTAATATCAAGATTTATGGAATCAAGGGCGTTTTTACTTGCTTTTTCCGAATATTTAAAGGAAACATTATCAAATATAATAGAGCCATCGGCAACAGTTCTGATTGGATTATCGCCATTGTTTATGGTAGGTTCTTCATCCAAAACCTCACAAATTCTTCTGGCTGATTCCATAGACATAGTTATCATAACATAGAACATAGAAATCATCATAAGAGACATAAGTATCTGCATACCGTATGTCAACATTGAAGAAATCTGTCCTACATCTATAGTTGTTCCGCCATTTTTAATTACAAGATAAGAACCAATCAAGAGAATAAAAACAGTGTTGAAGTAAATACAAAACTGCATAATTGGGCTATTAAAAGCAATTATTCTTTCGGCCTTTGTGAAATCGTTAGTGATATCATCAGCTGCGATTGCAAATTTTTTCTTTTCAAATGCTTCTCTGAAGAAACCTTTAACAACGCGCATACCGCGAACATTTTCTTCGATAGATTCGTTTAATTTATCGTATTTCTTAAAAACTCTACGAAATGCAGGCATAGCGTTTTTGCTGATAAAAATTAGTCCCAAAATCAAAACGGGAATAACCACAACAAAACTTGTAGCAAGAGCGCCACCCATTCTGTATGCCATAATTATGGAAAAAATGAGCAGTAACGGGCTTCTGACAACCGTTCTGATTATCATCATATATGAATGCTGAACATTATTAACATCGGTTGTTAGACGGGTTACAAGTGATGATGTTGAGAATTTATCAATATTTGCGAAAGAAAAGTTCTGAACCTTCGCAAATAAATCGTTCCTTAAATTCTTTGCAAAGCCCGTAGATGCTTTGGCGCTGAAAATTGCCGATGCAGTACCAAAGCATAAAGAAATTAAAGCCAACGCAATCAACGAAATGCCCGTTCTTATAATTGCATTCATAGAAGCGCCCGCTTTAATTGCATTAATCATATCAGCAACTAAAAACGGTATAAAAACTTCGATAAAAACCTCACCTGCGATAAAAACGCAGGATAATATGCTTTTTGTTTTATATTCACGAACGCTACGCGCTAATTTAAATAACATCATTGGCCTCCAGATTTGCTTTAATTTTATCAATTACATTATAAAATGTGTCTAACTCTTCTTCACTTATTCCTTGTTTTATTCTATTTTCCCTTTTTTCTATATCTGCAACTATCAATTTATGAATTTCGACTGCTCGATCGGTTAGAGTTATCTTCTTTTTACGCGCATCGTTAGAACAACTTTCTCTAATAATTAAGCCGTTTTTCTCCATAAGTTGAAGAATTTGGGTTGCGGTTGAACGCCTGATGGAAAAAAAATCTTCGAAATCTTTTTGAAAAACATCTTTATGAGAATTCTCGTAGAAATATCGAATTGCCCAACCATGCACGCCTTTTGCCCGATCCAGTTCCACAGGGTGAGTATTTTCAATATCACGTTTTATCAGATTATTTAGATTCCTAATTTCAAATCCAACTCTTCTCTTGTAAATCATTAAACACCTCAAATTGTTAGGTTGCTAACATTATAACCTTCAAATATATCTATGTCAATATAGAAAGCAGTAAAAACCGAAGTTTTTACTGCTCAAAATTAAAATCCGAAAGCTTCTTTATTAGTACAATAGTAAATATCTTCCCTATTACTTATGAGTTTGCAGAAATCTTCAAACTGTTCCCAACCATCAACGGAGTCAAATTCGTATGTATGACCCCAAATATAGAACAATTTCGGACTGTCGGGCTGGAGATTTATGAATTCCTCGCCAAGTTGCATCATTTTTTTATGTTGCATATGATAAACTGTTGGGTTAAACCTATAAAGATTGTCTTGCGGTTCAAAGCTATGAGAACTTACGATGGTGCGGGCATACTTAACACCGGTATTTTCCTTAATAATATTGGCGACCCTATCATTATTATTCTCGCCACCGCAAGGATACGCCATACCAACAACCTCGTATCCCACAAGCTCAGACAAATTGATTCTATCCTGTTCTACCTGACGGATAATTTCTTTATCATCTAAATTAGGTAAAAAAGGATGCGTTAAGGTATGAACGGCAACTTCGTGACCTTTATAAATTTCGGCTATTTCTTCAGCTCTTGGTTTAACATGGGCAACAGTAACATCATTTCTGACAAGTGAACCGGATTGACCTAAAAGCTCAGAGTTAATATTAAAAGTGCACTTAAGACCATATTTATTAAGTAACTTAATAAAACGCTGGTCTTGAGTAATGCCGTCATCATAACTAAAGGTAACGATTTTCTTTTTTCCATCAAACATAGTAACACCTTAATCAATCTGTGCCATAACACTTTCAAAATACTCAAAAACTTGATTTTTTACTGTATCAATTTTGCTTTTTTTAGTTTCAACACTACAATCATCCGAAACGATTGCCAGAATTTCTGATTTTGAGATTTCGGTTTTGCCGAGAATCAAATTAATAAGCGTTACATTATCAGGTGATGAATTCACGCTCAATTCCCCATTTAATTCGGTGGCCTTTACAACTATCTTGCCGATTGTTTCGGAGCCATATGATGTAGCATCATCAAGCTCCGAAGGAATTTTTTCACATACAACATTAATTTCGGGAGATATAGCTTCAATGGTTTTAAACTGAAGTTCTTGAATTTTTATTTTTAGTTCATCAAGTTCCTTTTCTAAAGATTTATTCTTTTTGCGTAAGGAGGTGTTTTCCAGTTCAACTTTTCTAAGCTGTTCAAATAACATAATATTCTGATTTAATAAATCCTTTTTACGCATCTTTACCTCCAATAAATCTTTTGAGAAATTTTAAGTGATTAAATAATGCGAAACAGAGAAAAATGCCACATAATGCGCCTAAAAAATCAATACACACATCACGCACTTCTCCGCTTCTACCGGGGACAAACATCTGGTGTACTTCATCACTTATAGCATATAATAAACAAAAAACGCTCGAAAATGCCAGTTTATAAGGCATTCGTGGATAGTTATACGACACAATGGTCATATATGAAAATACGCCAAGAAGCAAAAAAATGCTGAAATGAGCTGTTTTTCTTATTACAAATGTTGTATTATGAATGATGTTTTTCTGCTGCTCTTTTGGGAGTTCCGAGAAATCTGGATAAACAATAGAA
Organism: Acutalibacteraceae bacterium; assembly: GCA_045593385.1. Classification (GTDB taxonomy): domain Bacteria; phylum Bacillota; class Clostridia; order Oscillospirales; family Acutalibacteraceae; genus UBA737. Next base: position 18,500 of record JAZNWP010000022.1, read on the forward strand.
ATAGCAACTTTTGTTATTCCGCCGCTTGTATCGCTTGAAAGCTCGGAATTTTGCGATGAAAAAGCAAAAATGACGGTGCAACAAGCAACTAACAGATAAATCGAAATAATTCTAAAAGTTCTCACGGTTTAATCTTCTGTGTAATATATCCGTACGGATTAAGACGGGTATAGTAGTTAGAGCCAATTGCTTTACGCTTGAGCTCAAGATGCAAATGATAACCCGTACTTCTTCCCGTAGTTCCAACATAACCAATAGTCTGTCCTTGTCTTACATATTGACCGGGACTTACTGTAACGCTCATTAGGTGAGCATACCATGCCATATAGTTATAACCGTTTCTTGTACCGTGGTTAATCGTAACATAGTTTCCATAACTAGCGTTGCCATAGTAACCCATAGATGGTGTCCAGTTGCCAACGGTGGTTTCTACCTGACCGTCTGCAATAGCAACAACGGGTTTACCTGCGATACCGCTCGACGCTAAATCAATACCCGTATGACCGGCATTACCGTAATGCTGAGTTATTCCAAAATAACCAGGAACGGGCCATATAAAATACTCGGCGGACAAAACGATATTATTGGATTCCGTCATATTGAGAAAGTATTGCTCAAGTTGGCGTTTAGATGCCTCGATTGCCTTATTTTCCGCAATGACACTATTGGTATCGGCAGTAATGGCGTTCAAATATTTTTGCTCCTCTGCTCTTTCGGCAAGAAGAGTGTTTTGCTTTAATGCAATGGTACCTTTAACGGCTACCTGTTCTTCAATAAGCTTTTTATTTTCTTCGTTCTTTTGATTTAATATTTCGACTGCTTTAGCCAACTTATCAAGCAACTTCTTATCGTGCGATGAAACAGATTTCATCAACTGATTAAGTTGAAGATAATCCGAGAAATTATCCGCGCCTAAAATCAATTGCAACGAATTATTTGTCGACGACATATACGAAGCGCGCAAACGCTTTTTAAACAATAATTTATCGTTGGCAATTTCCTCGTTCATTTCCTTGATTTCCGCATTATTTTCGGAAATAGTAGTATTAATACGGGAAATTTCCTTATTACAGGCCAAAATCTGACTTTCTGTGTTATTAATTTTTTTCTGAACCGCATTTACAATCTTTTGCTGGTCAGCTTTTTGCGCTTTTAAACCTGCAATTTCTTTTTCCAGTTCTTTAGATTTTTCTTCGAGTTCTTTGATTTGATTTTGTATATTAATTTTCTCTTCCTCTGTAAGCTTATCATCCGCGGATGCGGTTATGGCAAACATTGAGGAAAAAATCAATGTGAATGCTAAAACCAAAGAAACTATCTTTTTAACTTTCATTATTCAAATCCTTACAAATTTATATTGCGGCGAATTCGCTTCCTTCTTTGCGAAGGTATTTGCCAATCATTATAAAGCTTCCGAGAGCGCCAGAGAATAAACCAACGCATACAAATATAAGTAATAGCGGAATTGCTATATCGCCAAAAGCAATAATATCGCCGGTACCAAGCGTTGTGGCAATAGCTTCAGTAGCCACTCTATAGCAGAAATACAGCAAACCTTCAGAAACAAGGGCAGAAATGAGACCGATAAGAACACCTTCAACAATAAAAGGAACTCTTACAAAAGTATCGGTAGCGCCAACCGCCTTCATAATGCTTATTTCAAGCTTACGGTTATACATAGTAACACGAATTGTATTTGAAACAATAACAAGCGAAATAACAACCAAAATTGCCATAATTGCTATTCCCGCAACGGTTAAACCACTTTTAATAGCGTTGATTTTATCTGCCAAATCACTATTGGATTGAATCGTATCAACACCATCAAGTTTCTTTATTTCGGCAACTGTGCTATCGTATTCATCCATATTTACCATAGTAACTTTAGCAGCAGCAGAGATGGGATTGCCGAATTCGTCATCAAGGAAAGTAAAATATTCCGCCTGACCCTGAAGCATAGTGTTCTTAGCAGCTTCAAGACCTTCTTCGCTTGAAACATATTCAACCTTGGCGACGTTATCAAGCTTACTTATTTTGTCACAAAGGGCTTTTGCCTCATTTTCATTGTGAATAACATAATCGTTATCTTTAATACCGTTTTCATCAGAACCATCGTCCATTGGCACCTCTTCTGAAGATGTACCAGAAACGGCATCTTCAGTAGATGAGGTTTCTTCTGATGAAGCTGTTGTTTCGTCTTCCCGACCGTATAAAGCCCAGTTGTAATCCTTCATATATACCATTACAACATTCTGTTGCTCAAGTTTGCCGAGCGCCATAGTTACGTTTTCAGAAATAAGAATGGCAAGTCCGATGACAACCATACAAGCTATCAAAACTCCGATTGACGCCAATGACATAAGACGATTTGCCCAAGTGTTGCGGATTCCTTCTTTAACAAGATATTTTACACTGCGCATTTTCATTATTCGGCACCTCCTGCTGCGTTATCGGCAACAATTCGGCCGGAGTCAAGCATAATTACACGGTGCTGGAAATCGCGTACAAGATTATGGTCATGTGTAACCATAAGAATAGTCGTGCCACGCTTATTAATCTCGGTTAATAAAGATACTATTTCATAGGACATATTGGGGTCTACGTTACCCGTCGGCTCATCTGCAATAATTAAATCGGGAGAATTAACAAGAGCGCGGGCAAGGCCTACTCTCTGCTGTTCTCCGCCCGAAAGTTGCATTGGCATAGAACGGGCTTTATCTCCAAGACCTACTTTACTTAATGCTTTAGACACTTTTAATCTGATATCTCTGTTAGAAGCGCCCACAACATGCATAGCGAAAGCCACATTATCAAAAACGTTCATTGTTGGGATAAGGCGAAAATCCTGAAAAACAATTCCCATTGTTCTGCGAAGCATAGGAACCTGTTTTCTGGACATTTTGGTGAGATTAAAGCCATTTACCATAATTGAGCCCGTATTTGCCTTTTCTTCGCGCATAATGAGCTTCATAAATGTACTCTTGCCTGCGCCGGAAGAACCAACAACAAACACAAATTCGCCCTTGTTAATGCGAATATTTACGTCCTCAATAGCATGCGTGCCCGTTGCATAGGTCTTTGAAACGCCCTTAAATTCGATTACGGGTTTACTAAAGGATGTATCGTTAATTTCAAATGTATCGGTTTGCATTTGAAAAATCACTCTTTCATTAATATTTTATAGGGGTGTTTTTGAGATATTTATTAACCATCAAAGCAATTTTAAAAATAATTGCGTGGTCAAATTCGCGCAAGTCCAAACCTGTTATCTTCTTGATTTTTTCAAGGCGATAAACCAAGGTGTTTCTATGTACGAATAATTTTCTGGAAGTTTCGGAAACGTTTAGATTGTTTTCAAAGAATTTTTGGATTGTAAACAAGGTTTCCTGGTCCAAGCTATCAATAGAACCGCGCTTAAATACTTCGCGAAGGAAGGTTTCGCATAAAGTGGTGGGAAGTTGATAGATTAGACGGGCAATACCGAGGTTATCGTAAGAAATAATGCTTTTATCGGTATCAAACACCTTGCCAACCTCAAGAGCGATTTGCGCTTCCTTAAATGAACGAGCAAGCTCTTTTAGGTTGTCTACAATAGTACCGACACCGATGTTAAGTTTAGTATAGCACTCTGCAGATACGGTATCAGCAATAGTAGAAGCCAATTCTTCAATATTTTTAGAAACAATATCGTGGTCAGTTTCTTTAACTAACGCAATATCGGTTTCGTTAATGTTGATTAAGAAATCCTTGTTTTTCTCCTGGAAAAGATTCTGCAATACACTGAAAACAGAAATATCATTAGCTTCGGAGTTTCTGATAAGAATTACTACGCGATTAACATCACTGTTGAAATGAAGCTCACGGGCCTTTAAATATATATCGCCAATGAGGATGTTATCCAGAATAATGTTTTTAACAAAATTACTGCGGTCATGCTTTTCATCATCATAATATTTAATATTAGTGAGGGCAACCGCAATTATAGCTGCATACTTGGCAGAAACAACATCATCGCCTTCTACAAAAACATAATAATCCTGACCGCTTCCGTCGTTAATCTCTTTGAAAGAATAACCAAAAGATGTGAAGGCGCCGTCATCATTAAAACGGTTTATGAGCATTTGCTCTCCCCTCTTGCTTTGGTCGCTGCAAGCAATGATGGTATAATTTTCATCAACAACACCAAAGGTCTTGTCCACAACTTCCTTCATTTGCTGGATAACATTTTGGAAAATACGATTTGACATATTTACACATCCTATAATAATATTTATATACACATCTATTTTACACAATATTCGACCGTTTTTCAAGAGGAATATTTTAAAAAGTTACAAAATTATTACAAACCTTCATATATGATTACCAAAATCAAGAAATAACAAAAGATTTCCGCCCAAAACGAACGGAAATCTTTTGTTATATTTGGAATTATTTGCCGTAAAGCTCAACTAATTTTTCAAGGTGAGCGCGACGTGACTTTGCAGCTTCTGCTGCTTGTTCGAAGAGTTCTTCTGCACGGTCGGGGAATGAACGAGTAAGTGAAGAATAACGAGCTTCGTTAAGAATGAATTCCTTATAATCTTCGGTTGCGGGCTTGCTATCAAGACTGAAGGGGTTCTTACCCTCTGCCTTAAGCGCAGGATTATAACGGAACATATCCCAATAACCTGAAGCAACTGCCTTTTTCATTTCCTTCTGACAGTTAACCATACCGCCCTTGATGGAGTGCATTTCGCAAGGAGCATAGCATATAACGATAGAAGGACCGTTATATGCTTCGGCTTCCTTAATTGCCTTAAGGGTCTGATTCATATCTGCGCCCATGGCAATCTGAGCAACATAAACATAACCGTAAGACATAGCAATTTCTGCAAGACTCTTCTTGGCGATTGCCTTACCGGCAGCGGCAAACTGAGCAACCTGACCGATATTAGATGCCTTAGATGCCTGACCACCTGTATTAGAGTAAACCTCTGTATCAAATACCATAATGTTTACATCATTGCCGGCAGCAAGAACGTGGTCAACACCGCCAAAGCCAATGTCATATGCCCAACCGTCGCCACCGAATATCCAAACGCTCTTCTTGGAGAGATATTCTTTATTTTCGACAACGTCCTTGCAAAGCTCACAGTTTGCGCCTGCTTTTTCTATAGCAGCAACCAAAGCGTTAGAAGCGGCAGTGTTCTTTGCGCCGTCGTTAACAGTAGCAAGATATTCCTCACCTGCGGCTTTAACTTCGGCAGAGCACTTATCGGAAGCTACAATACCTTTAACATCATCTATTAAGCGTTCACGGATAGCTCTTTGACCAAGGAACATACCGTAACCGTGCTCAGCATTATCCTCAAAGAGTGAGTTGGCCCAAGCAGGACCGTGACCATCAGCGTTAACGGTATAAGGAGATGTTGCAGCAGGACCGCCCCAGATTGAAGAACAACCGGTAGCATTAGAAATATACATTCTATCGCCGAATAACTGAGTTACCAAGCGAGCATAAGCAGTTTCAGCGCAACCTGCGCAAGAACCTGAGAACTCAAGTAAGGGCTTCTTGAACTGTGAGGTAATGACATTAGCATCAGAAGCAACTCCCGCCTTTTCAGTTACATTAGCAACGCAGTAATCAAATACATCCTGTTCAGCAAGTTGAGTTGCCTGAGGAACCATCTTAAGTGAATTGGTGGGACATTCGCCAACGCAAACGCCGCATCCCATACAGTCAAGAGGAGAAACGGTCATTACATATGAATAACCCTTATTAGTAACGAGTTTTTCCTTAGTAGCAACCTTCATATTAGCAGGCGCTGCTGCTTTTTCTTCATCAGAAACAGCATAAGGACGAATTGTTGCATGAGGACAAACGAAGGAACATTTATTACAACCGATACAGGTTTCGTTGTTCCATTCGGGCACCATAACGGCAACACCACGTTTTTCAAATGCAGACGCGCCCTGTTCAAAGGTGCCGTCAGCATGGTCCATAAATGCAGAAACGGGCAATGAGTCACCGTTCATAAGGCCAACGGGCTTCATAATATTATCAACCATCTTAACAAGCTTGGAAGCGTTAGTGTCGGAAACGGTATTGTCACAATCCTTTGCATCGGCCCAAGTTGCAGGAACATCAATCTTTACATAAGCGGTAGCGCCTGCATCAATGGCTTTTTCGTTCATTTCAACGATTTCTTTACCCTTCTTCATGAACTTCTGAGCTTTTTCCTTCATATATGCAATAGCATCGTCTGCAGGAAGAACCTTAGAAAGTGAGAAAAATGCAGACTGAAGAACAGTATTTGTACGTTTACCAAGACCGATTTGTGCGGCAAGGTCAATAGCATTAACGGTATAAAGCTGAACGTTGTTCTTAGCGATATAACGCTTTGCCTCTGCGGGCATATACTTATCAAGTTCTTCAGCAGACCACTGGCAGTTGATAAGGAATACACCGCCGGGCTTAACATCGTTAACCATCTTATAACCCTTAATTACATAAGAGGGATTATGGCAAGCAACGAAGTCGGCTTTATTTATATAGTAAGGACTCTTGATGGGCTTATCACCAAAGCGGAGGTGAGAAATTGTGATACCGCCGGTCTTTTTAGAGTCATACTGGAAGTATGCCTGAACATATTTATCAGTGTGGTCACCGATAATCTTAATAGAGTCTTTGTTAGCACCAACAGTACCGTCACCGCCAAGACCCCAGAACTTGCACTCGATAGTGCCTTCAGCAGCAGTATTGGGAGCCTCTTCTTCCGTAAGTGAAAGGTTGGTAACATCGTCGGTAATACCCATAGTAAAGTTGTGCTTAGGTGCGTCTTTAGCGAGTTCTTTATATACAGCAAAAATGCTTGAAGGAGGAGTATCCTTAGAACCAAGACCGTAACGACCGCCGATTACACAGTCAATCTTTCTGCCGGTAGCTGCAAGAGCAGCAACAACATCAAGATAAAGAGGTTCGCCGAGAGAACCGGGTTCTTTTGTTCTATCAAGAACGGCAATCTTCTTTACTGTAGCGGGAATTGCTTCTGCAAATCTTTCTGCAGAGAAAGGACGGTAAAGGCGAACCTTAATAAGACCTACCTTCTCACCTGCTGCGGTAAGATAATCAATAACTTCTTCTGCCACATCGCAAACAGAACCCATAGCAACGATTACGCGCTCTGCATCCTCTGCGCCATAGTAGTTGAAGAGCTTATAGTTAGTGCCGATTTTAGCATTAACCTTGTCCATATATTCCTCAACGATAGCAGGAACAGCATCATAATATTTGTTACAAGCTTCTCTATGCTGGAAGAAAATATCACCATTTTCGTGAGAACCACGCATAACGGGATGCTCAGGGTTAAGAGCGCGTTTACGGAATGCAGCAACTGCATCCATATCGCACATCTCTTTAAGTTCTTCAAAATCCCAAACCTGAATCTTCTGAATTTCGTGAGAAGTACGGAAACCGTCAAAGAAGTTAATGAAGGGAACGCGGCTCTTAATGGTAGCTAGATGAGCTACTGCGCCAAGGTCCATAACTTCCTGAGTATTGGTTTCAGCAAGCATTGCAAAACCGGTCTGACGGCAAGCATAAACGTCTGAATGGTCACCAAAAATGTTAAGAGCATGTGAAGCAACACAACGAGCTGATACATGGAATACGCTGGGTAAAAGCTCACCTGCTATCTTGTACATATTCGGTATCATTAATAAAAGTCCCTGAGAAGCGGTATAGGTGGTGGTTAAAGCACCGGCTGCCAAAGAGCCGTGAACTGTACCTGCAGCACCTGCTTCGGACTGCATTTCGGCAACCTTTACGGTTGTACCGAAAATGTTTTTAAGACCCTGAGCGGACCACTGGTCAACATAGTCAGCCATAGGGCTAGACGGAGTGATGGGATAGATACCGGCAACTTCAGTAAACGCATAGGATACATGAGCAGCAGCATTGTTACCATCCATCGTCTTAAATTTTCTGGCCATGGAAAAATTCCTCCTTAAAATATATATGTGCGAGAAATCCTAACTTGGACAAACTCATACGAATATATAATAACACCAAATTTATTTTTTGTAAATAGTTAATTTGTTAATTTTATGTCAAAAATTTTAATGTGTTAAGTTTGACATAAATAATAACTTGTGTTATATTATCTTTAAAATGGAAATTATCAGGAGATTATCGAGTTGAAAGCCGAAAAAAACAGTTTTTTAGATAGTTTTAAAGAGGTTGTCGCAAAAAATCGCCTTCTGCTTGAATTTTTAGTTTTTTCAAAAGGTTTTTTGCGCGGCGGTTTTAAAGAAGGAAAAATGAGTGTAATTAAGTTGCGCAGAATACGACCGCGCCCCAAACGTATTCCCTGTAAAATTTCAAAATCAGTTTTTGAGCAACAAACTTCCTTCGTTTTTGAAAGAAAAATCAAATTCAGCGTATTGGTTCCACTTTACAACACTCCGCTAAATTATCTCAAAGAAATGATTAATTCAGTTAGAAATCAAACCTATGGTAATTGGGAACTATGTTTAGCGGACGGAAGTGATTCTGAACATGATTATGTGGAAGAATACTGCACCCTAATGGCAAATAATGATTTGCGGATTATTTATAAAAAATTAGATAAAAATAAGGGTATTTCCGCCAACACAAACGAATGTATAAAAATGGCGAGCGGTGATTATATTGCGCTTTTCGACCATGATGATATTCTACACCCATCAGCTTTGTTCGAATGTATGAAAGCGATATGTGAGCAGAATGCAGATTACGTATACACTGATGAAGTTGTATTTTTAAATAACAATATTAAAAAAATTATAACTTATCACTTTAAACCTGATTTTGCGCCCGAGAATTTACTGGCAAATAACTATATTTGTCATTTCTCCGTTTTTAATTCAAATCTACTCAATGAAGCGGGAATTTTCAGAAGTGAATTTGACGGAAGTCAAGACCACGATTTAATTTTACGCCTGACCAAATGCGCAAAGAAAATAGTTCATATACCTAAAGTTTTATACTTCTGGCGCTCACATTCAAATTCTGTTGCTATGGATATAAATTCGAAAAAGTATGCGATTGATGCCGGTATTGCTGCGGTACAAAATTATTTAAGCAAAAATGGCTTCGATGCAACGGTAAAAAGTTCTCCCGTCTACCCTGTAATATATAAAATCGATTACAAGATAAATGGAAATCCCAAGATTTCTATTGTAATCACTACAAACGATGATATAAAAAAATTAAGGTTATGTATCAACTCAATTCTTGAGAAAACATCCTATAAAAACTATGAGATTATTGTTATTGGAAACATAGACCCCAATCACCCATTGTTATCTGACTACAATCAAATTGATTCATCTGTTAAGGTGCGTTTTTTAAAATACGATAGTGCTTTAATGCGTTATTCAATGTGTAATTACGCTGCTAAGCAATGTAACGGGGATTATTTTATATTCCTACGCCACGATGTCGAAATTGTAACAAACAACTGGTTAGAGGAACTTTTAATGTATGCTCAACGCAAAGACATTGGCGCAGTTGGCGGAAAAATTTTACTAAATAATAGTACCATTGAGCATGGCGGTTATATACTCGGTTTGGAAGAAGACCACATTGTCGGCAATAGCCATAATGGTGTCGATAAAGATAATTTGGGGTATATGGGTAAAATGTTTTATGCGCAAAATATAACTGCCGTATCGGATACTTGTCTTATGGTCAAAAAATCCAATTTTGAACTATTGGATGGTTTTGATGAAAGACTCACAAGCAAGTATGGCGATGTTGATTTTTGTTTAAGATTGCAAGAGGAAGGACTTGCCAATATTTTTAATCCGTACTGCGTTATTAATCACAATCAATCGGACAAACTTAATCATGAAAATATACAAAACGATATTGACACATTTAAGAACAAATGGTCTCACGCAATAGAAAATGGCGACCCCTATTATAATCCGAATTTTTCTCTGTATTTCAGTTATTTGATTATCTGATATAAAGAACACCGTGCTAATGCACGGTGTTCTTTGTTTTTTATAATTATTGGGAATTTGTGATACAATCGGCAACATAGATACCCATTGCGCCGGACTGTGAAAGTCCCCTGCAAATACCGCTGCCATCACCAATGATGAAAACATTATCGATAAGTTCAAATTTATTATTCATAAAGATAGGTCTGATGGAATAGTACTTGCTTTCGCAACCGTAAAGTAGCGTATCATCATTTGCGGTACCGGGCGCCACCTTATCCAATGCGTAAATCGTTTCAATAATATTAGTCAGAATTCTATGCGGTAAAACAAGGGATATATCCCCTGCCGTTGCTTTTAAAGTGGGGGTCACCGTGTTTTGACCAAGGCGATGGTCATTTGTTCTTCTGCCTCTGATTAAATCGCCGAAACGCTGGACAAGTACACTTCCGTTACCAATCATATTTGCAAGGCGTGATATGCTTTCGGCATATTCAGTGGGCTGATTAAAGGGTTCTGTGAAACGAATACTCGAAAGAATAGCAAAATTGCAGTTCTCGGTTTTCTTTTCAGCTTGGGCATATGAATGTCCATTAGCGGTAATAATTCCATGATTGTTTTCTGCAGAAACAAGACCGCCCTGATTAAAGCAAAACATACGGCATTTATCTTCGAAGGTCTTGGTCTTATAAAGAATTTTCGGCTCGTAAATTTTCGAAGAAAACTCTCGCCAAATAATATCTTTCATTTCGACTCTTACACCTATATCGATATGATTTGAGCGCATTTTTACATCATTTGATTTGCAAAAATCATTTACAAAGTTTGCTCCGCTTCTGCCGGTAGCAATAATGATATTCCTAGCTTTTAAAACTTCTCCATTTTCATAAGAAAGTTCATAAATTCCGTCATTTTTAGATATGTCGATGCAGTTATAAAACGAATATAAATCAGTACCCGACTTTGCAATTTCCTTAATTAAATTTTGCATGGTAACATAATTATTGTCGGTGCCTAAATGCTTTACATTCATATCCAAAAGACGAAGATTATTTTGCAAACATTTAAGTTTCAATTCATCATTTGACTTATATACAATCGGTACACCTGAAGTGCAATATTTGTTGAGAATATTATCGACTTCCATTATATATTTATTTGCAACATCGTCGCCAAGTTCTTCACCAAGTGTTCCGCCGTATGCAGTGCCCAAATTGAATTTACCGTCGGAAAATGCACCAGCCCCTGCAAAACCGCTGGTTATACTGCAAATTTTACAGTGTACACAGGTTTTATTCTTGCCTGCGGGACATTTTCTGTTTTCAAGTTCATTACCTCTTTCGGTAATGGCTATCTTCATTTCGGGCGAATTTTTTCTCAAACGATATGCGGCCATAAGACCGCCTATACCGCCGCCTATAATAACGGTATCGTAGTTTTTGATATTTGACATAAAACTATCCTCTAAAAAATAATATGGTTAGCAAACGCCAACCAAATTATATATTCAATATCAAAAAATGTCAATAAATTAAATTTTTCTTTGTAATTTGCCCTCAATTATTAGCAATCTGTTATACTTTGCTACCCTATCGCTTCTACAAGGCGCGCCCGTCTTAATCTGTCCCGAATTAACACCTACTGCTATATCTGCGATAGATGTATCCTCACTTTCGCCTGAACGGTGCGAAATTATTGTTCGATAATTATTTTTCTTAGCCAAATTTATTACATCAAGAGTTTCTGTCAGTGTGCCGATTTGATTAGGTTTAATCAGTATGCTATTAGCAATTCCCTCATCAATACCTTTTTTAAATATATCTGAATTTGTTACGAACAAATCGTCACCGACAAGCTGCACCTTGTTTCCAAGGGTATCGGTTAGTTTTTTCCAACCCGACCAATCGTTTTCTGCTAAACCATCTTCTATAGAAATCACATTGTATTTTTCAATAATTTTTTCATAATATTTTATAAGTTCCTCATCATTTACTTTTTTATTTCTTTTAGGCATAAAATATCCATCTTGTTTATACCATTCGCTTGTTGCGGCATCTATTCCAATTTTAATTTCATCACCTGTATAACCTGCCGCATTTATGGATTCCAATATTAGTTCGAAGGCGTCGTCGTCGCTTTTCAAATTTGGTGCAAAACCGCCTTCATCACCAACACCGCACATCAAACCGCGTTTCTTTAATATTTTTCCTAAACCATGGTATATCTCGCTGCATATCCTTACTCCTTCGGCAAAGCTTTCTGTCTTAGTAGGAATTATCATAAACTCCTGAATATCAATGTTATTTGCAGCATGTGCGCCACCATTTAAAATATTCATCATGGGGCGCGGCAACTGTGTTCCGTAAATACCACCAATATACTGAAATAAATTCAAACCTAATGATGAAGCTGCCGCTTTTGCAACCGCTAAAGATACAGCAAGAATTGCATTAGCGCCTAATCTGGATTTGTTTTTTGTGCCATCGATTTCAATCATTTTATTATCAATTTCTCTTTGATTTGAAGCGCTGATTCCGATGATTGACGCTGCAATTTCGTCATTAATATTACCAACTGCGTTTAAAACACCTTTACCATTATATCGATTTATATCATTATCTCTTAATTCATGGGCTTCGTACATACCGGTCGAAGCTCCTGAAGGTGCAATAGCAAAGCCAACACTACCATCTTGAAGCGTCACCTCAGCGGCTACCGTAGGATTACCCCTAGAATCTATAAGCTCTATACCTTTAACTACAGATATTTTCATAAAATTCCTCCAAAAAAATTTGTTTTTTATTATTTTGCTCTTTCTTTTTTTATATATGTATGGTATACTAAATTTTGTATAGTTAAGTATTAGGAGCTTTATATCTAAATGGATAATAAAAATTTTACTGAAGAAAAACAAAGCAATATAATCTGTGGAAGAAATCCCGTACTTGAAGCAGTGCGTTCCGGCAGAGAAATTGATAGATTGTATGTAGCTCACGGCGCTACCGGAGGAACCGTTTCCGCAATAATCGCAAAATGCTCCGCTAAAGGTATTTTAATTAAGGAAATCAGTCCGCAGAAATTAGATTATTATTGCGGTGGAGCTAACCATCAGGGCGTTGCCGTTATGTTTGCCTCTCAGGAATATTCTACCGTTGAGGATATATTAAAAACTGCAGATGAAAGAAACGAAAAACCTTTCATAATAATTTGCGATGAAATCGAAGACCCTCATAATCTTGGCGCTATTATAAGAACGGCGGAAGCTTGCGGCGTTCACGGAATTATTATTCCAAAGCGGCGTTCAGCTTCCCTTAATGCCACAGTAGCCAAGACTGCCGCGGGCGCACTTGAATATATGAAGGTGGCACGTGTCACCAACATCGCCAACACTATTGATGAACTCAAAGATAAGGGTGTTTGGATTTTTGGCGCCGATATGGACGGACAACCATATACGCAAATTGATTACGATATTCCCTGCGCTATCGTTATCGGTAATGAAGGGAAAGGCATCGGCGCACTAACTGCAAAAAAATGCGACGTTATTATTTCCTTGCCCATGAAAGGAAAAATCAACTCTCTCAACGCTTCGGTTGCGGCTGGTGCGCTTATGTATGAAGTTGTGAGAAAAAGATAAATTTATTTAGGGGACAAAATAATGAGTATATTCTCAAAAAAAGACAAGAACAACGACTTCTTTGAGTTAATTGAAGAAAGTTTCAATAATGAGACTGATGATATAACATTAGAAAATGCACCCATCCACAATGCGCCCCACGCATTAACTGCCACTGAAGTGCTTTCTAATGTGGGCAATAATGTAGAAAATACCGTTGAACCCTCATCATCTCCTATGGAAGCATTAAAATCGCGTATGAAATCGGTTAATACACCAACGGAAGACAATACTCCCGCAGTTCGTGAAACGGAAGAAAAAAACAAGCCCGAAATGAGCTTATTGGAAAAATGCAAAGCATATACCGTAGATGATAACGGCAGGGATATTTCAAACGATAGGCCTCCCCTTTACCGTTTAAAATCTATTGCAGAGATATTGCATTCGGAGGGACAGTCAGCAATTGATGATATGTCTCAAAAGTACAATGTAACCTTTGATGATTTAGGCAAGGGCGATTTATCTGACAGAAAAAGCAGTTCAGAAGCTGATACTAAATCGGATAAAACTACTGTTTTTGATAAAATGGTTGCCGATTCTATTGCAAGAGAAAAAGAGACGGATATCGTTAAGACAATTCAAGAACACGGTATAGAAATCAAAGAATATCAAACGAGTATACCCGATATATCGGATATTGATACCGCAGAACTGCATAACATCGATAATGAAATATCCAATACGGGCACAATTAAATTCACTCCGATTAAGGATGAAAAATTCGATACCAACAGCATTGTAATCAGCAGTACAACAAAACCATTGGATTTGGGCGGCGAATTTTTTGACAGTCAAAGGTTCACTGAGGAAAAAAGCACTACCGTTCTTGAAGAATCAGCTTTTGAGCGATACATTGAAAAAAATGAATATACTTCACGAAAAGAAAACAAAAAATTCATAAGAAAATTTTCAATTTTAAAACGCGCTAATTTTATTTGCACAGTTTTTTCCGGTATAACTTTACTCATATTAAGCACTTTTTTAATACCAACTCTTAATCAGCTAACCATTTCGCACACCCTTACGATGTCGATTATTTTTGCAATAATTTCTTTAATCGATATTTTATTTAATATACGAATGTTTGGTTCGTTAAAAAAATTGTTTACTAAGAATTGTACTGCCGATGCTCCCGTTGCCATCGCTTCGCTATTAACACTCGGCGCCACCGTTTGCGCCACCGTTACCGAAAGCTCTGCATACGAATCGGCTCTCTTATTAAGTTTAATTTTATTTATCAGAGCTTTATCTCAATTTTTAAACATATCCGCCATCCTTTCAGGATTTAAGCAGATTGCAGTAAATAAAGAGCTTACCGCGGTTGGTCTTATAACCGATAATGCTACTACATTTGCCATGGCGAAGAACTCGGTTGAAGGCGATGCGCTGGTTGCAGTATCACGAAAAACAAGTTTTGTAAACGACTATATTAAATATACTGGTTTTGGTACTGTAGTTTACGGAAAACTTGGAAGCATCACAGTCGTAGCAACAATTTTATCCGTGCTGTGTGGCATTATGGCCTATGTATATTATCAAAACGTTTTTTACGGCTTTGTTTCCGCCGCTTCAGTAATGCTTACCACCGCAATACCCACGTTGTTTTTAATAGGAAATTTTCCATATTTTTCTGCCAATAAACGACTCTCAAGAGAAAAGGCGATGATTGCGGGTAACACCGCAGCAGAAAAAATCGAAATTGCAAATGCGGCAGTTGTTGCTTCCTGTGATATTTTCCCCGAAGGTTCGGTTACATTGCACGATATTAAAGTGTTGTCTGAAAACAATTTCGATAATATCATAATGAAGGCCGCATCCTTAACTAAAGCAGTTAACAGTACTCTCGCTCCTATTTTCCAACAGATTGCAAAAACAAACACTTCGTATAAAATTCCTGACTCGGATACCGTTAAATATGAAGACCGTATGGGTATTTCGGGATGGGTTGACAATGAACTGTTATTTATAGGAAATCGCACACTTATGCAAGCCCACGAAATAGATGTGCCCAGTATTGAGGTGGACAGAAGGATACTGCAAAACGGATACTTCCCCGTTTATGTGGCAGATGGTCACAAAGCGTGTGCTCTTATTATTATCCAATATAATGCCGATGAAAATGTTGTGAGAAAATTACGCGAGACAACTAAACTCGGCATCACTCTTTTGGTTGAAAACAGCGACCCGAATATAAACGAGGAAATGATTTGCGATTATCTCGGACTTTATGATGATTCGGTAAAAATTATGAGTAATGCAGGTGTTCATATGTACCGCTCAACTGCCAAGTATACCGAAGAATGTTCAGCGCCTGCAGCATTTACAGGTCAACCTCTCGCATTTATTTCAATAATAAATGCCGCTTCCCGAATGAAGAAATCCAATTCTCTGTTAACGGTTCTTTATATTTTGCTTTCAATTATGGGAATACTTTTATTTGTATATTCGTCTTTTTCGGGAAACACTACGGCGCCGATGACAAGTGTACCGCTATTTTACGGTGCGGCCTCGTTGGCTCTATCATATATTTTATATCTTTTCAAAAAGCCCTAATTTCAGGAGGAAATTATCATGAATGAAAATAAAAAGTTTTATATTACCACGGCTATTGCCTATACATCAAGAAAACCGCATATCGGCAACGCTTATGATATTGTTTTGGCCGATATGATAGCCCGTTACAAGAGAATGATGGGATATGATGTATATTTGATGACAGGTTCTGATGAACACGGTCAGAAAATTGAAGAATATGCTAATGCGGCAGGTATTTCGCCCAAGCAGTATGTTGATAATGTTTCTGAGGAAATTAAGGCGGTTTGGAACAGTCTTAATACAAGTTACGATAAATTTATCCGTACTACTGATGATTACCACGAAAAACAAGTTCAAAAAATTTTTAAAAAGCTATATGAACAAGGTGATATTTATAAAGGTACTTATGAGGGTAAATACTGCGTTCCTTGCGAATCCTTCTTCACCGCATCCCAGTTGGTTGACGGCAAATGTCCTGACTGTGGCAGAGAGGTTATAGATTCTAAGGAGGAGGCATACTTCTTAAAACTTAGTAAATATCAAGACCAACTAGTTAAATATTTTGAGGAGAATCCCGACTTTATCCAACCTGAATCCCGTAAAAACGAAATGATAAATAACTTTATAAAACCCGGTCTTGCAGATTTATGTGTTTCTCGTTCTTCGTTCAAATGGGGTGTTCCCGTAAGCTTTGACGACCGTCATGTTATTTATGTTTGGATTGATGCCCTTTCAAATTATATAACCGGAATTGGCTACGATACCGACGAAAGCTCTGAAACCTATAAGAAGCTATGGCCGGCAGATTTGCATGTTATCGGTAAGGATATTGTTCGCTTTCACACAATTTATTGGCCTATAATTCTTTTGGCGCTCGGTGAGCCATTGCCCAAACAAGTACTGGGGCATCCCTGGGTGCTTGTAGGCGAAGATAAGATGTCCAAATCGAAGGGTAATGTTATCTATGCCGACGAATTAGCAAAGCGATTTTCCGCCGATGCTGTCAGATACTATCTATTATCCGAAATTCCCTTTGCGCAGGACGGTACCATCACCTATGAGTCTTTTATAAATAAATACAACACTGACCTTGCGAATACCCTTGGTAATCTTGTTAACCGTACCATTGCAATGACAAATAAGTATTTTGGTGGTAAAGTATCTGCGCCCTCACAGCTTGAAGAACTTGATAACGACCTCATTAACACCGCAAGAAAAGCCGTAGAAGACTTTTGCAGCAATATGGAGAGTTATCATAACACCAACGCTTGTGAAGCCATTATGAATCTTGCAAAAAGATGTAATAAGTATATTGATGAAACTACTCCTTGGATTCTTGCAAAGGATGAGGCAACTCTTCCCCGTTTGTCCGGTGTTCTTTATAATTTGCTTGAGTGTATCAGAATGATTGGTATTATGCTTTCACCCATTATTCCCGAAAGCTCTGCTTCTATTGCAAAACAGTTGGATAACGATTGCAATGAACTTGAATTTGGCAAGGTATGCGAATATTCTGTTGGCGAAGCAACTCCATTGTTTGCTCGTATTGATACTGAAAAAGTACTTAAGGAAATCGCCGAAGAGCAAGAAGCAAAAATTAAAAATGCCGAAGCCGAAAATGTTGTAAACGTAGCGCAGATTTCTATTGATGATTTTGCAAAGGTTGAACTCAAAACCGCAAAAATTGTTGCTTGCGAGCCCATTCCTAAAGCCAAAAAGCTATTAAAATTAACTCTTAATGACGGCAGTTCTGTTCCAAGAACTGTTGCCTCCGGCATTGCCAAATGGTATAAACCCGAAGATTTGATTGGACACAATATCATCGTGGTATCCAATCTCAAGCCCGCCACTCTTTGCGGCGTTGAATCAAACGGTATGATACTTGCCGCAGATTGTCCAAATAATGAAGTTAAAGTAATATTTGTTGATGATATTCCGGAAGGCAGTAAAATCCGATGATAGAATATCCGGAATCCCTCATACTTGATTCACCGCAAATTTTTGATAGTCATGCCCATTATGATGATGAGAAATTCGAAGAAATCAGAGATGAACTCTTAACCAAACTCTTTAACAACGGTGTTTGTGGCATCGTTTCCTGCAGTGTTGACGGTATTTCATCAAAAAACAATCTTGCGCTTGCAGAAAAATACGACAATTTTTATGTTGCGGTGGGCATTCATCCCGAAAATCTTGATAGCAATACGCCGATTTCAGAAATTGAAAATTTTTCAAACCATAAAAAATGTGTTGCTATAGGCGAAATCGGTCTTGATTATTATTGGGATGCCGAGCATAAAGCCGAACAAATCAAAGTTTTCGAAGAACAACTGATTTTAGCTAATAAATTAGATTTACCAGTTATTGTACACGACCGCGAAGCACACGGCGATGTTTTAGAGCTTTTAAAAAAGTATAAGCCCAAAGGTGTTGTTCATTGCTTTTCAGGAAGTGTTGAAATGGCAAAGGAAATTATTAAGCTTGGTATGTATATCGGTGTTGGCGGTGTTATTACCTTTAAAAACGCAAGGAAACTCCCTGATGTTTTAATGGCAATTCCAGATGACCGACTCCTAGTTGAAACCGATTGTCCATATCTTGCTCCTGAACCATTTAGAGGCAAATTATGTCATTCGGGCTATATCACCCTTACCGCTCAAAAGATTGCCGAATTAAAAAATACTTCTTTAGAAAATATTTTAAATTTGACAAAAGAAAACGCCTTAAAACTATTTGAAATTTAGAATAATCACCCCACCTTTTACAGATACTATGTGTGAAAGCGGGGTGATTATATTATGGATAATAAGAACAAAAATAAGCAAAACAATGAAAATAAAAACAATCAGAACAATCAGCAAAACAAAAACGATAACAATAAAAATTTCAAAGACGAAAACAGATAAATTTTTAAACATCGGCAATTTTTTGCCGATGTTTTTTTAAAATAAAAAATTGGAGGAAACAAGAGCATTTTAAAGAAAAATCGAGTATTTTAAAGTTTATAAAATTTTACCACAAATTTCTGTGTGTTTTAAGTGGGTTTTTTGTAAATTTATCTTGACATTTGGCGGTTTTAGGATTATATTAAACCAATAGTAGTGCTGTATATGTATAGTACCATAAACGCATCTGTGTAGAGAGCAATTCTAATTCCCCATGCCGCGCACACAAACTGCGCCACCCTTTGTCTGTATGGGGCAAAGCGATTGCGGGTATCGCGCAGGGTAAACGTAAAAAATTTACTGCTGTCGACACTTGGGTGTTTGACAAAGGGGGATGCTTAAATGAACAATATTATTGAGCTTAAAAACATTTATGTCGCTTTTAACGGTGAGCAGGTCCTTGATGGGCTTTCTTTATCAATTAAGGATAAAGAATTTGTTACCCTATTAGGTCCTTCAGGTTGTGGTAAAACCACCACCTTGAGAATTCTTGCAGGATTTCTTGATGCCGATGAAGGCGATGTTTTCTTTGAGGGTAAAAAAATCAATGGCGTTCCTGCTTATAAAAGACAGGTTAATACCATTTTTCAACGCTATGCTCTTTTCCCTCACCTCAACGTTTTTGAAAATATAGCTTTTGGCCTTCGTGTGAAAAAACTGCCTGAAGCAGAAATTAAAGCTCGCGTATCAGAGATGCTTACGCTTGTAAATCTTGAAGGATTTGAAAAGAGAAATATTGATACACTTTCGGGCGGCCAACAACAGCGTGTCGCTATCGCAAGAGCTATTGCCAATAGACCCAAGGTTTTACTTTTGGACGAGCCCCTTGCCGCCCTTGATTTGAAACTTCGCAAGGATATGCAAAAAGAACTCCGTAACATTCAACAGCAACTTGGTATTACCTTTATTTTTGTAACTCACGACCAAGAAGAAGCTCTTACTATGTCTGACCGCGTTGTAGTTATGGATAAAGGCAAGATTCAGCAGGTTGGAACACCTCAAGACATCTATAATGAGCCACAAAACGCCTTTGTAGCCGATTTTATTGGTGAATCCAATATAGTTGACGGTGTTATGCTAAAAGACTACAGCGTTGAATTTTCGGGACAGAAATTTGAATGTCTTGATGCAGGATTTGCTGAAAACGAAGCTGTGGATGTTGTTGTGCGTCCCGAAGATGTAGATATCGTTGCTGAAAACGATGGTATGCTCAAAGGTATCGTCACTTCAGTCAACTTCCTTGGCGTTCATTATGAAATTATAGTTGATATCGGCGGCTTTAAATGGATGATACAAACTACCGATGAACATTTTGTCGATGAGAAGGTAGGCTTGTTTATAGAGCCCGATGCCATACATATTATGAAAAAGACCGAGTATTCAGGTCTCTACGGCGACTACAGTTCTTACAGCGAAGAAATGGACCATCTTTCTGACATAGAGCCGGAGGATGACGATGAATAAAAAAAGTTTTGGAAGCCGTCTTGTTGCGGCGCCATATATTGTATGGTCTGCTATTTTTATAATAGTGCCGCTTGTTATAATGGCTTACTTCGCCTTCACAGATGCAAACGGTATATTTACTATTTCCAATTTCTCTCAAATTGGTAGATTTAAAAAGGCCTTTGGGATGTCAATTCTGTATGCAGTTATTGCAACAATTATAACGCTTCTTATCGCCTATCCAATGGCATATCATATGACCAAGCTTAAAATTTCCAGTCAGCGTATGATTTTAATGCTCATTATGCTTCCTATGTGGATGAACTTTCTCATCCGTACATACTCGTGGATAACAATTTTAGCAAATACGGGCCTCATCAACAAGCTTTTAGGCGCGTTGGGTATCGGTAAGCTTCAGCTTATAAATACACCCGGAGCCGTAATTCTGGGTATGGTTTATGATTTTATACCCTATATGATTTTGCCTATTTATACGGCTATGTCCAAAATTGATAATTCACTGCTTGAAGCGGCAAGCGATTTAGGTTCTAATAGCTTTTCCCGCATACGCCGTGTAATAATACCCTTATCTCTTCCCGGTGTAATTTCGGGTATTACAATGGTATTTGTGCCCTCTGTAAGCACTTTTTACATTTCCCAAAAGCTCGGCGGTAATAAGAATATGCTTATTGGCGATGCAATTGAATATCTTTTCAATACAGGGCCTCATTATTATAATTTGGCTTCAACCCTATCGCTTATTCTTATGATTTTGATACTTATCTGCACACTGATAATGAATCGCTTCAGCGATGATGAGGAGGCGGTTGTAATATGAAAACTCTCTCCCGCCTTTATATCGCTTTAATTCTCTTGTTTTTGTATGCGCCTGTTGCTGTTATGATTTTCTTTTCCTTTAACTCGGGCAGCAGTGTTTGGGTATTTGAAGGATTTTCATTTGATTGGTACACAGGTCTTGCATCAAATACCTCTATGCTTGAGGCCCTTCGTCATACGCTTATTATTGCTGTTTTGTCAGCACTAATTTCTACGGTTATGGGCACTGCCGCCTCTGTTGGTATTTTGGCCCTTCGTAAAAGGATAAGCCGTAGCGCAGTAATGTCTATAACCAATATTCCTATGATGAATGCCGATATTGTAACCGGCGTATCTCTTATGCTGCTTTTTGTGTTTATCGGTAACTTATTTGCCCTTCGTGAATCACTTGGATTTTTTACTGTGCTTTCGGCGCATATTACCTTTAATTTACCGTATGTAATTTTGTCGGTTATGCCGCGGCTACGCGCCACTGATATGAGTCTTAATGAGGCCGCGCTCGACCTTGGATGCACGCCCGTAAAAGCTTTTTTCAAGGTTATTTTACCCTCAATTTCAACCTCAATTTTCACAGGTGCCATTATGGCGTTTACCCTATCGCTTGATGATTTTGTTATCAGCTATTTCACTTGCGGCCATTATCAGACATTACCTATCGTAATCTACAATATGACCAAAAAAACAGTAACGCCTGATGTTTATGCCCTTTCTACAATTATATTCCTTGCCGTGTTTGTATTGCTTATTCTCTATAACACCTTACAAGCTAAAGCAGAAACAAGGAGGGGTATCAATGTTTAAAAAAATGTTTTCCATTTTCCTTGGTGTTGCGCTTTGCTTTTCACTTTGCGGCTGCGGTTATGAATATTTTAGCCCTGAAATGGAGGCAGAATATTCCCGTGAATTTGAGGGTACCGAGCTAAATGTTTATAACTGGGGCGAATATATTTCGGACGGTAGTGAAGGTTGTATGGATGTTAACCGTGAGTTTGAGCGTATAACCGGCATTAAGGTTAACTACACCACTTTTGAAAGCAATGAAACTATGTATTCACAGCTTAAAAACGGCGGCGTCAGCTACGATATAATTATTCCTTCAGATTATATGATAGCTCGTTTAAAATCCGAAAATATGCTCGCTAAAATCAATGTCTCTTCCCTTTCAAACTATAAATATATCAGTGATAGTTATAAAGGTCTTTATTTTGACGAATTGGAAGAATATACCGTACCTTATAATGTTGGTATGGTTGGCGTGATTTACAATAGCGCCCTCATAGGTGAGCCAGAGCATTCTTGGAACACGTTGTGGGATGAAAAATATCGTAATATGTCACTTAATTTTAATAACCCACGCGATGGATTTATGACTGCTCAAAAGCTTCTGGGTTACAGTGTTAACTCTACAAATCTTAACGAATGGAACGAAGCTTGCGAGTTATTAAAAGACGGCAAGGATGTATTACAGTCATACGTTATGGATGAAATTTACGGAAAGCTTGAAACAGGCGAGGCCGCAATCGGTCCCTATTATGCAGGCGATTTTCTTGTTATGCAAGAAGTTAATCCGGATTTAAAATTCTTTTATCCCAAAGAAGGCACAAATATTTTTGTGGATTCAATTTGTATACCTAAATGCGTTAAAAATTATGAAGCAGCAATGCTCTATATCAACTTTCTATTGGAACCTGAGATAGCGCTTGCCAATGCTGAATATATCGGTTATGCTTCACCGCACAATGCAGTAATCAATAATCCCGATTACTGTTACTATCAAAATGAAATTTTGTATCCTACATCTGAAAATATGCCTGATACAGAATATTATCACGATATACCTGAAAGTGTGCGTATGCACTACGAGGATTTGTGGCTCGATTTAAAGCTATATTAAAATAAACTTAACCCACCATCATCGATGGTGGGTTAAAAAATACCGTATTTCTTCAAATCAATACATCCGTTTTCATCAAATGATATGCCCTCTTTCTCGAGAAGCACTCTTTGTTTTTCCCCGCCGCCGAATGCATAAGCATTGGCGACTCTTCCCTGCCTGTTTACAACACGATGGCATGGAATTAACTCGGGATTTGGATTATTGTGCAAAGCATATCCTACCACACGCGCCCAGTGCGGATTTCCCGCAAGTATCGCAACCTGACCATAGGTCGCAACCCTACCCTTTGGAATTTCTGCAACTACTTTATAAATTTTTTCAAATACCGACATAGCAACACCCTAAATTAATATAACCTGTTTTTAAATTTTTAACAAGAAATTTAATGTTAAAAGTATTGACAAAACTTATAAATTATCATATAATATCAACACTGTGAAAATTTAATAACGCTAACGAGGTGTGGCGCAGCTGGTAGCGCACTAGTTTTGGGAGCGTGTCGGGCGTTTAATGTCCTGAAAAATAAAAATCCTCAAAACCCCTGTATTCATGCGGGTTTCGGGCATTTGTAAAAATCAAAAAATCGGTCAAAAATCGTTTTGACCACAGTTTATCCCACAATTGAGGAAAATTTAATAAATATCCGGGTGTGGCGCAGCTGGGAGCGCGGGTGGTTTGGGACCATCAGGCCGCAGGTTCGATCCCTGTCACTCGGACCACGAAAATGACCTAAAACAGAGATTCATTCTCCATTTTAGGTCATTTTTTATTACTATTTAGGTGTTTTCACCCCACTTTGAGAATACTTGCGAATTTTTGACCACAGTTTTGACGCATAGTTTTTCATCCAAGAATCCTTTTCTTTGTTTACTGCGGTGCAATTGTTGATATCCAAGTGAGCAGATATGATTGCACATTTGGAAACAATAAAGCCGATGAGGAATCATAAGATTTCTCATCGGCTTTTCTCGTGGCATATTTATTTACAGTCTTTGCAAGAGTATTCTGGGTCAGTGCGCTCGTTTATGACCGATTCGTAGAGCCGCCAACCGCCTGCAAGGTTATAGCAGTTATACCCGTTGCCTGTGAGAATACGGCAAGCAAGGTAGGAACGAAGTCCCGAATGACAATGAACGTAGACGGGTCTGTCTTTCGGAATCTCATTTATTCTTTGACGCAGGGAGTCAAGCGGAATGTTAACAAAACCGTCGATCTTGCCCTGCATCACCTCAAACGGTGTACGGGTGTCGAGTAAGAAAACACTGCCGTCACGTGCAAGATTTTCAACATCGTGCCAGAAGAACTGCTTGAGCTTTCCGCTGACGATATTTTCGGCAACGAAGCCGAGCATATTGACGGGGTCTTTCGCACTGCTAAAGGGTGGCGCATAGCAAAGTTCAAGGGTGGTAAGGTCGGTAATTTTAGCACCGAAACGGATAGCGGTGGCAAGTGCGTCCATGCGCTTGTCCACACCGTCAAAGCCAACAATCTGCGCACCGATTATTTTAAGCGTTTTCTTATCCCAAAGCACTTTTATTGACATCTGTGCAGCCCCCGGATAATAAGTGGCGTGGGATGCCGAATAGGTATAGGTTTTATCGTAATCAATGCCTGCCACTTGAGCCGACTTTTCGTTAAGTCCTGTGGTAGCAACTGTCATATCAAAGAGTTTTAACACCGCTGAGCCTTGCGTGCCGGTATAAACGCTCTCGTATCCCGCAATATTATCCGCCGCAATTCTGCCTTGCTTGTTTGCAGGCCCTGCAAGAGGAATAAAGGCAGGTTTTTTTGTTATAAAATCCTCAACCTCAACTGCATCACCAACGGCGTAAATATCAGATATATTGGTCTGCATTTTGTTGTTTACAACAATGCTTCCGCGCCCATTGAGTTCTATTCCGCAGTCTTTTGCAATAGCGGTTTCGGGACGGACACCCACCGACATAATAATCATATCGGCGGTAATCTCGCCGTTTTGCAAAATGACGGTGTTTCCGTTGATCGCCTTTACGCCGTTATTCAGGTGCAAACAAACGCCTTTGGATTTGATATAGCGGTGAACGTCTGCCGCCATATCAAAATCGAGGGGCGCTATCAGATGGTCGGCAAGCTCTACGATTGCAACCTTTAGACCTGTCTCGGCTAAATTTTCAGCCATCTCAACACCAATATATCCGCCGCCGATCACCACAGCCGAGCGAGGCTTTGCCGTATCAATATAATTTTTAATTTTTAAGGTATCGGGAATGTTACGGAGTGTGAAAACGTTGCTACCGTCAGCGCCATCAATATTTGGTCGTATCGGTTCTGCACCCATAGACAAAATAAGGTTATCATAGATTTCTTCATAGGTTTCGCCTGTACGAAGATTTTTGACCGTAACAGTTTTGGTATCGGGGCTTACCTTAACTGCCTCATTTAAAACTCTTACGTCAATATTAAAACGCGCCTTAAAGCTTTGGGGTGTCTGCAAAGTCAAGTCCTCGCGGTCGGTGATGACACCGCCGATATAATACGGCAGACCGCAGTTGGCAAAGGACACGTATTCTCCGCGCTCCAAAATAATGATTTCGGCTTTTTCATCCAGTCTGCGAAGTCGTGCCGCCGCCGTTGCGCCGCCTGCAACACCGCCTATGATAATGGTTTTCATCCTTTTCACCTCTTTACAACACTTTTTATATGAGTATTATACCATTTTTTACGGCTTTTCTCAATCCCTTTTTCTTTGAATATCCGTCTTT
>JAZNWP010000023.1:0-5903 GCA_045593385.1 Acutalibacteraceae bacterium
CCTGTGTGTATCATTGTTTTGAAGAAATGTCGCAAAAACGATAAAATACTATTTATCAATGCAAGTTCTGAGGAGCATTATGAGAAGGGCAAACGACAGAATTATCTGCGCGAGGAAGATGTAGATAAGATTATCGAGGCATACAAGAGCCGTGCAACTATCAGCCGATATGCTCGTGAGGTATCGTTGAGCGAGATTAAAGAGAATGGCTACAATCTCAATATCACTCGATATGTAAACTTGTCAAAAGACGAAGAAGTTGTTGATTTGAATGCTATTCATAACCAACTGAAAGAAACTGAACTTGCAATTATTAGAGCAAGAGAGGAACATAACTCTTTTCTTGCAGAACTCGGATTACCTCAAATTATATAAAGTTACAAGACATTGCATGAAAACAATATACAGTATCGCCAAAGAGTGCCAAGACTATATAGAGCAAAATATTTCATTTAAAAGAAATAGAATACATAGTGACCGAGTTGTATTTACCGATTATGATATAGTAGGTAATATTAAACATTTAGAGAGACTTCTCATAGACTTTCATAATGCAATTAAAGGGAAATACCCTTCAATTGCTACAAGTCTAAAAGAAAATATGGATTTATATGATAATGACCCAATAATTCATATATCTGCCATTACGGCAATTGTTGACTGCATATGTGCAATTGAGCAACCACTTAATGGTAAGCGAATATTCATAAGCCACTCTTCAAAAGATGCACAAATTGTTTCCAATTTTATGGATCACATATTGTGCTTAGGCATTGGTATTAATCGCAATGATATTTTTTGTACTTCTATCGAGGATGTTGCTATTAGAAATGGCGAAGATATTCGCAAACACATTCAAGATAATATTCGTTGTGCAGACTATTCATTTTTGCTCATATCAGACAATTACAAAACAAGTGAAATTTGCTTGAATGAAATGGGAGCAGTATGGGCTTATGACTCCAATGTTCGATTGTATTTATTACCCGACACCAATTTTAATAGTATTGGATGGCTGTGCGACACACGAAAAGCTAATAAGATAACGGATACCGTTGCACTTGATTTACTATATAAGGAAATGTGTGAATATTATTCCTTGCCTGATAACTTCAGAAACTGGAGTCAGCAGAGAGAAATCTTCATAAATAGATAAATATCTATAATACAGTGACAAGATGAGCAATCTACTATATAAATATTTGGATGTAAACGGAGCTATAATGATGCTGGATTATAGCAATCTAATGTATGCAAATGCTACGATGTTTAATGATCCTTTTGATTGCCATCCTAGTTTAATAGATTTCTCAAATGTGCCAATAGAGTCTTGTGGAGGTTGGCCGGAAGATGTGATTAAGGATATTGAGTCAAATAGATATGAAAACTACAGAAATGATTTATGGATTTGCTCTTTATCCAAAGTGTATAATTCCATCTTAATGTGGAGTTATTACAATAAACATGAAGGAGTTTGTATAGGACTAAATATGTATAAAGTTGCCAAGTACATCGATGTTAGATATGGAATGATGGTAACTTCGCAGGCCAGATCTGTACAATATAAAGATGTTGTAAATAAACCGAATTACTATCGAGATAGAGAAGATTTCTTCAATTATCAGGTATATACCAAAGCTAAGGCGTGGGAACACGAGCAAGAGATGAGACTGTTTATATACAAACCATCTCCAATGTTTATGAGTTTACTTCCATTTCAGCACGACAGGAATGAATTTGACCATAAAGAAATAAGAACATTTGTTCGACTTAGTGCAGAGTGTTTCGAATCCATCTATTTTGGTGTCAAAATAGACAAAGAAAGAAAAGAAAAAATCATTCGGGTAGCAAAGACATTGAATCCTGAAATAAAAATATATCAAATGAACATAGATCCTCAATCGTTTAATGTAATAGAGAAACAAGAGATGAGTTATACACTATCGGATTATATCGAGTTGTTTGCCAACCTACATACAAATAAGCAACAAGGTAAAAAAGCTCCACACAAAGCTATCATGCTAATTAGTGTTATTGAATTAATAGCATCCAGACATATACTCTCAAATAAGATCGAGTTTACCGAGGAATTGGAAAATTGTTTCATAAAGAATTGGAAGCGATACATAGGTGAATCTTTTATATTCAAACCTAAAGCCGGAACACCATTTTGGCATCTTAATTCAGAGCCATTCTGGCAGTTGATACCATTTGAAGGAGGATATGAAAGAATTGTAGAATTACAAAAAGGAAATCCTTATTCACCTTCAACTATTCGCAAGAATATTAAATATGCAGTAATAGACAAAGAACTATACGAGTTATTGCAAGATGAGAGTAACCAAGCAACATTACGAGATGGTAACTATGTACTACTTTACACTAAAAATTGTTGACATTTTTGGTGATAGGTTTATATTTATAAGAAAAAAGAAGTTACAATGTTGTGTCTATTCCTAACGAGCACTACAATTCTATCAGTTTGAACTTCAAGAAGAGCACTCTACATAAGCTACTCCGTAATGAGATGGCAAAACATCGTACCATTATCGGGTTGGCCAAAGGATTTTTTTTACACAAGCGTTGTAACTCCACTGCAAAGGTAATCTTTTTTATAGAAAAACCGAGGTTTTTAGCCTCGGTTTTCTATTTATTATTCTACGGTAGCAGGTGTTATGTTATTATTCAAAAAACGGATAACCTTATAATCACCAGGTGCGGTGATATATATAGCATCTCCATTTTCACTATTTGCTTTAAGTACGGCTTTCTGATAGAATGTTTTTTTCATTTTCTTTTCAGTAAAATATGAACCAACAAAGGGAATAAGACTCCATACAGAAAATGCCTTATACTTATTGATGGAAATAACCTCATACTCACAAGGAATATCCTTTTCGGCAAGGTAAATACCTATCTTTGCTTGGGTAGCTCTATACAAACCCATTCTATTGTCATACTTATCGGCAAGTGTGGAAGTTTTATATACACTTGTACAAGCTGTTGAAAGCATTATCGATGCTAACAAAACAATTGCGATTAATTTTTTCATAGTTTAATTTTCTTCATTTGTTAATGTTTGTATATTTTTTAGTCCACACTATGAGTTTTGGATTGTATGAGGAATAGAAATAAAAAAAGGTGTGGACTAATTCGCCATATCTGATTCTGAGGTCTTCGACTACCTATCACTCAAATATATGGAATAAAGCCCACACCAAAAGATGGTGTGAGCGCAAACTTTATTCCGTTGAGTGATAAATGAAAGTGTCGAAGTTTCAGAATCACAGAATACAAGCTAACGCTTTTTATTTCTATATGTTCCTATTTGCTTTTATCTAATCATAGGCATTGTTGTTTGTCGTTATTTTCTATTGACAAATGTAAGAATAATTTTTGGAATAAAAGATTGACATTTTTACAAATAGAGATATATTTATAAAAAAGAACCCTGTGTAGCTGCACAGGGACAAATTTTACTAAAAGAATTTATTAGTAAAGTTTACTTTTGTAGTTAACCAAATACTTAAAGTATTCAGTTGAAGGTAATTTTATTACTTTCATAAACTACCTGCCGCTACCTAACTTCTTTACTGTACATTAGTAACAGTATGACGGTCTGACGCAGTTAGTGCGAAATTAGTGATTATTCTCCTAATAACAAAACATTAGGAGAATTTTCGCTTTTACTAAATATATTAACTTTTATGCTTATATTATTTGCATAATTCATTAAAAATCACTAACTTTACTCTTGAAAATAAAGAGTAAACGCGATGATAAATACACGAAATTTCAAATCAATGTTCGACTTGTTAAACACATTTTCCACCGAAGAAAAATGTATCGAACACCTTGAATCCATTCGTTGGAATGGCAATATAATTTCACCTTTTGATACTACATCAAAAGTATATAAATGTGCAAATCATCGCTACAAATGCAAAAATACAGGCAAGTATTTTAATGTAAAGACAGGGACTATATTTGAAAATACAAATATCTCTTTGCGTAAATGGTTTATTGCGATATGGTTACTTACCTCTCATAAAAAAGGTATATCATCATTGCAATTATCAAGGGATTTAGGCATAACACAGAAAACCGCTTGGTTTATGCTGCATCGTATCCGTATTTGTCTTGGTATTGAAAACCATACCCAACTTTCTAATACAGTAGAAGTAGATGAGGTATATATTGGAGGTAAAGAAAAATTCAAACACGAAAATAAACGCACACAAGATAATAGAGGTAGAAGTACAAAAACTAAAACGCCTGTTCTTGGATTGGTAGAACGCAAAGGAAAACTTGTTGCAACCATTATTCCTAATGCATCGGTTAATGTATTAACCCCAACAGTAATGAGGTTTGTTACAGAAGGCGCAACTGTATATACTGATGAATGGAAAGGATATAGAGATATGCATAAAATGTATGAGCATCTATATATTCACCATCAGGAAAGGGAGTTTGTCTGTGGTGATGTGTATACCAATACTATTGAAGGTTTTTGGAGTTATATGAGGCGAGGTTTGTATGGTATTTACCATTATACGAGTAAAAAACATCTTCAAAGTTATATAGATGAGTATGTTTATAGATATAATACTCGTGAGATGTGTGATAGTTTGCGATTTAATTCGTTACTTTGCAGTGCGAATAGTAATAGATTAAGATATATAGAGTTAATAAATGAAAGAAAAATCGCATAAAAAAGGTGGTAAAACCAATGCAGAATCTTGTGAAGGTGATGTTTTGAAACAAAATGCGGAAGGTATTCGTAATGAAGATGTAGTTGTAGTAAAAAACGAGGATGTACTACTGTCATTCGATGATGCACTGAAAAAAATAATGGAATATAAGAAGTAGGAAATAAAGGTTTTGAATTGATAATTGGTAATAAATTTGATATTATCAAAATAAATATATATATTTGCAAATGAAATGAAAACTATGAAACATAACATCGATACCAAGAATGAGTTGGTTCAACACCTTAAAAAAATGATGGATATTAAGGTGAAATGGGTGAGTTGTGTGGAAAGAGGCGATGATTTATCATCTTTGAAGAAAGAAGGGATTATTCTTGAAAAGTTGAACTGATTTTATGCTTATTGACATTGCGAGTGTAAATTCTCAATCTCCCTACTATGTTTCTTTTGCTGATGAAGAACAGTCTTTGAAATTTACTACAACCCACAACATAGAATATAAAGTATCCTTCATATGCGATACTGCCGTTTTTGACGGACTTCCTGTGTATCATCTGATGTTTGCAGCTGCGCATAGACATTCGCAAGAGAAATTACCACCTGATTCAAATGTTAAAGAAACAATTTTCTGTATCGTGGGTAATTTTTTACATGTTAATAGCACGGCAATACTATATATCTGTGAAGATAAGGATGAGCGTCAGAGGTGTCGGCAACGATTATTTAAAATATGGTTCAATAATGCAAACACCAAGAATGACAAACAATATGCAATGCATATGGCATCATACAACATTGATGAAGAAAATACTATGTATGTCGGAATGATTGCAAATACAAGTAACCCTAATTTGTCAATATATGTTGATAGGTTTGATTCTGTAAAACAAAGCTTACAAGAAAAGTAATGCCATTTATCAGTAATAATAAGCGGGGTGCAATCCCCGCTTATTGTGTTTATTATTTAAACCTATCGTACTAAATGTATTTTATTTTTTTGGTGTAAAATAATATATAGTTACCTACGAGATATATTAATAAATAGTATTAAATAACAAACATCATAGTCTATGGCATTTAACATTTATTACATCAACTATCCAAAAGTATATGAAATTAAGATGATGTTTGATAATTTCATAACTGTAGCCAAGGAGGTACAGAAGGATACAGCTGGTAACGCTTCTGCCC
>JAZNWP010000024.1:0-1855 GCA_045593385.1 Acutalibacteraceae bacterium
GTTCTATGGTTGCCATTGAATTGAAGATAGGTGAGTTCAAACCCGAATATGTGGGTAAGATGAATTTCTATCTTTCCCTATTGGATAAGTTGGAAAAAGCTCCCGATGAAAATCCGTCTATCGGTATCATCCTTTGTGCCGAGAAAGAACATTTGGAAGTAGAGTTGGCTCTGCAAGATGTTAATAAGCCAATTGGCGTTGCCGAGTATCAGTACTTGCTTCCGAAAAATAAACTGCAAGAATTGGTTGCCAATGAAATGAAAAATTCAAGCAACGAAGGTTATTAACTAAAGAGGTTCCCGAATGGTAGAATAGGAATATCAGGATGTTATCATTGCACATCAAGAATGGTAGGCAAGGCAAATACAGACGACATAAAAGATAAGTCGGTTGTCCTTATAACTCTTGGGCATAACCGACTTTTTATCATTTTAATCTGTAAAACATTCGTAAATAAAAGTTGCGATTTTAAAATTTAACATACTTTCATTCATCAACAGGACACGCATCCATTTTACGTAGTTTACCATCATAAATTAGATGCGAGTTTCTATCTATTATCGCAGAATAAAAACTGTTATCTGCCGTAATAATTCCACATCCAGACAAGTCCATTATTTTAGATTTATTACTAGTACTACTTGAATTCCTCTCTATCTTATTATTTAGCAAAATACTATAATAACCATCATTTGGTATAATTGGACGAAATTCGTGAATTTCTGTGATTCGTTGTCTATATCTTTCCTTGAAATCCAACCAAGTTCTTTTACAGTCTGAAGAATCACCACTTGATGAATGAATATGAAAAATATACCAAAAACCATCTATTTTAATTTTTGCCATACTCTGCAGTAGAACTTGACTTTTCCGTATTAGTATCTGTCACTTCCATTTGGAAATCAACATCAATACGATCAATGAGTAATGAGGGAATTGGCACAAGACCTATAAACGGTGCTTCAACTGTTTGTTCCACCACTTTTCCAACAACGCCATCCTCTACTATTGGTCTGTTTAATTTAAATTTCAAAAGGCGTGTTTGGTCTGTGGGTTTGCCACTACTATCAGTTTCGAATGCTATCCTTTGATAGAAATCCCATGCAGTAGATGCTAATTTCTCTTGTGCCTCGGCTGCTGCAATCAATGGACCACCTATAAGATCACGCATCGGCAATCCACGAAATTTATCTGAAACATCATCTTTTAAAGTTGTTTCATTACCTGTAATATCGTTTTCTGCCCCTTGTGTCGCCTGCTTTATAATATTGGCACCTACTGATAACATATTTTGAATCTCCTCTGGTAGAATTATGCGACCAGTTTCATCAATAGTAGCCTCAATATCTCTACCACCGAAATTCATCATTACTTTTTTGTTTTCTGTTTCACTTGTTTGCGGAATGTTCTTTTCTTCAGCCATAATAATTACTTTGAAAGATTATTAAATCTGTTTATTGTACTCATCTGTTAGGCGTGCCACCCCTTCTGGTGTTTCTTTGCCCTTAAAACGAATAGTTATTCCCATAACATCGCTATCTGTAGCTCTGACACCCTCCATTTCCATTTTTAGGTCAGTATGACTTAGCGTATCGTTACCACTCAACCCATTAACCGTTGATTGAGATACAACATCACCGACCTTTGCTTTAAACTTAATTTCCACATCTTCCATTTCCATATGACTATGTGGAACAAGCGTTAGCAAAGGGACATCTAATTCCCGTTCTCCAATAAGAACTTTTTGGGTTACAGGAGCGCCATCATTGCTTTTCCAAAATTTCATAAGGTTTTGAACCTGTTGAGCATGTAGCATTTCCTGAGCACTATTGATTGCATACTGTACCCCTTTTAA
>JAZNWP010000025.1:0-1845 GCA_045593385.1 Acutalibacteraceae bacterium
ATTGATAGCATAGATGCAATCATCATTATCTAAACCGATTAATGAAGTTGTATCAGACAACCAGCAGATGCTGTTTGTCTGTTCAGGAGTTAAATTACCGTTCATACATGGTGGAATTTCTATTGTTACGTAACACGATTGTATCACCAATGCCATTGCAAATAATAAGATTAATTTTTTCATAGTTATAATATTATTTTGGTTAATACATTTATTTGTTTAATAGACTTATAAAATTATTTACAACGCCTACTCGCAGGCATTCGTGTCAACATTTTTGACACTTTTGAAGTAGAAATATTTCTCATTACTATATTATTCATAATTTTAACATTTTATTTTTAAATGTACATAAACAATGCCAAATACATTACACACTGTTTATTAGCAAGTTACAGTTTTGAATAAAAATAAAGTGTCAAAAAATTAGACAGTGAGTGTCAAAAAATTGGACAGTGATGTGTTAAGAATTATTAACTTTATTTCTCTTGAATTAATGAAATTGTTGTTGTAGTTTTGCAAAACCAAATAATCGAAATATATGGAAACTATTGATAATCTCAAAAGTCTCATCTTTACCGTTCGTGGTGTAAAGGTTATGCTCGATGCTGACCTCGCTGAAATATATGGATACACAACAAAGGCATTCAACCAACAAGTAAAAAACAATATCGAAAAATTTGATGCTGATTTCAGGTTTCAAATTACCAAAGAAGAATACCATGAAATTTTGATATCAAAATTTTTGACATCAAAATCAAACATAAACAATTTATTATCAGATACATATAAAAACAACTCAAAACTAAGGTCAAAAAATTTGACCTTAGAATTAGAAGTAACTAATTGTATTTCAGATAATAGCAACAATGACAAAAACTTGAAGTCAAAAATTTTGACTTCAAGTTGGGGCGGTATAAGAAAACTTCCGTTCGTTTTCACTGAGCAAGGAATTTATATGTTAATGACTGTTTTGAAAGGCGAGCTCGCAACAAAACAAAGCAAGGCATTAATAAGAACTTTTAAAGAAATGAAGGACTTTATCGTTGACAACAGCGGTCTTCTGATAGGGAATCGCGAATTGATGAAACTTGCGATTCAAACTTCACAAAACACAGCTGATATTGCAGAGATAAAAGAGACTATGGTCACTAAAAATGAACTCACAAAAGTGATTCATGACTTCACTGACCCAGAAATACGACGCGAATATTTGATTCTTAACGGAGAAACAATCGAAGCAAATTTAGCATACAACAATATTTACAAAACAGCCAAACGAAGTATATTTGTAATTGACAATTACATAGGAATAAAAACACTTGTCTTACTTAAAGATATTGGGAATAATATCGCTGTAACAATTTTCACTGACAATATAAGACGCGGTTTACATCTTAGAGAATATGAAGATTTCTGCAAACAATATCCTTATATCAATATTTCATTCCGTCATACTTGCGGTATCTATCACGACAGATATATCATATTAGATTACGACTCAGACATAGAAAAAATTTATCATTGCGGTGCTTCGTCTAAAGATGCTGGTAACAAAGTAACGACAATTTCGGAAGTCAGCGACCGTCAAGTCTATCATCCTATTGTTGATACTTTGTTGAAGAATCCGCCATTAGCATTGGAATAATTGTTTTAAATTCAAACTTAGAATTTAAACTTACTGTACCGACAACCGACAGTCGCATATTAAATCTCATCATAATTGAAAAATAGTTGTATTTTTATACATAGATATAGAGGAATTTTATAACTTTGTTTTCACATTAAAATCTCTAACTATGAAAAGACCTGTCGTCAAAATCGTTCCGACTATTGGAGAGAAAA
>JAZNWP010000026.1:0-1637 GCA_045593385.1 Acutalibacteraceae bacterium
ACAAACAGTTCAACGCAAAATCACTGCGTTTCTTTATTTACACAAATATATATCTTTTGGAACTATTTTCCAAATCTTATTTACTATTTACTACGATTATAACTAAAAAACCTGCCTAACAAAACTTGTTAGACAGGCTCACTAAATAAGCACTCTTCTCGTCTGAGAAATTAACATCCGTTGCATTGTTGGTAATAGCGAGAATCTCTTTCTCGATTTTCTGCACTTGCTCTCGGTAGAATTGAGCCATTTCGTGTTTTCTTGTCTTCATCTGTTTTTGTGTTTTGTGGCGAGGGCCGACCCCGCCGAGTTTGTAATCGTTTGTCATCTTAAGGGTAGGGAGCCTCTGAGAAAAAGGGTTTGAAGAAAAGTGAATTTTTTTCGAAAAAAATGACGGATTGTCTGTTTTAAGGTTTTATCGCTGATGTAATTCAAAGCAAAAATCAAAAAGTTATCAACAATTCAAATGTGTATAGTGGAAATTCTCACAACCGTCTTGTAATCAACAATTAACACAAAAACAATGTTGACAGACTTTGAAAGTTCAAAAATCCCATAATGTTTATAACAATCTAAAATAGAGTTTGTTAGAGCGATTTATTCGGCTTATATTTACACTCGACAAGATTCAAAAAAACTTAAATTTTACAACTATGAGACTTGAAGTATTTGAGACAAAAGAGCCACGCGCTCACTTCCTAAAATGTTACTCTTCGCTGATGAGAGCGTTTGACCCCGAAGAGGTGATTTTCCTGCTCTATATGGGGCATATTACAAAACTTGGGCAACTCGGTTTTCGCACAACGCAGAGTCAGCAGTACCACATGATGCGTATGGGTATCGGACGACGGGTCTTCAAAAAGTGCGAAGAGCGATTCCTAAAAATAGGGCTGATTGACAAAGATGTTATGCCGAAGTCGATAGTCCAATATTGGCTATGCATAAGGTCATACTACAAGCTCATAAACATTCTCTCCTTCTTCAAATGCACCGAAACCAGTCGAAGATTCTGCGACGAAGTACTGAATGGTCCCAGAGCAATGCAGGTGCGAGATCTCGACAAAGAATGTGTTGGTTTATGGTTCGAACGAGACCGAGATAGAAACGGAACACTTGCTATTGATGATTTGTGCGATGAGAGTTTTTTCGAAATTACAGAGTAGGTTATATACAAGTATTATTAGAGGGTTAGTTAGTTTTGCTGGGGAATTGCATTTACTTTTAATACAACTTGGCACATTTGAACAACGGGTGCAGATGTTGCTCTATAAATAAGCATACAGAGATGGAGAATAATAAAAAGATTGGCAGACCAACAATAGGGATTGTAACAGACGGCTTGCATATCAAGAAGGAGAAGATGACGCACTATAAAGCGGTGAACCTAGCAACCGGCGAGGCGATTTTCAACAGAACAGTAGGCAATCAAACAACTTGCATTGGTCAGTTTATTGCCATTGTAGAAGCCACCAAATACATCTTCATAACTTCTGGAGCACCTCGCATTATCTACTCGGATAGTAAGGTAGCAATACAGTGGTACTATAAGAAGCAGGCTAACACAAAGCGAAGATGCGGCGAGGTGCAAATAGCCGAGATCTACCTCAAAGTTATGGCGGCTAAAATAGACGATATTC
>JAZNWP010000027.1:0-1556 GCA_045593385.1 Acutalibacteraceae bacterium
CTCATTCTTGATTGCTTGCTTTGCTTATTGGTTATAAACAAGTAACCAACAAGTGTTATAACCAACGCACCAATGCTAATTTTTCAGTAAAATTTAGGCTGCCATAGGATAATTTTCAGGCACTGAAAATTCATGTTCAAGCGAACATAGCAAGTTGTGTTTTGGGGCACCCGAAATATTTTCGGCGTCCCAAAACTACCTGTCGGTATCGTACCCTCCAAAGTCGGGCGGATATGGTGCTTTTGCATTGCCAATACATTCGCTTTTGTACAAGTTTTATGCTCCGAATAATCATATAAACTCTCCGAATTCTCATTCTTAAATTATACAAATCACAATTTATGCGATAAAAAAGTTACTTCAAAAAGACGCGGTTTCGCATATTATCACTAAATTTGCGGTATACGCCAATAAAATGTGTAAATAATGAAAGATTTAAATAGACTAAAAGTAGTATTGGTTGAACAAAAGAAAACCGGCAAATGGCTTGCCGAACAATTAGGCAAAGACCCCTCAACTGTTTCCAAATGGTGCTCCAACAAGATGCAACCCTCTTTGGAGATGCTAGTGAATATTGCAAAAGTGTTAGATGTTGATACTAGAGAACTAATCGTTATTACGAAACAATAACTATGGGAACAAACTTTTTCACAAATGAAAAAGAAAATACTCTTCTTGAAAAAATAGAAGGAGTATTCAAATATAAAAAAGTGCATTTCTTTGATGCTCTTGTCGGATATTTCCGAGCATCGGGATATTTCCGTATTAGAAATTTTATACAACAAACTCCCAAGATTCGCATTTTGGTTGGTATCAATGTGGACAAACTCACTTATCGAGCAAATCAGCAGGGTCTGCTTTTTAACCCTAATGCAGAACAATCTCAAGAAGAGTTCTTCAATGATATTAAGCGTAATATACAAGAGGCGAGATACGATAAAGAGGTCGAGGATGGAATGTACCAGTTTATAGAGGATATTGTTACCGGCAGAATAACTATGCGCATCCATCCTAAGCAAAATATTCATGCCAAGATATACATCTTCCGCGAAGAGGTGTATCATCCTCATGGCTATGGTTCTGTTATCACAGGTTCTAGCAATTTAACTGAGGCTGGACTTGAAAAGAATTTCGAGTTCAATGTGGAATTACGCTATGATGACGACATTCAGTTTGCAACCGAAACATTTGAAAGACTATGGGAAGAGTCTGTGGAGATAGACATAACTCATATAGATAAGATTAAGAACGATTCGTATCTTAATCCAAACTTTACCCCTTACGAGGTTTATCTAAAATTCTTATTAGAGTACTTTGGAAAGAGTATTGACTTTGACCCGAACTCTGTATCCGATTTGCCTACGGGATATAAAAAATTATCCTACCAAATAGATGCTGTTAATGACGGATATGCCAAGATGATGAAACACAATGGATTTTTCCTTTCCGATGTTGTCGGATTGGGGAAAACAGTCGTTTCTGCACTTATAGCTAAGAAATTCTTTTTCTCGAATGGATTTCCGACCCATCGTTCTCATATTTTGGTTATTGTCCCT
>JAZNWP010000028.1:0-1810 GCA_045593385.1 Acutalibacteraceae bacterium
CATACAGCACTTTGCGTTTTACACAAACTACCCCTGCTAAGTCTATATTCTAAAGTTTTTCTGATTTATTCCTTTATTTCATCAAATCTTTCAAAATTTTCTGAGAAAAAGATATTGGGTGTCCATTTTCATCTAATTCCGAAGGCATGCCATCATCTTTCAACATTGTAATTGCCAATCCATGAGGTATTAATAAATAAGAATACCACACATCTTCTTGCAACGATATGAAAAGGCGAGATGCTGAAAAATCAAAATTTGCAGGGATTGTTACTTCAATTTTTCCGTTACAAATATACTTAAATTCCTTTCTTCCCCAATCTATTGTTACACTTTTTGGTGTATTCTCGCCCTCTATAAAATATTTAATTTTTTTAATATTTATTTCTGTGTTTTCTGGAATTATAAATGGTATAAAAAAGTGTATTTTTTGATAGTTTTTCTCTTTTTTTCCCAAGAACCCCATCCCCCCTTGCGCTTCTATGGTTTCAATTTTATTTAGCTGCTTTAATCGTAAGTATGTAACGTATAAAACAATATTTCCTCTCGTTTGAGAAATTTCCAAGTCACTATATTCACGAGAAAAATTAGGAGAACTCATTTCACCTCTTGCAAGCGAAGTGAATAATACTGTCATAAATAGACCTGTAAACATGATGTTTAATATTATTGTTTTCATAAATTATTTTAAAGTTCCATTAAGAAATCACTTTCTTAATGGAACTATGTTGGTACTTTGTTTATTCTAGTGTTACATCCAGTTTATTCATGGGTACTTCAATACGAAAAGTATCGCAAAGTCCTTTATCTTGTTTATTCATATAACTTGTGCGATCACAAGGGAGGTGGCTATGCAATACTTTGTAGGAATCTATTTTAATATACCGTTTATGATTATCGATTATTACATATATAGCCTTTATTTCAATTGTGCAACAAGTTTCACAGCAAGATGCGTCTTTAGATTGACTTTTGGCATTTTTACATAAATTTGGGACTTGCTTAATGATGGAATACATGGTAGACATCACTTCTATTGTCGCAAATGTTATGTACGTTTGAACAAGATTATCCAAAGCGCTAACAGTTGCAGGAATCTTCATTTTGGGGCCAATGTATGAAGTTGGCCTCATGTTCGCCATATTATCAACTTCTTTATTGTTAGATTTGTGAATATTGAGTTTTTCTCCTATTTTTTGTCGCCGATAGGCGTTCACTCGATGTACTTCTTTTGACTCTCGGCTGTTGCCCAATATATCAGGTAAGGTTACGCCATCATTTAGACAATACGCATAGGAGTTGTAACCATCTGCAAACTGAATCCTATCCCTTCCTATCCATCTGCCGTCCAGTGGGTTGTAGTGGCGGTAGTTGTAGTAGACGAGGGCGGTTTCGGTGTCGTTGTACTCGCTACTCCATTGGATGGGCTGGGTGACATCGCCGTCTGCCGTGACTTCTCCGTAGGGGGAGTAGGTGTAGGCGGTGCGGAGGTAGCCGTGCTGGCCAAAGACTTCGCAGATGTTCTTGGTGAGGTCCCAGCCGTAGGCGTACCAGGTGCCGTCTTTGCGGATGGCCAGCGGGCGTGTGGCAACAGGTTGAGTCGGGTGACTTGCAGGCACCCCATTGCCTGCTCGTCCCTGCGGGGCAAACGCTCTTCGCCGTTTGTCCAATCTCCCTCCCATCCTTCGGGGGCTTTCCCAAGTGATGTGCCGGAGCGCATGGTGCCCGGTGCGGCATGTGATGACGGTAAGACCATCTGCCGTCACCGTCTCGGCGGTGATGTTTGAGGTGGGCACGGTGTTGTAACGGG
>JAZNWP010000029.1:0-1768 GCA_045593385.1 Acutalibacteraceae bacterium
AACACCGAAGTCGCATACTGCGCTTCAAAAATCAGGAGGACAAACCATGAATAATGTATCACAGAAACAGGAAAAAATCTACTTCGGATTGGACATCTCACAAAAAACAATTGAAATTTTTGCTTTGAAGGGTGAAAAAGGTGTATCTTTTGGCAAAATTTCAAACACCCAAAAAAGTTTGAATGAATTTTTTGATAAAGTACCTGTTCCGTCTGAATCAATAGTTGTTGCCCTTGAAACCGGCACGCACTCTGCTTGGATCAGCCGTTTACTTGAAGCTCGTGGATATGATGTTATTGTTGCGCACGCCCGGGATTTGGCGTTCATTTATAAAGGTGATAAAAAAAGTGATCGAATAGATGCTGAAAAATTAGCTCGAATGGCTCGAGCAGATAAAAAACTACTGCATCCGGTAAAACTAATGGACAAAAAACGTCAAGAGGATTTGATTGCGATAAAGGCGCGGGATTTGTTGGTCAGGCAAAGAACCAATATCATTAACTCAATTCGTGGTTTTGTGCGAAGTTTGGGAATAGAAGATGTGGAATACAGTCACGAAACAATAAATCAAATGTATGACACATTACCATCAGAAATTCAACAAAATTTGCGTGGATTGTTTGAAACTTTGACAGCAATAAACAGCTCAATAAAAAATTATGATAAAAGAATAGAAAAATTAGCCAAAGATTATTCGGAAACCAAAACACTGCAACAAATAAAAGGCGTTGGTCCTCTGATTGCCTTGAGTTTTGCACTAATTATAGGCGATCCCCAGCGTTTCAGTTCCCGGGAATGTGCAGCATATATCGGATTGATTCCCAAACGGGATCAATCAGGAGAAGTGGATAAACAACTGGGAATAACAAAGTGTGGAAATAAGTTGTTAAGGAGGTTGCTTGTACAAGGAGCTCAATATATTATGGGA
Source organism: Acutalibacteraceae bacterium (assembly GCA_045593385.1). Lineage (GTDB taxonomy): Bacteria > Bacillota > Clostridia > Oscillospirales > Acutalibacteraceae > UBA737. The sequence continues at coordinate 929 of JAZNWP010000029.1, forward strand.
GCATTTGGAGAGGACTGTGATTTACGAGATTTCGGCAATCGAATTGCCATAAGAGGTGGAAGTATTGCCCGAAAAAAAGCAAAAGTCGCTGTCGCCCGTAAACTGGCAATTACCATGCTGGCATTGTGGCGAAATCCAGATGTCGCGTATGATCAGCATTTCAAAAGCAATCATAAACGGGTAAAAAATGCTTGAAACAGATTTTTGATATGCAACAAAAACAGAATTAAGGAAGAAAATCACGGAAAGAAGATTTTAAGGAATTGCTTTTTGTCCAGTCTTGATGATCTCGGAGGCTTCGCAAATCAGATATCGCCAATATCATAATAAAGATTGTCGTGAAGATTTAGACATCGGGACGGACATTTATCAGGCGTCGCTTCCTGGCAGAAGCATTACAGAACGCGAATAGGAGCAAGACAAAAGCAGCTTTTTAGAATCATCTTTCGCTGATTATCAACTTTTTTACGATTTTTTCGCAAATAAAACTTGACAAATAGTCTCTCATAGGAGCGAAGCCTTTTCAGGCTTCATTCACCATTTTTGCCGCAGGCAAAAATGTTGTGCGCTACGGGACTCGAACCCATGACCTCTGCCGTGTGAAAGCAGCGCTCTAACCAGCTGAGCTAATCGCCCGGAAATGGCATCTCCAACGGGATTCGAACCCGTGTTGCCGGGATGAAAACCCGGTGTCCTAGGCCTCTAGACGATGGAGACACACCGAATGACAATTCCTTAATATATATCCGTATTTGATTTTTTGCAAGGTTGTCAATGAAAAAATTACGTTTTTTATTCTTCTCCATTGCAATGCCGGGCCGCTAATGCTATATTTATACA
>JAZNWP010000030.1:0-1845 GCA_045593385.1 Acutalibacteraceae bacterium
ATGAAGTATTCAGTAAAATTTGTGCAATTTAATGAAAAATGCTTGATTTCCGACCGGTTTTACGTCTGGACTCATAATTTTAACAGAATTTTTTAACAAAAATGCACCGATGTAATATAAAATTAACAACTTTAACCTGCGCCCGGGCGGTTTATCGACATATTACGTCCGGTTGAACGGGCTCGCGCATTAGTGAAGCATTCTTGCTCTTGGTATACATAATAATTATAATATATTTTTTTAATAAAGTCAAGTAAAATTACTTCTTGCTTTTGGGCAAATTAGGTTAATCATATTATCGCAAAAATCAATATATATTGGAAGGGTGGATAATCCTACCAAAAATATTGACCCCACTAGACGATACACCTCCCAAAAAATGAAATCTCAGTATATATAAGGATTGTAAAATTTGGATGGGATATTCCGAACGGAGGGGCGGAAAGGAGAAACTATGATTGAATTAAAAAGCTATAAGACCAAAGAATTTTTGTCTTTATTAGGTATTACGCAAAAAATTTGGGAAACTCGTAAAGAAGAGTTACTTGAACATTTAGCGTTATACTTTGATTATTCTATTGAATAGCAAGGACGTTGTAAAATGTTTATAATTAAAAAGCAATATGCTGAATATGAACCTTTACCTCGTAAGACCGAGAAGACAAAAATACAAGCATACTATGAAAGTTGCACAGAAAAGATTGTTAAAGAAAAACCTCTTAATACTGCAGCTTGCATAGCAAGGAATATTATTCATGATAAAAAATAGCTCAAAGCGCATAAAGAAGGAACAGTAGCAGGATATGTAAGACCAATAGTAAAAGAAAAATACTACTCTCCTTTTTAGAGCATGGTATGGTGTCGTTTAAGTGATAATAAACTTGAATATATTCCTTTAGATGAAGAGCAATTAGAGTTTTTATATGGTTTATTTAAAGCCAATAGTAGAGATGGAATATTAGAAAAACAAATTGAGCTTCATGAAAAATATAAGGCAGGCGTTATAACTAAAACCGAATTGGGGCAGGCTTTAATGGATAATGTAGAGCAAGCCTATACTGATTTAGTTAATGAATTTGCGGGGCGCTATGGATTTAGACCCATGAAAGTTCCTGTACTTGAAGAAAAAGCGTTTTAATTTGCGGCCGGGCGGAAAAACGAGGTATTCCGTCCGGCTTTTTGTTATTTTTAGGCATGGGCGCAATGTTCTATGTATCCTTACTCTTGGTTTCGGGCGATATGCGTTAAAATTTTCCGTTTTTTAAATATTATAACATAAATTTTTTAATAAAGTCAAATTTTTACTTCCTCTTGGTAATCTGATTCTTTATAGGAGTTAATCCGGCCGGCGGCACGGTAAGAATCGCTATGAAAGTTCCCCAACCGATTTTTACTTTCGATATTTGTTCTCCCCTGCACCCCTTTCCGGGCGGACGACTTTATGGGAATACACTGACAATACGTTATGGTCGCTATACAGAAGGAAAATCTAGCAGAACCGGCCGGCTTTCAAATTCCGGTTTCCCCGGGCCTCTTCGGACAGAGGAAAGGGGCAAGAAGTTTCGGGAGACGAGGGGCGTTATGGCGGGTGGCTTTTGTTTTGGGAAATAGGGGGAGCAGATGCGATTCACTTTCAAGAGAAAAAAATTGCATATATGGATTTTAGACCGGAAATTCGGCCAGACTCGCTAGAGCTCGGGCCGACGAGTTAGCCGTCGCTAACTCTCGATAAAAGAAAAAGCCACTCCCTTTCGGGAACGGCTAATCTTGGGGGTAGGAGTGGTTTATCTCGAAAAAATCTCCGGTAATACGAACTTGTTGAAATTCGGAGCTATCGGCTCCGGC
>JAZNWP010000031.1:0-29382 GCA_045593385.1 Acutalibacteraceae bacterium
GCAGCGGGTGAGGCAAAAGCAACATATATCAAAAGATTGATCCGCGAGGATATTAAAAGGAGGTAGATATGAAACTTGTAATTTATAGAGATAAAAAAACAAACAAAATATGTAATTATCACGAAAAAACCAAATCTTGTACCGAGGATAGATTAAAAGCGTTTAACGAAAATCCGAACCGTACAACCGCTGCCGAGATAGTAGACTTGGACGAAAACGGAGTTGCATATTACTTTTATGCCTTAAAAACAAGGCGTATAAGAGATGAGATCGAAAGTTTGAGAGATTTGGAAAGCCAAGTGCGAGATATAGCGGATGCGATTGATAGCAGGCTTTACGATATTGAACGAACACTTGAAAGAGGATCGGGCGATGAGTGAAAAGGATATTTTAAAAGCGGTTGAGTGTTGCATAAAATTACACCGCGAGTGCAACAATTGCCCGTTGCAAAAGGCGTTACCTTGCACGGCAATTTTACGGCAAAATATAATTAAATACATAAAAAAATAAGAGGGTTTATCCCTCTTTTTTCTTTCAACGGAGCTTATGAGGGCGGATGCGGTAAAGCTCGCAAGATACCTGCAATATACACGCCCCCGCGCAAAGCCTTGGTTTAACGGCTTTCAAATACTAAATGCATTATACACTATGATTTTAACAAAAGCAATAAAACCTTTATATTAAAGGGCTTTGCAAAGCCTTGCAAAATGCATTTTTGCGACAAAGTGGCGCGAAATGGCACCCGTTTTTGCACGCAATATACACGCAATATACAAAAGCTTTAATAATAAAAGCCGTCAATAACGGCAATGAGCTCGCTTTTTTCCTTGTGGGTATAGTGGGAGGTAATATCCCCGTTTGCGTGCCCCACAATGCGCTTTATTGCGCCGTTATTGAGCCCTAACCTATCGGCTTGGGAAATAAATGTGTGGCGCGTTTCGTGGAGCGTATGGCTCATTTTAAAGCTTTTCATAAGCGGTGCGAATTTATACGCCGCGAAATAATTGTAAGCAATCATATTGCCGCGCGAGCTTTCAAAGAGGTAAGTTTTGCCCTCTTGTATTTGCGCCTCGATAAGGGGCACAATATCACGATGCAAAGGTATTACCCGATTTTTACCCGCGGCGGTTTTTAATCCGCCCACCATATAACGATCCGCAAGGTTGATTTTTTCAATCTTCATTTCCAAAAGCTCGGATATCCGCATACCCGTGTAAAGCAGGATAAGCACGATATCAACATATTGGAGGTGCTTGTTTTTCCAAAGCTTTTTAACCTCTTTGCTTGTAAATGGCACCTTTTCTTTTTTCTTTTCTTTAATCGGCACCTCAACATATTGGGAGTAATCCTTTTCGCACAAATCGTGCTTGATTGCAAAGGCGTATAATTGCCCGAAAAGCACCTTTAAAAGGTTTACCCCTCCAAGCGTTTTATTGCCGTCAATAACGGCTTGCAAATGGCTCGTTTTAATCTTTGAAAACTCCATTTCATAAAGAGCCTCGCACTTGCGGTAAATACTCCGATAATTGCGCACGGATGATTTACCCAAGCTTTCAAATTTACGATCCGCCCACGCCTCGTAAACCTCGGCAAAAGTTGTTTTGCGAGCTCCAATATCGTATGGGCTTTTATGATACTCCACAAGCGCGGCAAGTGCCTCGGTGCGCTTTTCGTAATATCCCAAATATTGAAATTTTTGTACGCCGTTTGAGGCATAGCCCGTGGTAAAGCGTACCGCCCACGGCTTACGCCTATTTCCTGCAAGTTTAATAATGCCTCCATATTGATTTGGTAAACGCAAGCAAATCCCTCCTATAATTCAACATATTCTTGTAACTTTTTTTTGTAAATTATATAGGTATGTTTTGAGCTTGTTTTTACCGCAACGCCAAAAGGAAATAAGCCCCGTTGTAGCCCAATTCTAACCGTTTGCGGGGATGTATTCAACAATTTTGCCGTTTCCTCAACACTTAACATTTTATTTACCTCCTAACTCCAAATAAAGCCTCATAAGCTCGCGGTAAACCGCCTCTTTTTTCTCTTTTGGTATTTCGTTATCGGCAAATACCTTTTTTGCCCTTGCAACAAGCTCGGTGAGCTCATCCGTGGTGGTAGTGCCTCCAAAATGGTTAAGCTCCACGCCGTAAAAATCGGCAAAGGCTTGCAGCTCGTAAATTGTAGGCTTGCGCCGTCCGATCTCATAATTTGAAATCGTTGTACGAGATAGCCCGAATTTATCGGCAACCTCTTGTTGCGAGAGCATTTTTGCCTTTCGCAAAGCTTTTAATTTTAATCCTATTTCGCGCAATGCAAAAACCTCCTTTTTTAACGATAATATCATAGCAAAAAAGCGTGTGCAAACAAAATGACACTTTTTTAATATAAAATTCACAAAACCTTGTAAAATATATTGACTTTTTGAAATCGCGGTATTATTATATTAATATAATTTGTGCGAATATGTGTTCGTACAAAACGCGACAAAACGGCGCAAAGGAGGTGAATATATGGCAATAAAACGCAAAGGCTTAAAAATGTTAAGAGCCGAGCACGGTTTGGATCAACAAACAACGGCAAAGCGTTGCGGCGTAAGCAAAACAACATATTGCCAAATCGAAAATGGCAAGCTCGCGGGCAAAATGGAGTTTTGGCAACGCCTGCAAAAGGAGTTTGCTTTAACGGATGCTCAAATTTGGGCGATTATAAAAGGCGATACACTTTAATTTTAGGAGGCGGCGGTATTATATGTTAAATAAAGATTATTTAAGAATAATAACGGATTTATCCAAAATTATTGAGTTGCAACAAACGGAGTTGCTTTGCTCCGAAATCACAATTGAAAGGTTAAAAGAGAGCTTAAACGAGGCTCAAAGAGGTAAAGATGCGATTTAAAATGGAAATAACGGAAACCTTGCAAAAGGTAATTGAGGTAAAGGCTCCAAGCCTTAACGATGCAATCATAAAGGTTGCGGCAAAGTACGAAAACGGCGAAATTATCCTCAATGAGGAGGATTACAAGGGTTATACCATAAACGAATATAAGGAGTGATTTATGACAAACAAAGAAAGGCAAAAAAGTTTAGATAAGAAAAAATGGCTTGCAAGCGAAAAGGCGGGCAAGGATTTAAGCGGTAAAATGGATTATTGCAAGCATTGTTTTTACCAAGGTACCAATATCCATAACGGCGGCGGTTGCTGCTTTGGAAAGCGTGAGGAAATCGAGCAAGAGAGCTCTTGCGCAAAAGCTTATAATCTTATGATTAAAAGGAGGGCGAAATAATGAAAGGCGAATTAAATTCGAGGCAATGGGCGTTGTATGCTTATCTTAAAAGCAATTGCGATACTTGGCTATATCAAAGGCGGATCGTGCAAGACCTCGCGGGATATTACCCTTGCGAAAAAGCGGTATTGCGCTCAAATGCTTTTCACGATAGCCCCGCAAGGCATCTTTTAACGGCGGATATCCGAGCTTTAAACGAAAGCGGTACCATACAAAAAATAATATTATCAAACGGCGCAAACGGCGTTAAACTTGCAAGCAAAGAGGAGGCGGAAAAGCATATACGCGCCAAGTACGCCACTATATTTAGGCAATTAAAGAGAGCACGCCTTATGGAAAAGAAAGCAGGGCTTGACGGGCAATTACGCCTTGTAATGGGCTCCGAGCGCGAAATCGTGCAAGCTTTTACCGATAGCAATAAAAGCGGTGATTATTGGCAACAAGCGAGGAGGGCGGCGGGATTATCACAAACGCAAGCCGTTGCCTTATTAAGAGAGTATATACATATCGATGCGCCGATGCTTTCGCGCCTCGAAAACGGCGTTTGCGCGCCCACGGAGGCACAAGTTGCAGCCTTGGAAAAAGTTTACCTTGCCCGCCACGAAACGCAACAAAATAAAAAACTTGTGCCAAATAGTTGATTTTTTAAAAAGGCGGGTATATTATAATCGTATCGGTGGTATTTGTCGGAGTATCACGGATGCATAAAACGAATATCACCGAGAAAGAGCCTTACGGGGGGAGTGCCGACACACAAACCCCGCGAGGCTTTTTTCATACCAACAACAAAGGGAGTTATGGATCATGGCGGAAAATAAAGAAAATACAAAGCGTTATTATTGGCTCAAATTGAAAGATGATTTTTTTGATGAAAAGTATATAAAAGCTTTGCGAAAGTTGCCGCAAGGCGATAGCTCGGTTATTGTTTACCTCAAAATGCAATTAAAGAGCCTTAAAACCGAGGGGATCATAAAGTACGAGGGCATAATGCCCGATGCCGTAACCGAGCTTGCCTTATTGCTCGATGAGGATGAAACAATGGTAAGGTTTACGATTGAGGCACTTATAAGGTTTGGAGCGATTGAAAGGTGGGATGATGATACCTTTTATTTATCCGCCTTGCAGCATCTTATCGGCAGCGAAACGCAAGGAGCGGAGCGAGTACGCAAGCACCGTGCGCTCAAAAAAGCCCAAATGGTAGCCCTCGAAAGTGGCGAGGTTAAAGCGTTACAATGTAACGAGGTTGTAACTCCTTGTAACATAGAGAAAGAGAAAGAGAGAGAGCAAGAGAAAGAGCAAGAGCAAGAGGGAAAAAAAGAGAAGAAAGAGAGTTACGGACAATTTAACAATGTCCGCCTCACCTCCACCGAATTTGCCGCCCTGCAAAGTGATTATCCAAATCACTTGGAGGCAATCGATTATTTAAGCGAATATATCGAAAGCACGGGCAAAAAGTACAAAAGCCATTACCTCGTATTAAAAAGGTGGGTTTTTGATGCCGTAAAGGAAAGAGCGATTAAGCAAAAAGAGCTTGAACAAAGAGAGGCAAGAGCTTTACAACAAAGCCAAAACCAAAGCAGCAAGCCGAGTGCTTATTCACAAAGCGGCAATATCTTTTATGATTTGGTAATTGATGAGGAGGATATTTAAAAATGACTTATAAAGAGGCGTGTAAAATCCTTGCCGTGTTAAAAGCGGCTTATCCAAATAGTTATCGCAACCTTACGGCGGAGGAGGCAAAAAGCATTGCCAAGGTATGGGCGGCTCAATTCGTAAATATACCGTATGCAGCGGTAACGGTGGCGGTGCAAAAGCTCATAAGTACAAACCACTTTCCACCGACAATAAGCGAGGTTAAAGCCCGCATCCGGTCCTTGTATTGGGAGGCGGAGGAAATGTTAAGAAACCATAAGCTTGCAACCGAGGGGATGCCCGTAACCTCACCTTATCCAAGAACAATTTATTTTGATAAGAAACATAAGCTTGACGATAAAACCTTGGCGGCGGTTGAGGAAATAATAAAGATATGCGAGCCGATGCGCACCCAAATTGCAATCGAGCCCACCCTTTCCGATCTTTTAAGCGGGTACGATAATTATTTGGGCACCAATAGCGACAAAACGGCACTTATTGAAAAAAAGTAAACGAAAGGCGGCGGATAAAATGCCAAAATACAAAATGACAAACGCCGAAAAAAGAGAGCTTGGGGAATACCGAAAAACGGGGCTTTCCCCTCGGCAAATAAAAGCTATTAAGCGTGAGGCGGCAGCCTTACGCGATTACATAGAGTTTTTGGAAAATTTATAATTGGAGGTGCAAAGTGGCAAAAGTAACTTTTGAGATCATGGGCGAGCCGCAAGGTAAAGGGCGGCACCGCGTGCAAGTAATAGGAAAGGGCAAAATCCATACTTACACGCCCGATAAAACCGCGAATTATGAAAACCTTGTAAAGATTATGTATTTAAAGCAAGGCGGCGGAGTGAGGCTCCAAGGGGCGATTAAAGCGACAATTGCCGCGTATTATGCAATCCCTCAAAGTTGGACGAAAAAGAAAAAGGAGCAGGCTTGCAAGGGCTTAATTTATCCTCAAAAAAAGCCCGATATGGATAACATTGCAAAAATCATTTTGGATAGCTTAAACGGGATAGCATACGAGGATGATAAGCAAGTGGTGGAGCTCCACCTTTACAAGCAATTTGCCGAGCAAGGCAAGGTATATGTAACTCTTGAAACAATAGGAGGTTGATATGTTTAACGGTGAAAATTTTTATAATGATTTATCCGAGGAAACAAAGGCGGAAATCGCCGCCTCGGGAGTGAGCAAGGCGGAGGTTGTTGCGGGATTTAATAAGGCTTGCGTTGCCGTTGATAGGGTTATAAGCGCAATAAATAACTTAATGCCCACAATACAAAAGGTGGCGGCGGGCGTTTGTGAGCTTTACAATAATATCCTTACAAATTACCCAAATAATCGCGTGGTGCATCTTGCCAAGCACGGCAAAAGGCTCACCCGTAAAAAGAACGCAAAGCGCATTTCGCGTTGGATAGAGCAAGGGAGGTAATTATGGAAAAATCGATTAAAAAAGAGGTGGTAAAAAATATCCGTGAGCCGTGGGGCACCTTTGCCTCGTTAATAAGCGATTACCGCGAGAGCGTTGCGGATACCGAAAAGGAAACAATCCTCGTTTATTTCATTGAAAAAAAGTTAAGTTATTGGCGAGTAATGCGGATTTTAAACCGCCAAGGCTTTTATCTTGAAAGGACTACCTTTTATAGAATAAAGGACGAAATTATAACCGATATCGCTTTACGGGCTTGCTACGAGCATTTAATTTGCCCGTATGGCGACAAATCGCAACCTAACAAAAATAATGTTTCACGGGGAACACAAAAAAAGGGGTAAAAACATTGAAAACATACGAGTTGAGGGGTAAGGCAATTGTTTGCAGCGTAAAGGCAAAAAACATTGAGGATGCAAGGCGGATCGTATCCTCGCCGATTATCGAGGTTATGGAGCTATTAAGAGGAGTTACCTTTAAAAGATTATAGGAGGCGGTAATTATGCAAGAAAATAAAGAGCTTAAAGCTTTTGCCAAAAGGTTGCAAGAGGAATTACCAAAAGTGCTTAATCCCTCGGGCATTACATTATTACCCGAGCACCAAAGCATTTTAATTAAAGCCAAAATAAACGAAATTTTAAACGATTTTAAAGGAGGTGATCGTTGATGCATATTGCACTTAATGCGGGGCATACGCTCCGAGGAGCAGGCAGCGGCGCGGTTGGATACATAAACGAAAGCGCGGAGGCTCGCAAGGTTGTTGCTTATGTGGCGCGTTATTTGCGCCTCAAAGGGCACGAGGTAAGCATTATAAACATTGATAAGGCAAGCACCCAAAATGCGTATTTAAGGGCGGTTGCAAGCGGTGAAAATAAGGTTGAGGCGGATATGTTTGTAAGCATACATTTTAATGCAGGCGGCGGCTCGGGCTCCGAGTGTTTTACCTATAAGGGCAAGCCGCTCCCTTTTGCCGTTGGTATATGTGAGGAATTGAGCAAGCTCGGCTTTAAAAATCGTGGAGTAAAAGACGGCACCCGCCTTTATGTAGTAAGAAAGACAAAGGCACCCGCCGTGCTTGTGGAGGTTTGCTTTGTTGATAGCAAGGCGGATACCGCCCTTTATTTAAGCAATGGGGCGGCGGTGATCGGGCAAGCAATTACCCGTGGAATTGTAAATTATTAAAGTTTGGAGGTAGATATGAAAATAATTGAAAGCGGGCATTTCCCAAAAGAGATAACCCTTATGTGCCCTTGTTGCGCGTGCAAATTTATCGCGGAAAGGGGCGATATAGAGATTGTAAATAGGAGATATGTAGATAATAAATCTATCCCGATTGGTTGGGTAAAATGCCCCGAGTGCGATTATGAAATTACTTTTGATATAAAACTCGATAAAAGGAGGTAGATATGAAAATAATTAAAAGCGGGAATTTCCCAAAAAAGGCAAAAGGCGTATGCCCTTTATGCGGTTGCGAATTTATAGCGAAAAAGGATGATATGCAATGCAAGTTGGGCAAAAGCGGTGAAACGGGCAAGCCTATTATATTGGATGCATGGGTGCCTTGCCCCGAGTGTGGCTGCAATACGGGCTTGGATATGTCCGAATTTAAGAAATTAGGAGGTTGATATGGGCGATAAAAAGACTTGTGAAAATTGCACAAACAAATATCTTTGCCCAAACTTTAATAAATTTGGTACTTGTATGGGTTGGGGCGATAGAGAGGTGTTTATTGGTTTTATAAAGTTATGGTTTGCGCCTTTGCAAATTGATAATCTTATAGACCGTGTATTTGAAAACATAGAGAGGATACAAAATGAACGATAAGCAAAAGGAATACAACCTCAATGAAATTATAAGCCTTACCAAAATACGAAAAGAGGCGGTGAGGGCAACCTTATGGAGGATAAGCCAAATGATAGAGGGGTTAAAAGTAAGCGGGGAATTGAGCCCCGAGGCGCATAAAAAGATATGCGGGTATTTAAACGATATCGCCAAAGATAACGGCGTAAAAATTGAACAATAGGAGGTTGATATGGACAAGGATAAGCAAAAGCAAATAGAGGAGTTAGAAAATTTGTTATGTAACTCCGCAACGGAGCACTTTTGCGATTATTACTCTTGTAATAGTTGCATATCAAAGAAATTTGCAAGAGCGATTTACAATGCAGGATATCGCAAGAAAGAGCAAGGCGGCGCGTTTGCCAAAAAGTTTGGAGTGGAGGCGGCGGAGTAGCTTATGGATAGATTGAAAAAAGCAAAGCTCCGCAAAGCTCGTAAAATGCGCCGTGTATTAAAGCGGATGCGCAAGGAAATAAAGCGGATCAACAAAGGGCTTGATGCCTTTATGAGTAAGGCAAGGGCGTTGGATTTACTTTTACCCGATAATATGACCTTTACGGATTTAATTAAAATTGATTAATGAAATGAGGCGATTTTTTTGCAAATCGAATATATAAAATTATGCGATTTACAAGAATACAAAAACAACCCGAGAAACAACGAAAAAGCAATTGAGGCGGTAGCGGAAAGCATCGCCTCTTTTGGATTTAAGGTGCCGATTGTAGCGGACGAAAACAAGGTTATTATTGCAGGGCATACAAGATACAAGGCGGCGGAGCTTTTGGGGCTCCAAGAGGTACCTTGCATTATTGCGAGCGATTTAACGCCCGAAAAGATAAAGGCGTATCGGTTAGCGGATAACAAAACCGCGGAGCTTGCCGAGTGGGATTTTGAAAAGCTAGAAAAGGAACTTGCCGAGCTTACCGCCTTTGATATTGATATGGCGGCTTTTGGCTTTGACGAAAGCCTCTTTGATTTCGAGATAAATAACACGCAAGAGGATGATTTTAATGTTGAGGAGGAATTACAAGAAATTGAGGAGCCTTACATAAAGCACGGCGAAATATGGAAACTTGGAAATCATAGGTTAATTTGCGGCGATAGCACCGAGGCGCGAGCAATAAAGGCTTTGCTTAATGGCGATAAGGTGGATTTGCTTTTAACCGATCCGCCTTATAATGTGGCTTACGAGGGGAGTAACGGCTTAACCATTGCAAATGACAATATGGGCGATACCGCCTTTTATGAGTTTTTAAAAGCAGCTTTCACCAACGCGGATAAGGTTATGCACGAGGGAGCAGCCTTTTATATTTGGCACGCGGATAGTGAGGGCTTAAACTTTCGCTCGGCTTGCAAATATACGGGGTGGAAAGTGCGGCAATGTTTAATTTGGAATAAAAATGCCCTTGTAATGGGGCGGCAAGATTACCAATGGAAACACGAGCCTTGCCTTTACGGGTGGAAAGACGGGGCGGCGCATTACTTTAAAGATAGCCGAGCCGAAACAACCGTAATTGAGGATAAACCAAACATAAACAAAATGAGCAAAGCGGAGTTAAAAGAGTATGTAAAAGAGCTTTTACACAATACGCCCGCCGTAACCGTTATTGAGGAGGATAAACCGATAAAAAACGCGGAGCATCCGACAATGAAACCCGTTAAACTAATGGGCTATTTAATAAGCAATTCGAGCCGTAAGGAGGATAAGGTGCTCGATTTATTCGGTGGCAGCGGGAGCACCCTTATTGCTTGCGAGCAATTAAACCGCACTTGCTATATGTGCGAACTTGATCCGAAATATTGCGAGGTAATTATAAAACGGTGGGAAAAAATGACGGGGCAAAAGGCGGAGCTTATTACAAATGCACTTGCGCCAAGCCTCGTTGGTTAAAACGATAAGCGAAAGCACGAGGGGCGGCGGATATGTCGCCCTTTTAAAATACGGGAAAAAAAGAGCAAAAAGCAAGATTATAATTAAAAAGAGAGGTGAGGCTTATGGCAAACGCGGGGCGCAAAGAAAAATACGATAAGAGCGTGGCTCCGTTTTTAGATGATATAAACGCGGCTATTATGCGTGGATGCACCGAGGAGCAAATTGCAAATGCCCTCGGCATTTCCATTGCATCGCTTAACAATTACAAAAAGAAATACCCCGAGCTCGCCGAGGCGTTGACAAAAAACAAGGGCGCAACCGCCTTGCAAAGGCTCGTAAATGCGGGTATTGAGGCGGCTTGCGGTAAGTGGGTTAATGAAACCTCAACAACGGTTGCCCTTGATGAGGACGATTGCCCTATTAAAAAGCAACAAACAACCACGCGGAGGTGGGTTGCTGCAAATCCGACCTTGCATTTATTTTATGTAAAGTATTTCGGGCAAAACGAGGGCTTTGTATCCGATCCAAAAGAGCTTGAATTAAAAGAGGCAAAGCTTGCCTTTGAAAAAGAGATACAATCCTTGAAAGATTGGCACGATTATAAATAATATTTTTAGAATTTTTAGGAGCCCTTTATACGGGGGCACAAAGGAGGTTAAAAGGTGAGTACACCGAAAGTTTATGCGCTTTGCGGCACAAATTGCCGATACGAAACCTTAACAAAAGAGCAAATCCTTACCGCGATTGCAAACGCGGTGGAAAACGGCGATATCGGGGATATCGATGCGGGATTTATAACCACGATTAAAGAGCAAAACGGCGGCGAGGGCTTGCGTTTTTGGGTTGGCACAATGGCAGCTTATAACGCTCTTGCCGAGATTGATGCCGATATGCTTTATATTATCACGGACGATACAACGCTTGGTGAAATTGAGGAAATTTTGCAAGAGTTACAAGATGGGCAAGAGGCTCACGCAAAGGCTTTGGATAATATCAACAAGCGGCTTACAAACTTGGGTTTTAAGGAGGGTGCCGTTAGCTTGTCAATATCCACTAACGGCACCCCGATAAACACCATTAAAAGGCAAGGAAATTATTGCATTTTAAATATCGAAGTAAGCCCCGCAACCTCAATGAGCCCTTTAAAAATAGGCACTTTGCCCGCCGATTTTAGACCGAAAGAAACGATTTACCCGAGGGCGCAAATAACACGCAATGACGGCGTAATAGTAGTTGGCTTTTGCACGATTACCACGGATGGGATTATTATGATGGATTGGGATAATTCCGATGCGGCATATATCTTTATATTAAGCAATATTGGGTATGAGGCAAACCCAATAGAATAAGGAGGCAAAAATGGCAATTTTTAAAGGCAAACAAAATTTTTTAATAGGCTTAAAAGGTGAAAAGGGCGATGCGGGCGTAGGTGCTTTATGTTGTATAACCAAATATGTATCATATTATGACCCAAATAATGCAAGTGCAAGCTTGCCTTTTTCATCATTTGAAACTTATTACAGGGGCACAAATCCAAGGGTTGGCGACACTTTTTTAATCCCAATAGAGGGCGATGCCGCGGGTACTATGGCGGGTAGGAGTTGGTTGGGGTTAGCGCAAATAACACGCGTTGCCGATGAAACGGCATATTTCACTATTAGGCAATGCGTTGAAACCACGGGCGCAAAAGGCGAAACGGGAGCCCAAGGCGATAGTGGCGGTAGCGGTGGAGGTACGCTACTTAATGAATATTATGTAGAATTAAAAACCGACACCAAAGCAAACATTGATAGAATAAGCAATATTGTTAAGAACGCAAAAAGTATTGGTAAAATAGCGATAAATAACAATGCGTTATATCACGTTAATGGGGGTACAACTGATAGTAATACTGTTGAGTTTGTAAGCGTCGAGATGAGCTCGACTAGTGAATTACGAATAAAAACATATTCTTGTTTTGCTACTCCTTATGTAAACAATATGAACTTGACAGTGAAGATTACTGCAAGCGGAAACAATTTAACGAACGACACTAATGCTTTTACCGTAAAAATTACCTACTACAACGATGTGGAGATTACGGAATAATTAAGAGGAGGTGAGCAAGATGCGTTTTGTAAATTGGCTTAAAAGGCTTTTTAAAAGCAACAATGGAAATCCCAAAGACGATCAACCCAAAGCATAATAAGCTTATAGGGCACGGCGCATCCTTTGCCTCAATATTTTTAATAATTGAATTAATCGAGGAGGTATTGGAGGAGCTTATCGCTTGGGGTTTATCGTGGGTGGTAACGAAAGCAATATCAATCTTATTTGCGGTAACGATTACGCAAGGAATAAAATTAATCGTTAAAAGAGTTATTAAACAAATTACATATCGAAATGGAGGCGACAAAATGGACAAACTTAAACAATTTTTTTGTAAACTTGGCGAGTGGTTTAAAACCAATCCAATAACCATTGCAACCTCGGGCGCAAACCTTGCAGGCAGCGGCGCGGTTGGTATGGGTATTTACATTGCTTTTAACTATTTCGGGTGGCAATTACCCGAGTGGGCAATGTACCTCATTATCGGCGTTGCATCCGTTGGCTTGGCTTGCCTTACCGAGTGGGGCATCCTTTGCAAGGGTTGGGAAACCACGGCGG
Source organism: Acutalibacteraceae bacterium (assembly GCA_045593385.1). Taxonomy (GTDB): domain Bacteria; phylum Bacillota; class Clostridia; order Oscillospirales; family Acutalibacteraceae; genus UBA737. Next base: position 12,698 of record JAZNWP010000031.1, read on the forward strand.
AAAAGGCTTTAAGACTTGCAAACCTTGCAGCACAAGCCGAGGCAAAGCGTATTGAGGAGGAGGCAGCTAAAAAAGCCGCCGAATTGCGAGCCGAGGAGGAAAGACTTGCAGCCGAGGCAAGGGCTAAAATCGAGGAGGAGGCAGCTAAAAAAGCCGCCGAATTGCGAGCCGAGGAGGAAAGACTTGCCAAGGAGGCGCACGATAAAAAGGTTGCGGAAATGGTAGCCAAATTGCGTGCAGCGCAAAAAGATGCGCAAGTATAGGAATAAGCGCGAATTTTACAAGGGCGATGATTGGGGGATTTGCAAAATGCAAATCCTCAATGCACGCCTTAAAGGCGGTATCGTTTATTGCGAGCATTGCGGCGAGCCGATTATAAAAAGCTTTAATCCGCAAAAGAACAACAACGCGGGAGCAATGGCTTTCCACCACAAAATCCCGTTGACGGATACCAATGTAAACGATGCCTCAATATCTATAAATCCCGCAAATATTCAAATTGTGCATTGGCAATGCCATAACAAAATCCATAACCGATTTGCAGGCGCACCGCGCCGAGTGGATCAAAAGGTTTATTTGGTGATTGGCGCGCCGTGCTCGGGCAAAACAACCTTTGCCAAAGAGCGAGCAAGCGAGGGCGATATCATCCTCGATATAGACGATATTTGGCAAGCCGTTACGGCGTTGCCTCGGTACAATAAACCGAGCTCTTGCAAGCCCGTGGTATTTGCAGCTCATAAAGCGATTGAGGAGCAAATCGCTTTGAGGGCGGGCTCTTGGTACCAAGCATTTATATTGGCGGGAAATGTGTATACGCCTATTGACCGCGAGCGATACGCAAACCTTGTGGGCGCGGATGAAATAATTATAATGGATACACCGCAAGAGGTATGCGTTGAAAGGTTAAGGGCGGCTCCAAACGGGCGCAATATCGAGGAATACGAGGGATATATCAATACTTATTATAGGCGGTATTTACAATGACAAGAGAGGAGTAACCCCCCTATTGATTTTATAAAAACCTCCGCGGGGTACTGTGGGAGGGGAGGTTACATTTTTACACGCCAAAATTTTGAGATTTTTTTTGGAATTTCGGCGAGGAGTTAAAAAATAAGGGTTAAAAATTAAAAATACTAAAAATAAAAGGTTGGGAAAGGTGCGAATATGGCTAAAAATACGGCAAAAATGAGCAAAAAAAAGCGCGAGGCGGCTTTAATTGCAGCCTTTGGCGAGATAGAGGAGGCAAAAAAGCCTTTTGTTTTATCTTTAATACACGATTTTGTGGAAATCGAGGCGCGTTGCCTCGCTTTGGAGGCTTTACCCACTTACGAAATCGATGCCAAAAACCCAAAAAGGCAAAGGAAATTGCCCGCGCACGATATGTTGAAAGAATGGCAGCAACGCAAGACGGAAACAACCCGAGCTTTATTGCGAGCCCTTGACGGTAAGGAGGATGCAGGGGAAAGCCCGTTATTGCAAATGATAAAAGAGTTTAGAGGTTAAGCTTATGACCTCTTACATTAAAGAATATGCCGAGGCGATCAACCGCGGAAAGATTAATATCAAAGGGGAAACCGTGCCCTTTGTTGTTGGTTGGAAAATCGAGGCGGTTGTTGAGCGCATCCTCGGATATATGGGCGATAAAAGCATTGTTTTTAATCCCGAGCACGCGCATAAGCGTATGGCTTGGCAAGAGCGTTTCTCTTTACAAGGGAAAAAGCCTTATTATAAAGCTCCGATATCTTTAATGCTTTGGCAAAAGATGATTTGGGAGGCAACTTATGGCTTTTACGATAAAGCAACGGGCTTGCGCCTTGTAAATGAAATGTTTTTAGAGGTTGCCCGTAAGAACGGCAAGAGCACCTTTGTTGCAAGCGATATAAATTATGATTTGTTTATTGGTGAGGGCGGCGTAAATATTTGTTGCGCCTCCAATGTTGATAAGCAAGCAAAGTTTATTTGGAGCGAGGTTGCAGGGATGAGAAAACGCCTTGACGGCAAAAACGAGCTCACCTCGCAAAACTTAACCGAAATAAGAAACGATGCTTTTGATATCAAAATATTGAGAATGTCGGACAAAACCGAAAATAAGGACGGCGATAATTTCGTAAAGTTTGTTTTTGACGAGGCGCACGAGGGCAAGGATGCGGATTTACCCGAGGCGGGTAAACGCTCAATGTCAACGCAAGATGATTGGCTTTTTTTTACCACAAGCACCAACGGCTTTTTAATAGATAAGTATTATGATAAGCAATTGGAGTTTGCCAATGCTTGGCTCAACGGCGAAATTGAGGATAAACATTACTTGCCTTTCCTATTCGAGCAAGATGCCGAGAGCGAGGTTTGGGCGGGTGATCGTAACCTTTGGCAAAAGGCAAATCCCTCTTTGATTTACGGCGTTAAAAAGTGGCGTAATATCGAAAATGACCTTATAAAGGCGCAAATCGACAAAGAAACAAGGATGCACCTTTTAACCAAGGATTTTAACATAAAAGCAAGCAACGCGGAGGCGTGGCTTTTGCCCGAAACTTATGCTTATACGCAAGAGGTTAAAAAGCTTGCGGAGTTTAAAGGGCACTTTGCGCTCGGCGCGGTGGATTTGTCGGATTGCGGCGATTTAACGGTGGCAAAAATATTGCTTATGCGAAAAGACGATGAAACGAAATATATTTTTACGCAATATTTCATACCCAAAAGCAAGCTTGATGATAAAGACAACGGCGCGGATTATCACAAGTGGAGCACCACGATAAACCCCGCGAGCGGCGAGCCTTATATAAAGGTTTGCGAGGGCAATAGAATACAACAAACGGCGGTTGCCGATTGGTTGTATAGCCTTGCGAAAAATCACGGCATAAGAGTATTATGCACGGGGTACGATAGGTGGCACTCCGATGTATTTTTATTGCGAATGAGCAAAAAAGAGGGTTACGGAATGGATACGATACCGATTGACCAACGCCCGAAAGAGCTTTCTTTTGCAATGAAAATGGTTGAGAGAGATTTACAAGCAAGGTTGATAAATTACGGAAATAATCCCGTGGATCAAATGTGCTTTGCAAACACCACGGCAAAAATGAGTTATGACCGCGGCAAGGATTATATAATGCCCGATAAAATCGGCGGGCAATACTCCCGAAAGATAGACGGCACCGCCTGCTTAATTATCCTTTATGCAACGCTTTACAAAAAGGAAATGGAATACAAGCGATATTTGCGTTAAAAAATACGGGAAAAAAAGAGTAAAAAGCAAGATTATAATTAAAAAGAGAGGTGTATAAATGGGTTGGCTTAAAGACTTATTCAAAGGCAAAGAAAAAAAGGAGCAATTGAGCTATGCCGAAAGCATGGCGGGATATACTCCGCATTTTACGAGCTTTGGCGATAATGTAACCGCCTCCGAGCTTGTAATGGCGAGTATACGCCTCAAAGCCGAGTTTTTTAGCAAGCACTCGCCTCGTTATATTAAAACCAAAACCGGCAAGCAAAATGTTATTACGGATCATAATATTGCAAAGCTGCTTAAAAATCCGAATAATTACTCAACAATGACGGATTTTTTATATAAAGCTTTCTTTGTAAGAGCCGTTACAAAAAATTGCTTTATATATCCCGAAAAATATAAAACCGTTGGCGGTGAAATCAAATACACCGCGATGCATATTTTAACGCCCAAAGCGTGGCGCATTTATGAGTACACGGACGGCAAAAGGAAAATCGGCTTTGATTTTGACGGGGTAACGGGCGAGGTTGTTTTTGATTTTAACGATATCATAATTTGGAAAAAGGATTATGAATTTTCGGAGTTTGTCGGTGGCGGCGAGAATGATGCCTCGGAGCGCGATAGGCTTAATACTTTACAAGGATATCGTACTATTTGCGAAAGCATCGCCGAGGCTGCAAAATGTGCTTGCCACTTTGACGGAATTTTAAAAGTAAATGCTTTTGACCAAGATTTTGCAGGCGAAAGCTCGGCAATCAAAAAAATTCGCGATCAATTTATTAAGGATTTAAGAGAAAATAAAGGCGGCGTTGCCGTGCTTGACAATGGCGCGGATTGGATAGATAAAAAGCGCAATATTGCTTTTGTGGATGAAAAAACAATGGCGCATTTTGAAAAGCATATATTGATGCACGAGGGCGTGTCAATGGCAATGCTTTTGGGCGATTTTAACTCGGCACAAAAAGAGGCGTTTTACGAGCGTTGTTTGGAACGCCCTGCAATATCTTTCGGGCAAGAGCTTACAAAATATTTCTTTTCCCAATGGCAGGAAACCAACGGGAGCGAGATTGTAATGTATCCGAAAAAAATACAACTTATGAGCACAAGCGAAACAACGAGCATTGTACAAGCAACGATTGCCGCGGGAATTTGGACAAAGGACGAAATCCGCGAAATGTACGGATACCCACCCACCGAGGGTGGCAACGCAATGCCTCGCGGATATAACAATATAGACGATGCGGGAGCCGCACCGAGTATGGAGGGAGCAAATGCCAACAATTAAAAACAATAAGGAAATCCGCCTTGCAAATATCAATGATTTTAGCATCGAAATGCGCGAGGAGGAAAGCACCAATAAAATGGTTATCGAGGGTTATGCCGCCGTGTTTGATAGCGAAACGCTTATTGGTTGCTCGGAGGAGCACGGCTTTTACGAAAGGATCGATAAGAAAGCTTTTGAGGGCGCAAATATGAAAGATATACCCCTCAAATATAACCATAGCGATGCAATACCGATACTTGCAAGAACGCGCAATAAAAGCCTTGTTTGCAGCGTTGACGAAAGAGGGCTTAAAATCCGCGCCGAGTTATTGGATACCCAAGATTGCATCGATATGTATAAACGAATTAAGGCGGGGCTTATTGATAAGATGAGCATTGCATTTACGGTTGCCGAGCAAACTTGCGAAAGAAAAGGCAAGGCTTTGCACCGCATTATTACGAAATTTGACCGCATTTTTGATGTGTCGGTGGTGGATACTCCCGCATACGAGGATACGGCAATATATGCCCGTAGTTTAGAGCTCGCGGAGGCGTGGGATAAACCCGTGGAGGCGGAGGAAACGAGGCAAAATCAACGCGATTATGCGTTGGAAATCTTACTTAAAAAATATGGAGGCTAAAAACTATGAGTGTAACCGAAAAAATGCGTAATCAACTCAAAGAGGCACAAGCCGAGGAAAAAACCTTGCGCGCTGCCGTGGTTGACGGTGAAACCAAAGAGGCAAGAGAGGCAGCACAAGCCGCCCTCGATAAGGTAATTGCAAAAATTGCCGAAATCAACGAAATTATTGCGGAGCTCGATAAGCCCGCGGACGAAACCCCCGCCGAGGATGAAATCCCCGTTGAGGGCGAAAGAACTTTATCAAAAATTTATGAGCAAAGAGGAGCAAAAACTATGGATAATGAACAAGCAAAAGTAATGGAACAACGCGCAAAAGCGTTTGTTGAAAGTGGCAAAATGGTAATCGAAAATACCGAGGCAAGAAGTGTGCTCGTTTCTAGTGGCAAGCTTGCAACCCCCACCAAGGTAAGCGGTATCAATGACGGATTTAATACCGTTTCCTCAATCGTTGATATGGTTAAGGTTGAGGATTGCCAAGGTATGGGCAGCAATAAGGTTGCTTATGTTAAGGCACCCTCCGTTGCAGCAACCAAAGGCGAGGGCGAGGCTTATAACGAAAGCGATCCCGAGTTTGGCGTTATTGAAATTAAGCCCGAAACCATTACCGTGCTTTCTTACATTTCAAAAGAGGCAACCAAGCAATCCCCTCTTGCTTATGAGTCAAAGGTGCGCGAAATCGCCCTTAATGCTTTGAGAAAAAAGGCAAGTGCAATCATTACCACCAAGCTTGGTGCATCCGCAATCACCAAAAAGCTTGCAATTGTCGCAATCGATGAAAACACCGTGCGCGATATCGCCCTTGCTTACGGCGGCGATGAAAATGTTGCAGGCAATGCAATTTTGCAACTCAACAAAAACGATCTTATTACCTTGGGCAAGGTAAGAGGCTCCGACAAGAAAGCGGTTTATGAAATCATCCCCAACGGCTCAAATCCCAACAAGGGTATGATTAAAGAGGGCGGTTTAATCGTTGAATATGTTATCAATAGCAACCTTACCGTGGGCACTCTTGTTTATGGACAAGCTCACAATTTCGAGCTCGACCTTTTCTCCGATTATGAAATCGAGGTAAGCAAGGATTACAAGTTTGGAAACGGCTTGCTTTCAATCCGTGGCGATGCTCAAATTGGCGGCGATGTTGTTGTAAACGAGGGCTTTGTTGTTGCAACCGTTGGCGCGGGCGCATAATTAAAGCAATCATTGAGGCGGTGCGCCTTAAACGCGCCGCCTTGTAACTAAAATTAAAAGAGGTGGCGATATGTCGAGAACGGAAAGCGAAATTATAGGCAATATGAACAATGTGGGCGATAGCGGGCAAGATACCTTTGTTGCCGATTGGGCGGAATTTGCAAAAACTTTGCTTTATTCTCGCGGCGTATCCAAAACCTATGTTGCGAGCGATGCAGGAATAAGGCTTGTTGCGAAAATAACCAATGATTTGCTCGACCTCGGCGATTTATCGCCACTATCCGCGCAAATGGTAAACGATGCGCGAGTAAATCACCCAATAAGTGAGGATAAGGAGGCAAGCAATGTTTAAGGCGGCAAGCATACGCGAAATGCGAACGCCCGCGATCCACCAAAAGCGCACTTTAACCGAGGTGCACGGGCGCGAGCAAGAAACTTGGACGGATGCGGAAAAGCCGAATATCCGCGGCAAGTTTACTCAAAAGCAAAGCCCCGTTATCACGGCAAATGGCTTGGGAGCGGTTGAGGAAAGCATAACCTTTGTTACTTGGTATAAAGCCGATATTAAAAGCGGCGATAAGCTAATAATCAACGGCACGGCTTACAAGGTAAACGGTATCCCCGATGATACAAACCTTATGGGGCGGCAAATGGTAATAAGCTTAAAAAGGGTTGTTTAAAATGGCAAAAAATAAATTTGGTTTAAATTTTGACGGCTTTTTAAAACTCGCCGAAACGATAGACGGCTTGCAAGAGGGCGCGCTCAAAAGAGCAACCGAAAATGCTTTAAGAGCAACCGATGCTTATGTAACAAATGAGGTTGATAAGGCGGTTGCCTCATCAAAATTTGACTTTAACCGCACGGGCACCACAAAGCGGAGCATTGACCGCGAAACCGCCGTAAAGTGGGAGGGCACGCAAGCGGAGGTAAAAGCAGGCTTTACCATAAGCAATGGCGGCTTGCCGTCAATATACCTTACTTACGGCACCCCGCATATAAAGCCCGATACCAAGCTTAAAGCGGCGACAAAGGGCACGGGAAAGCACAAAAAAGCGATACAAGCCTTGCAAGCGGAGGAGTTTAATAAAGTTTTATCGGAGGTTATGAATAATGGCTAAAATTAAAGACGATTTGGCGGAGTTAAATTTACCCGTTTACAAGCAAGGCACCGCGCCCGCAAGTTTGCCCGAGAGTTTTTTTACCTTTTGGGAGGATTACTCGGATGATAATTTAAACGGCGATAATGCCGTTTTGGAGGTAATACACGAATACACGCTCGTATATTACACAAAAGACTTTTCAACCATTTACACGGGCTTGCAAGCGGCTATAAACACGCTTAAAGGCAAGGGCTACATAATAGGCGGCTCGGGCTATGATTTTGGCGGAGCTTATGACGGTTGGGATGCCCGCGCGGTTGATATTAAACTTATCGAATATTTGGAGGATTAAAATATGAAACAATTTAGAGGTTGCAGCCACTTTTACACCGCCGATTATACCATTGACGAAAGCGGCAAAATGAAGTTTGGCACCCCCGAAAAGGTTGCCCCCGTTAAAAGCATTTCCCGCGAAATCAACGCGGAGGGCGAGGAAGTTTGGGCGGATAACGAGCTCCAAGATACCACTTACCAAGGCACCAAGGTTGCTCGTACTTTCGGCGTAACTCGCCTTGCGGATGCAATGGAGGCAAAAATGCTTGGGCACAAGGTTATTACCGTTGGCACCAAGAGCGCGATTGTTACCCCACCCACGGGCGCAAGCCGTCCTTTTAGAGCATACGGATATGCTTTGCACGATGGCGATCCAAACCGCCCTTGCTTGCTCGTATGGGCTTTTAATGGCAAGGTAACAAGCATTTCACAAGCTGCAAATACTATTGACAGCGGCACGGGCTCCGAGGGGCAAGAAATCGCAATTGATTTCCACGCCGCAAAGCAAATTTGGGATGCTACCAAAGCAAGCGATCTTGATATCACTTTACCCGTTACCGAGGATGATACCGATGCACAAGCACTTATTACAAAGTGGTTTACACAAGTAGTAACTCCCGATAATATTGCAACTTTATTTGCAGCACAATAAGAGGTTTGGAGGGTTAGAATATGGCACAATTAAATATTTATGCGGATTGTACAAGCGATAAGCCGAGCAAGGTTTATGAATGTAAGAGGCTCTTAACGGGCTTTACCTTAAAGGTTTACGAGGTAGCCGATGAGCTAAAAGGTAAAAAGCAACCTATCGATCAATATAAGCGTTTGATTGCTTTTGTGAGAGAACTTTTTCCACAAATGACCGAGGAGGAGGCGGCTTGCATCGATACGAGCGAGCTTATGCCTTTTTTCCGTGAGCTTATGGCAATGCCGAGCGGTACAATGGCAAAAGCACAAAAAAACTAATTGAGGCGGGGGTTGAGCCCTCCCCCGCCGAGCAGGGCAAAGAGCCGAGCTTTACGCAAACGATTTACACAATTATTGAGAGCGTGGCGGATCGGTTTAAATTATCCCCGTTTGATATCCTGCAAAAGCCCTTTGAGGAGCTTGTTGCAATTTGGCAAGGCGCGGTTATATCCCGTGCCTCGCAACCGCAAACGGGCGGCAAAATGGGCACAAAAAAAGAGGAAAGCGTGGAGCGCGTTTATTCTTGGAACGCAAATTGGCATTAAAGGGAGGTATTATCAATGTCGGAAACAAGAAATAATGTAACAACCGTATTTTCGGCGGATATATCAAACTTTACGAAATCCACCCAAGAGCTCAACCGTTATATAAGCACCGTAAATGCGGAATTTCAAGAGGCAACCGCGGGTATGGGCAAATGGAGCGATACCACGGACGGGCTCCAAGCCAAAATTAAGCAATTAAATGGCACTCTTGATGCGCAAAAACGCAAGCTTGCCGATACCGAGCAAGCTTATAATAAAATGCGCTCCGAGGGCAAGGAAAACACCGCCGAGGCGCAAAAGCTTTACATAAAGCTCAAAGAACAACAAGCGCAAGTTAAGAAAACCGAGGCAAGCATTGCCGATTATACCGACCAACTCAACGATTTGGGCAATGAAAGCAAAGAGGCGGGCGAGGGCGTTTCAAATCTTGGCGGCGTGCTTAAAGGTATCGGTGGCGTTGTTGCAGGTGCGGGCGCAGCGGTTGGCGGGCTTGTTACGGGCTTTTTAGCACTCGCCGAAAGCACGAGAGAGCACCGCGAGGATTTATCCCGTTTAAGCGCGGCTTTTGAGGGCGCGGGGCAATCCGCGGCAACCGCCGAGGAAACTTATAAAACACTTTACCGAGCAATCGGTGAGAATGATACCACCGTTGAGGCAGCCCAACAAATCGCCTTGCTTGCTAATAGCGAGGAGGAGGCGGCAAAATGGGCAAGCCTTGCCACGGGCGTTGTTGGTACTTTTGGCGATGCATTAACGCCCGAAACTTTCTTTGAGGCGGCGAACGAAACAATTAAGCTCGGCGAGGCAACGGGCGCATTTACGCAAATGTTAGAGGGTACGGGCGTAAATGTTGAGCAATTTAATAAAGATTTAGCAGCTTGCACCACCGAGGCGGAAAAGCAAGCCCTTATGCTTGCCGTATCCGAAAAATCACTCGGCAAAGCGGGTGAGGCTTACGAGGAAACCGCGGGCAGCATCCTTGATGCAAGAGATGCCGAGGCGGAGCTCAACCAAGCCCTTAACGATTTGGGAGCAATCGCCGAGCCAATAATGACAACTTTAAAATTATTGGCAGCGGATTTATTGAAAGATATCGAGCCTTTTGTTGAATTGATCGGCGAGGGCTTAACGGGAGCATTGGCGGGCTCCGAGGGCGCGGCGGATACCTTTGCGGAGGGCATCGGTGGCATATTTGATGCTCTTATAAATCGCATTACCGAAATGCTGCCAATGGTTTTAAATATCATATTGGAGCTTATGCCCTCTTTGGCGGATACGCTTTTATCCGCATTGCCGCAATTGCTCGGCGTTGTTACCGAGCTCGTGGTGCAAATCTTAAATCTTGCATCAACTTTATTGCCGCAAATCGTGGCAAAAATCGTGGAGCTTATCCCGATGCTTATAACTCAATTATTGGCAGCGGTACCGCAATTATTGGAGGCGGCAACCACGCTATTGCTCGCAATCGTGCAAGCTTTACCCACAATTATTGCAAATTTGGTGGCGGAATTGCCAAACTTGATAAATACGATTTTATCGGCGGTTTTAACGGCTTTCCCGTTGCTCCTATCGGCTGCAATTGAGCTCTTTAATGCTTTGATTGATGCCTTACCCGTAATAATTGCGGCTTTAACTCAAAATTTACCGAGGATTATAACCACAATTGTAAATGCGGTTGTACAAGCGGTGCCTTTATTGCTTGCCGGGGCAATACAATTGTTTAATGCAATCGTTGATGCAATCCCCGAAATTATCCCCGTAATTATGAGCGATTTGCCGCAAATTACAACCACAATTATTGATACTTTGCTAGAAAGCGTGCCCGATTTAATCGGAGCAGGTGCGGAGCTTATCGGTGGCGTGGTAACGGGTATGCTCGATCCGAAAAATTGGCTTGACGGCGTAAAGGCGGTTGGTACGGGCATCGTAAATGCTTTTGAGGACTTTTTCGATATAAACTCACCCTCAAAGGTTATGGCGGATAAGATCGGCAAATTTGCAGGTTTAGGCGTTGGCAAGGGCTTGGTTGATAGCGAAAGCGAGCTTAAACGCGATATAAACCATTTCTCGGGCTTTGTAACCGATCAATTGGGCGGAGGCATTGCCGCGGGTATTGGCGCAAGTGGTGCGGGCAACCATACCACCAACAACAATAAAACGGTTAATGTTTACCAAACCTTTGAGGCTCAAAAGCCCACAAGGTATGCTTTAAGACAAGCAAAGTATGAGGCGGTAACCGCCTTAAAAATGGCATAGGAGGGGGCTATGGAGCTATTTTATAAAAATGCAAAAGGCGATACCCTCGACCTTTTAAACAACCAAGATAAAATTGTACTTATTGCGGCGGAAAATATGCACGGCGTAGAGCTCGATTACACCGAGGATGATAGCCCCTATATTGACGGCACCGAGGTTACCAATGTAAGAGCAGCCGCAAGAGGTATTACCTTAACCTTTTTGCTTGTGGGCAATGTGCAAAAGAGCCTTGATTTTTTCAAATCCTTTGTAAAATCAAAGCAAACGGGTTATTTGATAGAAAAGGACGGCACGGGGCGCGAAATCCAAATAAAGGGCATCGCACAAGTGCCTCCATATACTCGAATGTCGAGAGGTTGCGCGGTGCAATTATCGCTTTATTGCTCGCAACCTTATTGGGAGGATATCGAGAAAATTATCACCGTTATTGCAAATATCGTTGATTTGCTTTATTTCCCCGAGGAGGGGCGCGGATTTCCCGAGGAGGGCGTGCCTTTTGGAGTTATTGACGATGACAACGAAAAAACAATTGAAAACAACGGCGATGATGCCGCGGGTATGGAAATATCAATCGTTGCAATGGGTAATGTAAGCAATCCGCGTTTATCGTGCTCCACGGGCACGCAAAACGGGTGGTATATGGAGCTCGATATTGACCTCAAAGAAAATGACGAAATCATTATATCAACCGTAAAGCGAAATAAATATATCACCTTAAATGGCTCGCAATATGATGCCGCGGGCGATCCGTTGCTTGATAAGCTAACAATCCGAGGCGATGATTGGCTCCAAATCGAGCAAGGCGAAAACACCTTTAATATGTCCGCCACCGATCCCGCGCTCATTTACTTTAACATTTCATACAAGCGGAGGTATGAATAATGATACCTTACTTGGAGGTTTTGGATAAGTACACGCGCAAACGCTTTGAAATAATCGAGCCCTCCGAGTTTTGGAGCGAGCTTGCTTATTACGGCGTGGGTGAGTTTGAAATCTATACAAAGGCGACAAATAGAGCCCTTGCAAGCCTTGTAAACGGCAATTATATTAAGATACCAAACAAGCCTTATATTTGGCTCATTGAAAAGGTGGAAAAGCTTACCGATGCCGATAATGGCGTAATGATAAGCGCAACGGGGCGCGAGGCAAAAGCAATCCTTGCAAATCGTATCATAAGCAATCAAACGCAGCTTGCAACCGACCTTAAAACGGCGGTAAATGCTTTGATAAACAACAACGCGGGAGCAACCGCAACCGCCGATATAAGGCGAATTGAGGGGCTTGTTGTTGAGGATAGCGAGGTATCGCAAGCGATAGAGGAAACGCAAGTAAGTTACGAAAACCTTTTAAGCTTTACCGATGAGCTTTTAAAGGCTTACGAGTGCGGAGCAAAATTGCGGATCGGCGCGGATAAATCTTTACTTTATAAAATCTATAAAGGCAAGGATAAGAGCTCAACCGTTATTTTTTCGCAAATGTTTGATAACCTTTTGAGCGGCAATTATTCGATTGACGAAAGCAATTACCGCAATTTCGCTTATGTCGGAGGACAAGGCGAGGGCTCGGAGCGTGTTTTTGACACAGTACAAGCCGAGGAGGCGCGCGGAATTGACCGCCGAGAGGTATTTATCGATGCAAAGGATATAAGCGCAAAATACACCGATGCAGCGGGCGAGGAAAAGGAGCTCGATTTAACCACCACGGCGGGGCGTGATACTTACAAAGGGTGGTTGCGCGAGCGAGGCAAAAAAGACTTTGCAAAATATCGCCGTGAGGAGGCTTTTAACGGCGATATCGACACGAAAGGCAGCAATAAGGTATTTGGGCGCGATTACGATTTGGGCGATATCGTGCGCGTGCAGGATAACCGCATTGGCGCATACATATTACCGCGAGTGCTTAAATGGACGATCAACCAAACCGCAAGCACTTACGAGGAAAAAATACAATACGGCAATTAAGGAGGTTAAGAGGTGGAAAAATCATTATTTTATAATGCATTACCCGATGAAAACGAGATAACGGGGTACGATAGGAATTATAACGCGGACGATTTAAGCGATTGGCTTGCAACCGTACTTACCACGGGCGTTATAAAGAGCGATACCGCATTAAAGGTATCACCCGCAAGCGGTATGATTATTGAGGTTGCAGCAGGGCGCGCGGTTATCAATGGCAAGCCTTATGTAAACGATGCCTCAAAAATTTTTACCGTACCAACGGCACCAACGGGCGCAACGCCTCGCGTTGATCTTGTTGTTTTAAGATTTGATAAGAGCCAAGCGGTGCGTAAAACAAGCCTTGTTTATATCACGGGCACGGGCAATAGCATCCCTGCAATAAGGCGCAACGCGGTTTATTACGATTTAGCTTTGGCAAAAATCACCGTACAACCCAATGCAACCGCAATAAATGCGGGCGATATAACCGATTTAAGAGGCGATAAGGAAAGCTCGGTAACCACCGCAAGCGGCACCGCCTTGGGCTATTGCCCGTGGCTCGTAGCTGCAAAGGGATATGAGGATTATTACGATGCAATCGTTTTAAGGTACGAGGATAGCATTATTATGCCCTCGGCGGGCACCGTTGTTACCTTTAATATCCCCACCTATGGTTGGACGGGAGCCGACCTTTTGAGCGTTTACACAAACGGCATACGCGAAAAAGAGGAAAATTACACGGTAACTAATAAAAATACCATTACTTTTAAATCCTCAAAAGTGGCAAATACCGAGGTGCTTGTGGTTGTTGAAAAAACCATTGACGGCGAGGGCTTGGGCACGGCGTTGGATCAATACTTGGAGCTCCAAGCAATGGTATTGGGTATGCAAAAATCAAATGAATATGCATATATTTGCAACGGCGTAAATGATAATGTTAAATTATCCGAGCTTGTAAATGCTTTCTTAACGGGCTCCTCCTCACTTTATGAGGATATGACAATTAAGATTTACGGGCAATTTGGAGCAACCGCACCGATTAAAGGCTTGGGTACAAGCGCATCGCCTTATGTTTGGATTGATGCAGGGCTCGGCAGCGCGACCACGAGGCGCGTTTACCTCGATTTCGGCAATTGCTCGCAAATTGCATTACCGCAAGGCGAGGATGATAAATATTATATTGTTTTCTTTGGTTTGCATACATATATTAAAAATTGCAATATCATTGCAAATGGCTCAAATTCGCATATTTATATGTTTTCCTCGGCGGCTGCCGTGGTTAATTATTGCGAAAATTGCCGTTTTTGGATCACCGCGGCAAGCGGTTATATATCCCGCGGAGGCACCTTTAAAAATTGCCGTTGCTCGCTTACAATAACCGCAAACGATGCTTATATCTTCAATGTGCTTTCGGGCGGTTTATTGCGTGTGTTTGGCGGCGAGTTTATTTGTTATGCGCCCACGGGGCAACATTCGAGCGTTGTTTATGTAAACAGCGCACAAACAAACGCCGTGGCAATTACTTACGGGATGAATTGCCCAACGATATCCCGCGGCGGTTATGTGCAAAGCTTTGCAATTAATTGCAATACCAATAGCGCGCTTTGCTCTTTTACCGATACGATAACCACCTTGCCGATTACGGCGGCGGGGCAAAATACCCGCGGCATCATCGCAATAAGCAAGGCGGGGCTTTATTAATTTAACCATATCCTAACCCTTTTATTTGAAAGGCTCTTGTGAGAAATCGCAAGGGCTTTTCTTTTTTACTCTTTTACATTTTATTTACTTTTCTTTTACCATAATATGGTTGATTTTATGCCCTGCGGGGTATATAATAATAGCATCAAATGCAATGGCGAAAGCCAAAAGGAGTTAAGAATGATTAAGAGCAACGGATACAAAATGAGAGAGGAGCTTAAAGTGGTAGTTGAGCAATTTGATAAAGCGATTGAAAAATTATTTGGTAGCAATGTTGTTGCGGATCACTTTATGTATACCGAAAAATTGGATATGGTGCGCGTTCATTTAGAAAATAAGGATTATGCCGATTTTAACATTACCGCAAGATATGTTCATTTGGACGGATGTTATTGCACTCGCGAGGAGCACGCGAAATTTGAATTGCTAACATATAATGACGAGTGTTATAAAGGAAAATTATTTGAGCTTTAATAACAAACTCGACACCGCGAGGATAAAAAGGGTTTAGGCGGTGAGCGTTCCCCGAGGATCGGGGAGGTACCAAAAACAAATAAGGAGTTAAATATGGAAACTTACAAAATCACCAATAATTATGGCACGGGCACTTTTAATATCGGCAAACGCCGTGTAAACATCGTTGAGAGCGAGCCCGTTGTTGGCGGCGAATACAAGGGCGAGAAAATAACCGCCGTTTGCTTTGTTGGATACGCCGAGGATTGCCGCGGGGAGTATGAAAGTTACCTCGTTTACGAAATCGAAACCGTAACCCAATACGGGTGGGATGATCCGAGCGAGGAAATAAAAAGCACCTGCTTTGTTGCCGTTTTGGAGCCGTTGGATATCCCCGAGGATGAGGAATAAAGGGAGGGCGATATGGGTTATTTGGTAGAGAAAGAAACCGAGAAAGCCGTTTTAATAGATATCGCCAAGCGAAACTTTGAAACAAAGCTCGTATGGGTGCCAAAATCGGCTTGCGAAATTGAGGAGTTTGTTGCAACCCTTAACCCGTGCACAAATGAGCCCGAAACATACGGCAAGCGCGTGGTTAAAATGGCACCTTGGTTGGAGCGTAAATTAATATAAAACCGAGGGCGGCGGTTAAACCGCCCAAAGGAGTAAAATATGGAAAGAACAATTATTGCAAAGTTGGTTTTGGGATTACCCCTTACACCCGAGGAAAGAGCTTATTATTTGCTTTATATGGCATAGGAGGCAGGGATGAGAAAGAAAAGGATTTTGAGTGCCTTGCTAGGCTTTATAATCGCAACGATTGCCGCAAGCATCGGCTTGTTACTCGAATATAAGATAATTTAAGGAGGTTGATATGGAAGATAAGATTAAAAAAGCGTTGGCTTTGTGCTCTTGTTGGGAAAGAGGTACTTGCGAGAAATGCCCTTATTACGATGAGAAAGATAGTTGTTACAAGCCACTATTTAAAGATATCCTCGCGGTATTTGATGAGCAAGAGCAGGAAATCAGCGAGGCTTACGCGCAAGGTTACGAGCAAGCAAAAAGCGATATTATCGAGCTTATTAAAAGCGGGATATAAGGAGGTAAAAATGAACGAGGCAAAAAAGCGTTATAAGCAAAAAATCGAGCAATTGCGCGTGGAGCTTTACCCCACCGATGCCGATATTAAAGAGCAGCTTGCCGCCCGCCTTGCAGCGGGTGAGGCAAAAGCAACATATATCAAAAGATTGATCCGCGAGGATATTAAAAGGAGGTAGATATGAAACTTGTAATTTATAGAGATAAAAAAACAAACAAAATATGTAATTATCACGAAAAAACCAAATCTTGTA
>JAZNWP010000032.1:0-1545 GCA_045593385.1 Acutalibacteraceae bacterium
GTTAAGGTTTTGTACTAAAATCACAATTTTAGCACCCTTAATCTTATACACCATCATAGGCTTGTATTATCACCATAAAAATGGAAGCTTTGCATAAGTTAAACTCAAGAACATAGCCATGAATATCTCTTCAAAATAGCAACAAAAACTTATGAAAAGCTTTTCTAAAAACACTTTAAAGAAATCACTTTTCTTTTAGAAAACTAGTTAAGGAAAAGAGAGATTTTGTGCATAAAATCACTACCTAAAGTGAAACCTTTTCTTACTACTACCAAGATCAAGAAAAGAGAAGAGATTTGTGTTTGAAAATGAAGCAAAACCCACCTATGGAAGGGGGTGGTGGTTCGGCCAAGAGGAAGGAGAAAACAAGGCAAAGAATTTTTTTTAACAAAAGCAAAAGAACTTAACATAAAAGCATAAGAGTTTCTAGGTAATTTGTAAAGGAAAGGTGTGAAGAAAACAAAGGCACACTCCCTCTATTTATAGAGAAATGAATCAGCCTCCCCTCCCTCTCTCCTCTCTCTTTATTTTCCAATTCCTAATTTGCCCTCCAACTGATCACAAATTACACTATGCCATTTTCAGTTCAATTCCAATGGTTTTGGCATATTCTGTAACTAGATTCTAATGACTCATTACCCTTATTCTTATCCTTTTATCCAATTAAGGCAGGTGCCTTAGCTGTCCAAGGTGACTCACTTCCAGTTCCCAACTGATCGGAATAACGGTTGCGAAATACGCTTAATCGGTTTCTACGTATATCGCCTTGAAGTGTCGTATTTATTGAAAAAGATCTTTTCCGTCAGAAAAATGTGAAATTTTAACCATAGCCCTAATTATATTATAGTAGACTACTGTTAAAATTTCATCCGGATCGGAGTTCGTTTGGATTTTCTACGAATTATTCCATATCTTACGCTATACCGTAAAACAACGAATCGGTAAAACAAAAAGGTAGAAGGCTTCTACCGGTAAGCTTAGAGTTTTAATGGTTTTTGTTTTTATCCAAGGTCGATGACACATGCACGCATCATCATTCACTATTTGGACACTATTCAAACACTATTGAGAACTATTCAAACACTATTTGAACACTATTCAAACACTATTGATAATAAGACAAATTAAGCTCATCCTTATCTCTCCCTTCGGCTGACTCACGCCCCCTCTCTCCTTATTTTCCAATTCCTAACTTGCCCTCCAACTGATCATAAATTATACTGTGCCATTTTCAGTTTAATTCCAATGGTTTAGGCATACTTTGGTTACATGGTAACTAGATTCCAATTGGATAATTGGTGACTCATTTCTCATTCTTATCCAAATAGGGCAGGTGTCCCTTAGCTGTCCCAAGCTCCTAACCGATCGGAATAACGGTTGCGAAATATGCTTAATCGGTTTCTACGTATATCGCCTTGAGCTGTCGTATTTATTGGAAAAATTCGTCCGTCAGAAAAATGTGAAATTTTAACCATAGCCCTAATTATATTATAGTAGACTACTGTTAAAATTTCATCCGGATCGGAGTTCGTTTGGATTTTCTAC
>JAZNWP010000033.1:0-2162 GCA_045593385.1 Acutalibacteraceae bacterium
TAAAGAACTCACAGTCGGATTGATAGTCGCCATTGTATATATCTGCTTTCGAGCGAACGCCGGGCCACTTGTCTCGTTTGACGCTGATTCCACCTGACGGAACAAGCCACTTAGCATATCCCTTGCGATAAAGCTCAGCAGCATATTCAGGCTGCTCAGGATGGGAACCGCCGGGCAGAAAAATAGCATCCACCTTTTGCGGTTTGTCCTCAACAAATATGAAGTTTGTTATGTCATTTATGATGCGGTTATTCATATTTTTAATCCTTACAATTAGTTATAAATTCATTTACTTTGGTCAATATCTCTTTCGAATTTTCAAAAGTCAGTGAATTTAAAGCAGCGTCATATTCAAGTAGCATATATTCGTTATACTCAAAGCCATCATTATGCTTAGGCGTTTGGTTAGCATACACTGCTGTAAAATATATTACGGTTTTACTTTTGCCATTGGGCATGGTGTATTCACTTTTAACTTTAAAATCACCCGTAAGTTCCGCCTTAATGGATGTTTCCTCATAAATCTCACGCAATGCAGCAGCTTCTTCGTTTTCCCCTTGTTCAATATGCCCTTTAGGAAAACCGACATCCCCATTTTGCGACTTGATAAGCAGATATTTAATCTTATCATCTAATACAGTGTAAACAACAGCACCTGCGGATTTTTCGTATATAGATTCAACCGTTGTTGTATAATACTGTTCTTGAAAATGTATGGCTTCTGCAATTTTGTTTTGGTAAAAGACCATATCGGTAGGCACCGCAATTAGCTTGTCCTCAACATCATCTTCGCGATGAGCAATACCGATTATTTGTGCTTTATACTTGGTTACGGGCTCGTTCACACCAAGCAAGTAAACATCAAGTTCCTCACCATCGCCACCAACAACTCCAGGGATATATCCGTAGTTGATTGGATAAGTTAAGCAGTAATTTTCTTTCTTGTGTACATAACCTATAGGACGGTCGATTTTAATATCTACCGTCTTGCCGAGATATGATTTTACAAGTGCTTTTCTTTCTTCAAATGTCATTATACTTCTCCTGCACCAAATATAATTTTAAATACTTAATATTTATCACCGAATAACCTTTTTTCGATATATGTATTGCGATTGAACCCATAGTTTAACGCTTCATTGTATAATTCTTTTGCTTGTGACTTTTTATCTACGTCAATCAAAGCATTTATGGCACGATTTATACCAACCTGTGCCATATTTTTTCTGGAACGAGGAGCGTTCAAACGTTCCCATTCACCGACAGCAAATTCACTTTCAAGTGAATTTTCCTTTAAAAAAGGCATAACGCTATTACAAAGATTTATGATATCATATTCTTCATC
Organism: Acutalibacteraceae bacterium; assembly: GCA_045593385.1. Taxonomy (GTDB): domain Bacteria; phylum Bacillota; class Clostridia; order Oscillospirales; family Acutalibacteraceae; genus UBA737. Next base: position 1,346 of record JAZNWP010000033.1, read on the forward strand.
ACCAAAGCCTTTTAGCACAAGAGATGAATATACAAGTTTATAAAACGTCTTGTTTTCAGGATTCGCTGAGTCCTTAACAAACTTCTCGAAGTTATCCTTTGCTAAATATAGTTTAGATTTTGATGTTTCAACCTTTGGATTCATTGATATTGCCGCTGCGTGAGTATCAAAAACAATCCGTTCAATATCTGTTGTTTTAGGATTTAAGTCAACGGCTTTTTCATAATGCTCCCACCAAAAATCGCCGAAGTCACCAAGCTCGAGAGTAAAACGTTGGGTGGCATCGCAAACAGACCAAAAATTGTATTTTGAGTCCATAGCATCTAACATTTTGCAAAACTTAAGATGATTAGCGTATAGTTCCTCAGACTTGCGTTGCATAGCATAACTGTCCGAAATATTCCAATAACAAAACCCGGCTAACAAATTATCTGCATCGTTAGTCGATAGGATAGAGGATAAATATTCTATAATACCATCCAAATTATGTTCACTTTGTAAACGTTTGAATTTTGTTCGGATATCATTATTAATTTTACTGCACATCTTTTAACACACTTTCAAAAATTCGCTATCTTTATATATTCAATCGACCTTTTTATTAATAATCGCACAAATTTAAAATAAGGATTTAAAGTCATCTGCAACAAGCTTTACTTTATCGGCGTACTTTTTAATATCTGTTTCGAGGATACTTATAAAGCTATTAAACTTATCACTTTGAGGTGCGCTCTTAACCTTTTCATTATAGTATTTAGAAAAACTCGTTACATTGTATTCAGTAAAGTGTTCGGAATCTATACCTATATCTCCAACT
>JAZNWP010000034.1:0-9549 GCA_045593385.1 Acutalibacteraceae bacterium
TTGAAGGATAAAACCTTCAAGGAGTCCTTGGCGGAGACGGCGAGATTCGAACTCGCGGGGGATTGCTCCCTAACTGATTTCGAGTCAGCCCCGTTATGACCACTTCGATACGTCTCCATATAAAATTGTAAAGGCAAAGCCAAAACCTAAATTGCGAGAAAACTGCGAGATGCAAGTTTTCAAAAGTGCATAAGCACTCGGCGTAAATGCCGATAAACAGCGGAGTTTCAAAGAGTAGTGTGTGACAAACCCGACTATGTTTCGAGTCAGCCCCGTTATGACCACTTCGATACGTCTCCATATAAAATTGTAAAGGCAAAGCCAAAACCTAAATTGCGAGAAAACTGCGAGATGCAGATTTTCAAAAGTGCAAACCGAAGTCCTAAAAACCCCGATAAATAAAGGGTTTACGGAGATAGGCTAAGTGACAGACCCGACTATGTTTCGAGTCAGCCCCGTTATGTCCTGCCCGAGTGCCCGAAATTTTTTAACACTGCCGTGTAAAAATTTCGACCGCGGCCACTCCTTATTGCTCGCTTCATCTGCCACCGGCAGCGCTCACAAACGTTCCCACTTCGATACATCTCTGTATATTTTAAATTGTTGCTAAACAATTATATTGTTTTTTAACGTGTTTGTCAAGGGTGAGATATATGAAAATTTATTTACTTGTAATCGGAGGAGGGGGGTAGTATAATAAGTATATAAACGGTATACCCGTTTTAAAAAGGAGGAGTTAAAATGCGCAAGTTGTTAGTGAAATTATTCCCCGCAGTTATTGCTTTGGCGTTGGTATTTAGCATAATACCTTTATCTACTTTCGCAGAAACTGCCGTAACCGATGAGACTTCACTCAAAGCGGCGGTGGCAAACGGCGGAGAAATCAGCGTTTCTACCGACATCAATATGACAAGTTCTATTGATGTTACCAAAGATACAGTGATATATCTTAACGGCGGTAACATCGTTTTAGGTCCGGGATATAACCTCCCATATCTTTTCTCCGTTTCCGGCGCCGACCTCACAATTATTGCAGAGGGTAATATAAATAATGCTATCCGATACAGCGGCAAAGGCAGTACTTATTTATTGACCGGTGTTAGCGGCAAAAACACAAGTGTTACGCTGAAAAACGGCAGTCACTCTGCGGCTAATGAATGGGACCACGAAATAGGCGATTTTGCTTATCCTAAAGCACTTTTTGAGGTTGTTGTTCCAAGTGGCGCTACAGTTCCTACCATCACCTTAAAAGATGGCTCATTTTCTTGTGAGGAAAATGACCCTGAAACCAATTACCCCACAGGTAGCGGTGATATAATTTGCGGTAACGACGCAGGTTTCAAGATTGAGAACGGCGGTTTCTTCACCGAGATAAGCGAGAAATATCTGGACAGTGACAGTGTTTGCTTCTATGGTGAAATGAATGGTTACCAGGTTCTCAAATTAGATACGACAGTTAGTGATAAATTCGCCTCAATTTTAAATGAAGAAGGCAACCTTACGGTAAAGAGATTTGCTCCAGCAGACGAAAATGGAAAATGGGGGTTGTATAATTCGCTTTATTATAAATACATGGATGTTGAATGTAATCCCAGATTTAATTTCCATATAGATTCTTTTGATTTGGCGCAAAAAACATTATATATCTCTCTTATTGATGATAATGAGGTTATCCTTGAAACTCATAAAATCAAATTGGATTTTGTTTACGATGAAAATTTGAAAACCGAAATTGATGAAATCGTAGCTTCAATGCCTAAAGGCGAAGACATGGGCGGCGGATATTTTGCGCCACATATCTTTAAGGTTAACGATTTGGAACTCGTCAACTATTGGCTTACCTGTGATGCGGAGACCGATAACACCAACAAACTTATCAATTATTCGGATGAGTTCAAGAATACAATCGGATATAAAAACTTCGAAATCGATACAGGTTACGGCGCTGATGAGAGATTCATAACCTTTGCGGGCGGAGACGGTAACTTCGCCATCGACGGTACGGTTTATGCAAGTACATTGATGGAGGTGGAAGGCGACCATATAATTTATGTTTCCGATAATACTGTTCTTACCGAAGATGCAATGGTAGCCGCCGCTCAAAAGAGAATTGATGATTATTTGGGTAAAGGCAAGGTTGTTTTAAAATCGGAAGGCACATTATTTGAACTTTTGGATAGAGAAAATTTTGCGGAAACGGGACAGCATCTTGACCCGAGCATAGATATGGAAGCAGAAATTGGAATAGAGGGTGTTAAATCTGAAGATTTTGTTTGCAGTACCGAAATTAACGGACTTAAATATCAAATGATTATATGGCGCGGCAGCGATAAGATGGTTATGCCTGTCTATAAGAATGTAGATACCAAAACCAAAATCACAGTTTCTTCCGATGAAGCTTTCGTTCCCCTTGATACTCTCATTTCGGTTGAAGAAATCACCAAGGGTGAAGAGTATGATAAAATTAAGAAGGCCATTGACGTCGATTTAACCCAAAGCTTTGATATCGGACTTTATTCGAGTTCTATCAAGGAAAATATCAAGAAGCTGGAAAGCGGAAAATTCACGGTAAGCATACCCATTTCTGAAAAATTCGACGGCAAGGACCTTATGGTTTACTACGTGGATGATAAGGGCGACACTATCCCACACGTCGTAACCATCGATACCGCCAATAATATGGCTGTTTTCGAAACCAACCACTTCAGTATCTATACCTTGGCGGCTAAAACCTCTGCCCCTTCAGGTGAAGGAAGCGCTGAGAACAAACCCACTACCGATACGCAAACCAAGTCCCCCGAAACGGGCGACAATATGAATATGATATTTATCATATCTCTCGCAATTTTAAGCGGCACATATATTTTCCTTAAAATTAAAAACAAGGTGAATAATTAAAAACGGAGATGCTTCTATGACTATTGAAATTTTTAAAAAGGATAACAACTTGATGTGCAATATTGAAGGGCAGGGCGAAAAGGCGGTTTTAGAACTGTTTATGGCGGTCGGTATGCTTTCGAGCGATAAGCTTAAAGCAGCTCTGGGAGCAGAAATGCCGGAAATAATTTGGAAGTGCGAGCTAAGCGGAGAGGAGCAGAAGCTTATAAATCAAATCAAGGACGCACTTGAAGGTAAATATCAATAAGTTTAGTGGACAGTCGAGGACAGTATCCCTACAAAAAACAAGATGGCGGATTTTTCCGCCATCTTGTTTGTTTAGAGTAACTCTCTATAATATAATCCTCTTGTGAAATTATCTGGGGTTTTGCCACCGCTTTTATATTGTTCTATTATTTTGGCGGCGGTTGATTTTTCTTCATCGGTAAACCATAAAAGCAGAAAATCAAAGACACCCAAATCCCCTTGCTTATCCGCGAGGAATAGGGGAGCGGAGTTTAGAATTTCCACCGATGTGCCGCGACACTCAACGGGGAAATCTATATTTTTTCTATCGGTTATAATACCTTTTTTATCGCAATCTTTACATTCTCTGCCGTTTTTAAGGGGGCAGTTTTTGGTGAGCATTAAGGGAAGTCGACCGTAGGCGAATATGCCTTTGGGTGCGAGAGCATTAAGATTTTTAGCATCACCCATCTGCATTTCGGCAGAAAGGGTAATAATATCCACTCCTTGATCGCTTAAAAACTGGGCGGTTTCGCGATTTCCTACATTAAGTCCTATACCGCCGATAATTTTAAATCCCAAATCTTTTGCGATTTTTATGGCGGCAAGGTTTCCGCAGTAGGCGTGGGTAAAGCCATTAGCTTTGAATTCAGTTAGTCGGGATTTTAAAATATATTCGCTTTGAATCCATCTGGGAATATCTGCAATAAGTACTTTATCGGGTAAGCTTTCGGGAATTGCCGATTCTAAGGGGAGCATAATGCCCCAAAGACCGTTTGTGTTTTCGGGAATTTGATTTTTACTTGAGAAACGGGCGATAAGCTTGGTTTCTTTATGGCAAGGAATGGGGGAAGGGGAGTTTTCGTAGAAACTATCGCATTTTCTATCAGAGTTCTTTCTTCGCTCACTCAGTTCCGAAAGAATTTGCCTTCGCATATCGTTGAGTATTGATGCGCTAACAAATAAACCTTCATCAAGTTCAATATTTATTTCCTTTGCAAAATAGGGTGTTCCGCCGCACTTTGCAAGGGATTTTTTAATATCATCCCTTGTGGTTGGTTTGTTTTGCGCTCTTTGCGGTTTATCGCCGATGATAATAAGGTTATTTTCCCCATCGGTAAGTTGGAGGGTGATGGGCTCACCGTTTTTAATTTCGGCGTTTATATTAATGCCAACGCTCTGCCGTTCATTTCTATATATATTATGAATAAGCCCGAAGGTTTTGCTATCTGCCGAAAGCACATCATCCTTAGTTCTAATGCCGAACATATCTTTGCCGAGTTTATTTTCGTAATAACCCGCAGTAAAGCCCGAGCGGGAGAAAACATTATTAAGAGAGCTTTGCAGTTCTTCGGGAACGGATTGGTTTAAAATTGCGGATTTAACCGAGGCGGTGGCGGCGGCCACATATTCGGGGCGTTTCATTCTGCCTTCTATTTTAAGGGAAGTAACGCCCATTTCTTTGAGTTCGCCTATATAATCTACAAGAGAAAGGTCTTTTAAGCTTAAATCGTAACCCGTACCGCCCGAAACCTTAAAGGGCAGACGGCAAGGACCTGCGCATAGTCCTCGGTTACCGCTTCGACCGCCTAAAACCGAAGACATAAGGCACTGACCTGATACGCACATACATAGCGCTCCGTGCACAAATACTTCCACTTCCATATTAAGTTCACTTGCGGCTTGGCAAAGCTCAAGGAGACCTTGCTTATTCATCTCTCTTGCGGCAACAACCCTTAGAAAACCCAGCTCTTTAAGATATGGGAGGGCGGAGGGGGAATGAACGGTCATTTGCGTTGAACTGTGAAGTTTTAAATCGGGTATTTTATCTTTTAAAATTTTAGCAAGACCTAAATCGGCGATAATAATTCCGTCAATTCCTGCGCAGTATGCCTCTTTGGCAAGGTTGAAAGCGTCAGGGAGTTCGGAATCTTTAATCATTATATTAAGGGTGAGATATGCTTTTACGCCACGGACATGGCAATAAGCTACGGCTTCTTTTAATTCATCTGTATCAAAATTTTCTGCATTTCTTCTGGCGCTGAAGTTTTTAGCGCCTAAATAAACTGCATCTGCGCCAGACCTAACGGCTGCCTCTAAGCACTCTTTAGAGCCAACGGGGGATAAAACCTCGGGTAAATTTGGCATATTCTCACTCCTTTCTACTATTTAATAAAATAATATCAAATTTCGTAGGATTTTTCAACCGAAAAACGCTCAAATTTATCCTTTGGGAAATAAAGGTAAAATTTTTTCAAAAAAATATAAAAAACCCCTTGACTTATTTTTTGTTTTGTCCTATAATAATGAATTACTAATGATGATGGGGGATTTTGCGCCTTTTTTTAGAAAACGGCAGTTTTTTAAGCTAAAAAATGTCGAAAAATCCGCTTATTATCAATACTTGCGGCTAGTTGCCGTAAAAAAAATTTAGGAGTGATTGTAAACCTATGGAGCCAACTAAAATGGTTAAACCTATCCAATTGGGTAATAACACTCGTATGACATTCTCGAAAATCAATGAAGTTATTGATACTCCTAACCTCATTGAGATTCAGAAAGACTCATACAATTGGTTTATCACCGAAGGTTTAAAAGAGGTCTTTAATGATATGTCATCAATTACCGATTATAGCGGTAATTTGGTGCTTAGCTTTATTGACTATCGCATCGATGAGCAACCCAAATATGATGTAACCGAGTGTAAAGCTCGTGATACAACATATGCTGCTCCTCTCCGTGTGACTGCCCGTCTTTTAAATAATGAGACAGGTGAAATTAAGGAAAGCGAAGTATTTATGGGCGATTTCCCGCTTATGACCGAGTCGGGAACATTCGTTATCAATGGTGCTGAACGTGCAATTGTTTCCCAGTTAGTTCGTTCTCCCGGCGTTTATTATGCCTATAAGGTAGAAGAGAAAACAGGTAAAAAGCTTTATTCTTCAACCATTATCCCCAATCGTGGTGCATGGCTTGAATATGAAGCTTCTATAAATGATGTGCTTTATGTTCGTATCGACAAGAACAGAAAGCTCCCCATCACCACCTTCATCAGAGCTTTAGGTGTTAATTCTAATAATGAAATCCGTGAGCTCTTAGGCGCGGACGAGCGTTTGGAAGCCACCTTCGAAGCCGATGAAACCAAAACGGTTGAAGAGGCACTTCGCGAAGTTTATAAGAAACTCCGTCCCAGTGAGCCCGTAACCACTGAGGGTGCAAAGGCATATATTGAGCAGTTATTCTTTGATGTTCATAGATACGACCTTTCCCGCGTTGGCCGTTATAAGTATAATAAGAAACTCGCTATTGGCGCTCGTATTAGAGATAAGGTAATCTCCCGTCCAGTAGTTGACCCCATGACAGGTGAGCTTCTTGCAGAGCCCGATACTTTGGTTTCTAAGGAACTCGCTTCCTTGCTTGAAACCAAGGGCGTTTCCGAAGTATATGTAAATGTTCAGGATGCAGAAGGCAATGTAAAAGAGGTTAAGGTTCTTTCAAACGGAATGGTTGACCTTAAGGACTTTGTTGATTTCACTGGCGATGAACTTGCAGAGCTTGATAAAAAAGGCATTAACGAAAAGGTAAGCTTCAATGTTCTTAAAGAAATACTCGCAGAGGGTCTTTCCGGAGAAGAACTTAAAGCTGCCTTGGTTGAAGCCGCAGATGCTCTTATTCCCAAACATATTGTGCTTGATGATATCTTTGCATCTGTTAACTATTATGTTGGTCTTTACAACGGCCTCGGCAACGTGGACGATATCGACCACCTCGGCAACCGTCGTATCCGTTCTGTAGGCGAGCTTTTACAGAATCAGTTCAGAATAGGTTTCTCAAGAATGGAGAGAGTTGTCCGCGAAAAGATGACCCTTCAGTCTCAGGATACCGAAAATATCACTCCTCAGTCACTTATAAATATCAGACCCGTTGTGGCAGCCATTAAGGAATTCTTTGGTTCATCACCTCTTTCTCAGTTTATGGACCAGACCAACCCCTTATCCGAGCTTACCCACAAGCGCCGTCTTTCTGCTTTAGGTCCCGGAGGTCTTTCCCGTGACCGCGCATCCTTCGAAGTTCGTGACGTTCACTATACCCACTACGGCCGTATGTGTCCCATCGAAACTCCTGAAGGTCCTAACATTGGTCTTATTTCATATCTTGCAACCTATGCAAGAATCAATAAGTATGGCTTTATTGAAGCGCCCTTCCGCCGCGTTGATGTTGAGACCGGCAAGGTGCTTGATGAGGTTGTATATATGACCGCTGACGAAGAAGATGATTACATTGTAGCTCAGGCAAATGAGCCCTTGGATGAAAATGGCTTCTTCGCGAATAAAAAGGTTAATACCCGTTATCGTGACGGATTTATGGAAGTTGAAGCTAAGCGCGTTGACTTTATGGACGTATCACCTAAGATGGTAGTTTCCGTAGCAACCGCAATGATTCCCTTCCTTGAAAACGACGATACCAACCGTGCGCTCATGGGCTCTAACATGCAGAAGCAGGCAGTTCCGTTGCTTCGTCCCGAAACTCCCATTGTTGCAACCGGTATGGAATATAAAGCCGCAGTGGATTCCGGCGTTGTTGTTCTCGCTAAACGCGCAGGTACCGTAACCTATGTTAGCGCAAATACTATTAAGGTGCGCGCTAAGAACGGCGAAATTGATGAGTATGAACTCATTAAGTTCCTTCGTTCTAACCACGGCACTTGTATCAACCAGAAACCCATCGTATCGGTAGGTCAGAAGATTAAGGAAGGCGAAGTTATCGCCGACGGTCCTGCTACCAATAACGGTGAAATTTCCTTAGGCCGTAACGCTCTTATCGGCTTTATGACCTGGGAAGGTTATAACTATGAAGACGCTGTTCTTATTAATGAGCGTCTTGTTCGCGAAGATATTTATTCTTCAATTCATATTGAGGAATATGAAATCGAATCCAGAGATACCAAGCTTGGACCCGAAGAGATTACCCGCGATATCCCCAATGTGGGCGAGGATGCTCTTAAGGACCTTGATGAGCGCGGTATTATCCGTATAGGCGCCGAGGTTAAGGCAGGCGATATTCTTGTTGGTAAGGTTACACCTAAGGGTGAAACCGAGCTTACCGCTGAAGAACGCCTTCTCCGCGCTATCTTTGGCGAAAAGGCGAGAGAGGTTAGAGATACCTCCCTTAAAGTACCTCACGGCGAATATGGTACCGTAGTTGACGTTAAGGTATTTACCCGTGAAAATTCTTCAGAACTCAGTCCCGGAGTTAATGTTGTTGTTCGTTGCTATATCGCTCAGAAGCGTAAGATTTCTGTGGGCGATAAGATGGCGGGCCGTCACGGTAACAAGGGCGTTGTTTCTCGCATCCTTCCCAGTGAAGATATGCCCTTCCTTCCCGATGGTACACCCCTTGATATAGTTCTTAATCCTTTGGGCGTTCCTTCCCGTATGAACATCGGTCAGGTACTTGAAGTTCACTTGGGTTATGCCGCAAAGGCGCTTGGTTGGAATATCTGCACACCTGTATTTGACGGCGCCCACGAAGGCGATATCAGAGAATGCTTCCGTATGGCAGAAGAATCAACCAAGAGCAGCAAGGTTGCAGCCGCTGACTGCGCAGGTCTTGATTTCTCACGCATTCCTTTAACTCAGGATGCTAAAACTCAACTTTATGACGGACGCACAGGTGAGCCCTTCGATAATCCTGTAACCGTAGGTTATATGTATTATCTTAAACTTCATCACCTTGTTGACGATAAGATTCACGCCCGTTCCACAGGTCCTTACTCACTCGTTACTCAACAGCCCCTCGGCGGTAAAGCCCAGTTCGGCGGTCAGCGTTTCGGTGAGATGGAAGTTTGGGCTCTTGAAGCTTACGGCGCCGCCTATACAAGTCGGATCGTAGCCATGTCGTTCTGTGAGCCAAGGAGTTGATAATATGCCTTGTCTTCCTAAGACCGCTTGGCCTCCGACTTGATCTCCTGAAGGGTGTAGGCTGCGCCGTAAGCTTCAAGAGCCCAAACTTCCATTTCACCGAAACGCTGGCCGCCGAACTGTGCCTTACCGCCGAGGGGCTGCTGAGTAACAAGGCTGTAGGGGCCGGTGGAACGGGCATGCATCTTATCGTCAACGAGGTGATGCAGCTTGAGGAAGTAAACCCAACCGACAGTGACATCGTTATCGAACTTCTCACCGGTACGGCCGTCGTAGAGAGCGGTCTTGCCGTCCTCGCGGAGACCTGCCAGGCTGAGAGTTTCGCGGATGGCCTGCTCGTTTGCGCCGTTGAACACGGGGGTGGCTACCTTCCAGCCCAGAGCCTGAGCTGCATAGCCCAGATGAACCTCAAGAACCTGACCGATGTTCATACGGGAGGGAACGCCCAGGGGGTTCAGAACGATGTCCAGAGGAGTGCCGTCGGGCAGGAAGGGCATATCCTCCT
>JAZNWP010000035.1:0-7823 GCA_045593385.1 Acutalibacteraceae bacterium
TTTTTTGTTTGCCAAAAATTCGGGCGCGTCAAAAGAAGAAATGCCTTGCGGCACCGTTTCATCAATATCGGCGCAGATAATTTTAAAATGGTCTGTAACAAACTTTAAAAGCTCTTTTCTTCTTGGCGAAGCAGATGCCAAAATATATTCCATAAGACACCTCAAACAAAAAATGCACCATATTAATACAAAATACGGCACATTAATTATACTTTCATTTTAAACTTTTTTCAACATAAATTTTATTCAAGCTGACGAGCAAGAAAATTTGCGGCAACGGTTGCTAGCTTTATATCTGTTTCAGACGCTTCATTTGCCCCCTCATTTTGAAGCAAAACCACCGCGCCCGACACGTCACCCGCCGATATAATGGGGACCGCAGCACACAGCTTTTTATCGAGTCCCTCAAAGCCCGCCACAGCCCTTGTACCATCAGCAATAAAGGTCTTGCGGTTTTCCATAATTTTGAGAAGCTCCTCGCTAACCGCCTTGTCGAGCGCCTCACGCTTAGAAACACCCGCCGCCGCAATTACGTGCTCGTTGTCACAGATTACAACCGATAGCCTGGTGCTGTCTGACAGCGCTTCGGCGTACTGTGCCGCAAAGAGCGATAACTCCCCTATCGGCGAGTATTTTTTAAAAATCACTTCCCCGCCGGCAGAGGTGTAAATTTCCAGCGGATCTCCCTCACGGATTCTCATAGTGCGACGGATTTCTTTGGGAATAACAACTCTCCCCAAATCGTCTATTCTTCTAACTATTCCAGTGGCTTTCATAAATATATTAACTCCTCTTTGTTTAATTTAATGAATAATGAAAGATGAATGATGAAGAATGAATAATTAATGTGTCGGCTTTGCCGACATTATATATATCGTGCCAACGGCACACCGAAATTATTCATTATTCACTATTCATTATTAATTCGCAAGGCTCCGCCTTGCGCCCCGGTTGCTTTCATATATAAATTCTCCTTTAAATTCAAATCGTGATACTATTATTTGTTGTTTGTGGTAATTTATACTGAACTTGAAACTCAATTTTGAATTTATAAACTCTCAACTAACGAGAGGTGGAAATCACTATTCTTTCTGCTATAATATAATCAGACCGGTCAAAAAACTTAAAAGGAGAAATGAGTTTATGACATTTGGAAAAACTATAAAAGACTTACGAATTAAAAATAATATGACCCAAGAAAAACTCGCAGAACTTCTTAATATTTCGCCCCAAGCAGTCAGCCGTTGGGAAACGAATTCCGCAATGCCCGATATTTCACTTTTGCCGCCACTTGCTAATTTATTTAATGTAACAACCGACTTTTTGCTTGGTATGGACACATATAAAAAAGACCTGCGAAAAGCAGAATTTGATGCGGCTTGTTTTGAATATTGGAAACACGATGATAAGGAAAAGAATTATCAAATTGCGGTAAAAGCCGTTCAGGAATACCCAGGAAATATGGAATATACAGAATGGCTTGCCTCGGCAGAATATTATATGGCTTTTGAAAAACGCGGAACGATAGACGAAAACAATGAGGAAGAGTTTAATAGACTAATCGATAGTGCTATTAAACATTATAAAATTGTTTTAGAAAACAACCCTTCGCAAAAACTGCACGATAAAGCTCTTCACGGAATAGTTTTATCTTATCATTGGAAAGGCGATTTAGAAACGGCTAAAAAATATGCTTTAACCGAAGAAGACGAAGACAAAAGAAGCGATCTCCTCGTTTGGTGTTTAGAGGGTATGGAAAAAAGAAAACATTGTCAAACCCTTTCAGACCAAAAGCTGATGCAGTTTATTTCTTCACTTCAGTTTGGTTATAAAACCTTAGACGTTTGTAACGCTATTGAGCAAATTATATACATTCTTTTCCCCGATAAAAATTTTCAGTTCCACAATAATATATTAACTTATAATTTTATTGACAAAGCCTTTTTCCTGTGCGGTGAAAAGAAATACGATGAAGTTATAAAAGAACTTGAAAAAGCAAGATACCACGCCGAGCAGGATACAATATTTGTAAAACAAGACAGTTATCAATACTCTGCGCCGTTATTTAACTTGGTCGGCGGAGAAAAGCCAATAAGTGATGCTACCGAAACGCCCCTTGACGGTTTCAGAGCTGCTCTTACCAACAACCACTGCTTTGACCCAATTCGCGAACGAAAAGAGTTTAAAGCATTGCTCAAATAATATAACAACGAAAGAGGAGTGGAAATCCACTCCTCTTTCGTTGTTTTTCTGGTTTTAATTGTTCCTAAGTTCTGTCCCTTTTTGAAGAATCGCTAAATACTCTCCAAAAACAAAAGTTTTATATCTCTTTTTCTCTGGTGTTTTATCGTAAAGTATACCAAGCTTGCAAAAGGTTTCGACTATAGTATTAGCTGTAGGTAAAGAAATTCCTAACGCATCAGAGATTTCTTTTTTAGTTATAATGGGTCTCTCGAATAATAAATTCAATAATACCGTATAGTTATTATTGCTTTTATCATTTTGCAAAAGTAATTCGGAATATTTACTTTGTAATCCGATGATTTTTTTTGCAGATTCCGTAGCCTCATCAGATACCGACGCTATTCCCCTTAAGAAAAATTTAATCCAGTTTTCCCAATCGCCTTTTATTCTAACAGCCATTAATCGATCATAATATTCCATCCTGTTCTGTTTAAAATAATAACTAAGATATAATAATGGTCGACTTAAAATTTCTTGTTGGCACAACCAAAAGGTAATAAGCAACCTACCCATACGGCCATTACCATCTAAAAATGGATGGATAGATTCAAACTGTGCATGAATTAAAGCAATTTTTATTAAAGCGGGAATATCATCATCTTCATACATGTAATTTTCCAAATCAGACATTGCTTTTTCCATTTCCACAACGGTGGGCGGAATGAATGTGGCGGTTTCCAACGTGCAACCCTGAGGTCCGATCCAATTTTGCGTTTTTCGGAATTCACCAGGATTCTTATTGGAACCTCGCACATCCTCTAAAAGTATTTTGTGTATGTTTCGAATCAATCTTAAACTCAGAGGTAATGTGTGAAGTTCTTTTAATCCCCAATTCATAGCATTAACATAATTTACAACTTCTATTACTTCGTTATAGGCGCGATCATTTGTCTCGCTAGATGGTGTATTTAAAACATCTACAAGAGAAGCTTGAGTTCCTTCTATTTGGGCACTTAATACTGCTTCTTTTTTTACATACATTGCAACAAATAATTCAGGATTAGGCAGTATTTGGGTTATTCCATCCAGTCTTCCAAGTTTTCTATCTGCTAAAGAAAGCAGTTTTTGCATTTCTGAGTCGATAATAATAGGTGGCTCAGGTGGAAGTTTCGCAGGGATAAATGCAGAATATCCTCGTGTTGTATTCATAACCATACCAGCTCTTTTAGATTCTAATTTCATTCAGTAACACTCCTATTCTATGTTTGTAGTTAAAAAATATTCTTGTTTTTTTATTTAAACACGAAATCAAACATTCTAACTGAAAAAACCTTTAGTTAGATCTAACCCCAAAAATATAACTAAAATTATTATACATATTTTTTAGTTAAAGTCAAGATATAACCGTATTACTTATACATTTTTTAGTTAAACTATTAAAAACGGCTGATGAATCTATCCTATCATCAGCCCAAAAATGATATTTAATTTTTTGTTATGTATATGTCAAAATGTGCTGTTTTTGTCAAAAATTTTTCTTCAAAAACAGCTCGAAAAACCAGTGTTTATGCGGCTTTATAGCTCTTGGTGTTATTATAACACGAGCATCGATACGTCTTACAATGCCAGTAGCTTTCATAATATATTAACTCCTCTTTCTTTAAATTAATGAATAATGAATGATGAATATTGAATAATTAATGTGTCGGCGGAGCCGACGTTATATATATATCGTGCCAACGGCACACCGAAATTATTCATTATTCATTATTCACTATTCACTCGCAAGGCTCCGCCTTGCGCCCCTGTTGCTTTCATATATACATTTCTCCTTATATTACAAATTGTGATGTTGGTATTTGTAATTAGAGGGGATTTATACTGCACGAATTTACTTTTTAGACTGATTGTGATATAATAAATTAAAGGCGGTGAATATATGATTATTTATACAACGAAGCTTCTTCGAGACAGATATAAACTGAATATGCCAGAAGAATGTGCTAATAATGCAAAGACAATAAAGTCTATTATTGAAAAAGAACGAGGCGACCGTATGCTTGAGTGGGGAGCAAAGTTGTTTTACTTCGATAGGCGAAAATGCATACAACTATCGCATTTTGCAAGTAAATTCACCCTATTTCTTTGCGATATCAAGGTAAAAGACTTATCTATCATTGGCGACTATATTTGCGGTTATTTATACGATATATATTCCGACGACGAAAAGACATGCGAACTGCTTGAACGTTATTTTATGAGCACGCCAATCGTTTGCTTTGATAAACTTACGGACAAAAGCGCTATTTCGACACTTAACCGAACACAATCCGATTTTGCATTTGACGGATATCGTTTCTACGATTATATAGAAAACGGTATATTAAAAACTCGCCAAATAAACGAAGAAGTCAATACAAATTGGTTAGTAACACAAAAAATCAACGGAAAAACAACCTATTTTTATCCAAAGGAAAGGTTTCGTGAACTGCTTTGGGAGCGATATAGCAATAATGAATAAAGCGAGGTGAAATATCACCTGCTTGTTTTATGTCATAGAATTATTTGTTGTATTTTAAGGCGATAATTGCTTCAAGGTTATCTACAATAAAAGTTTGAGCCTCTTTATTGTATACAACCACGGTATATTCACCTCTTTGTCCCGTCCTGACTTCAGTGGAAATTCCGATATCGCTTCCTTGCTCTGTAGGTCGTTTTGAAGTCTTTCCATCGAATGAAGAATGTTCAAAAAGCATATCGACAGACAGCAACCAATTTGTTAAATCTCTATGAGAAATTTTTCTCATAGATTCATCATTTATAAGGGAATTTAACCTTTTTGCAATTTCACTTATAGCAATCGGCGAATTCGAATATGGGAATTTTGCTAATTCTTCTGTTGATAATTCAAAGCGCAGTTTACCGTTTTTCTTTTTATTTGTACCGCCATTCTCGATGACCTGTCGCAAGATATCCGACACAAAAAAGAAGCACCGTGACAGCCGAATATTGTTGACAATATCATCTTCCTTAATAATTGTATCATCAAGCGGATTTATTCCGTTAGCCAACTTATCGATAAACGATTTTGCGTATTCTATTTTTTCTATTTCCGTCATTTTTTATTCCTCCAAAACTGTCATCTATTTCAATCGAATATAACAGGTTGATTTGCCTTTACCTTCACGTTTCAGTTCGCCGGAGGCTACCATTTTACGAAGAGCTCCTTCTACGGAACTAAGGCTAAGCGTCGGACACAATTCACGTATATCCTGCTTATTAAAGCGCCCTATCTTATTCATAGCGGCTTTTCGAACCATCTCAAGGGCAGGAAGCTTCTCTTCAACAAGAGCAAATCTATCTCCAAAGTCTTTGTATGCTGAGAGGATAGTTCCAAGCAAATATTTAATAAATGGAACGGTATCCTCCGTACCTTCGTGCCATCCATGCTGAGAAGATCCGAGTGCATCGTAATACAAGTCCTTATTCTTGGAAATCTTTGCTTCTAAGGAAATATATTTACCCACATAAAATCCGCTTCGATATAGAAGCAAGGTGGTGAGCAAACGGCTCATTCTTCCGTTGCCGTCGTTAAAAGGATGAATACATAAGAAATCGTGAATAAAAATTGGAATTGCGATTAACGGCTCCAATTCCATATTTCCAATAACGCGATTGTATTCATCACAGATTTTATCTAACGCCTCCGGTGTTTCAAATGGGGCAAGTGGCGTAAAAAGGATTTCAGTATGTCCGTCAGGATAGGTTGCACTAATATAATTCTGAACACTCTTTGTCTGACCAGCCATAGGGTTATTCATATGGCTGTACATGATTTTGTGAAGTTGAAGTATATAATTGCGGGACAAAGATATCGCATCGAAACTTTCGTGAATAATCGAGAGAACATCGCGATAACCTGCAATTTCCTGCTCATCACGATTCTTAGGTGTAGTTTTCTCTTCAACGAGCTGCTTAATACGGGTATTTGTAGTGACGATACCCTCAATCGCATTAGAGCTTTGCGTACTTTGAATTTTTGCAATCTCGACCAACTTTTCCAATTCTTCCGGACGTTGCTTAAGATACAATTCTTGCTTCCCTGCTTCTTTATATATTGCAGCTATAAGTCCTAAAATTTCAGAATCCCATTTTTGATTTTTAATAACAGAGTAATTAAAAGTTCTCATTCCCTTATCCTCCTTTTCTTCCCCTTATATTATAATCATTTATAAGGGAATAGTCAACAACTTATTTAAAATATTCCCTTAAATTTTCTATTATTTTAAGGGAATCGCAATGCAATTAAGGAATATTATCGCCATGATTTTATATTTTATTTATAAAAAAACCGGATGAACATCTGTGTCCATCCGGCTCTTTGCTATGTATTTTAACACTTCGCTTTAATAACAATTAAAGCCTAAAAACCGATTGTTTTCTCGAAATATTTTGGACAAAACAAGGACCTCACGGCGTTAGCAAAATCGAAGATTTTGACGCCTGAGAGAACCTTGTTGCTTGCGCAATCAGTGAAAAACCCAGTGTTTATGCGACTATATAGCTCTTGGTGTTATTATAACACGAGCATCGATACGTGTTACAATGCCAGTAGCTTTCATAATATATTAACTCCTCTTTCTTTGAATTAATGAATAATGAAAAATGAATGATGAATATTGAATAATTAATGTGTCGGCTTTGCCGACATTATTTATATCGTGCCGAAGGCACACCGAAATTATTCATTATTCACTATTCATTATTAATTCGCAAGGCTCCGCCTTGCGCCCCTGTTGCTTTCATATATAAATCTCCTTTAAATTCAAATCGTGATACTATTATTTGTGATTAAAGAGAATTTATACTGCTTTAATTTACTTTTAAAAAGAAATGTGGTATAATAAAACAAAAAGCGGTGAAGTTATGAAAAAGATGTTCAATACTATTCTTGAAAACGGAATTATTATTTCATTGTTTTTAGGTTTAGCATATTTATTTACTTTTCAATATCAAAAAGGTAAAATTGCTTATTATGGAATTCCATCAATTTACATCGATTTAAGCCTTGGTAGTGTTATAGAAACTTGTTTTACAATACTTCTCGTTTTGTATTTCGCATATATTTTCCTTAACGCCATTACTACATCCCCTTTCGAATATAAAAGTTACATAGGGAAAAACAATATAATGGCAAGCGTTCTTTGTGCCATATTTTTAGCTATATTATTTGGCGTTTTTAAAAAAATTAATGTTCTTTTTGGTATAGTACTTCTCATATTTTTACTTTTTTTACTTTATAATAATTTGTCTCCTGTTTTTTTCATCAAAGGAAACCTGTCTTATTCTCAAAAAATTAAAGCATATTCAGAAAAAAAGGAAAAAGAATTCGATGAGAAAGCTAAAAAAGAAAAACCTTTTTTAAATCAAATATTTGAAAAACCAACAAAGATATTATATTTTGCTTGTTGCATAATTTTCATGTGTTCCGTATTTAAAATGTCAGGATCAGAGGACGCAAAAAACGCTACTACTTTTTTTATTGCTAATGATTATAATAACAAAATTATTGTCCATAGCACAACAGATTATTATGTGCTGATGGAATTAGAAAACAAAGTCGGAGGCCAAGCGGTCTT
>JAZNWP010000036.1:0-23447 GCA_045593385.1 Acutalibacteraceae bacterium
TGAATAATTGATTTCGCCTTGGATTTCTGCTATAATATAAGAAAAGGCGGTGTTTTAAATGAAAGAAAACTTACTTATAGATAAATCTATTGCTTTTGCTTCGCGAATTGTAAAGCTGCACCAGCACTTAATTAAGAATAAAAAGGAAACTATAATATCAAAACAAATAGTTCGTAGCGGCACAAGTATCGGTGCAAATATAAATGAAGCAAATTATGGTCAAAGTAAAGCGGACTTTATTTCTAAAATGCACATAGCGCTAAAGGAAACCGCTGAAACGGAATATTGGATAAAATTGCTTTATATGTCTGAATATATTGATGACAAGATGAGTAATTCGTTATTAGAAAACTGTTTGGAAATTAAGAGAATGCTTATCGCATCTATCAACACAGCAAAGGAGAATAACAAATGAAAAAATTAGACAAAAAATTGTTTATCGCTATAATAAGTATTTTAGTTTTCGTTTTGTTTATTATAGGTTTTTTTGTGCTGAGCTCTATGATTCGAAGTGAAGTAATTGAAAATATCGTGTTTTCCCAATCGGTGCAGGGAATATTGGTATTTATAATGTTTTTTCCTTTGTTGTTATCTTTGTTTTTTTTTGGGAAGTTTTTTGAAACAAAAGGGCATTATCCCATAGCAAAGATTTTAAAATTCGTTTCAATAGCATTGTTTGCCTTTTCCATATTTCAAACTTTATTATCGTTGTTTGGGTTTTACAATTAGCTTTTACGAGGGTTCGAACATATAGGTAAAAATTTTAAAAGGGTTCGAATTTGTACTACCTTTCCAAAAATGAAACCACCCACTAGGGTGGTTTTATTTTTGGCTAAAAAGGGGAATAGGGGTTCGAACAAGGGCGGTTTTATCCATTGCTTTCGTAATGATGATATACAAAACTCTGTTTTGATGATATGCAATTTCTTACGGATTTGCATAATTTTTTTAAAACTATAGCCCCGCGAGCGCTATCTATTAATATAAAAACAGCACCTTTTCCACGAGGAATCAGGTGCTATTTTTTAATAATCTCTATTATTTCATTTATATCACAATTAAGAGCGATACAAATTCGTTCTAAAATGAAACTATCGTATCGTCTGACTTTGTTTTTATAATAATTGTCAATAATTTGGTATTGGATACCGGTGCGCTTTGCAAGTTCGTATCGGCTGATATTATGTTTATCAAGTGCCTTATCTAAACAAATTCTAATCACAAAATCACCTCTCAAATATATTTTAATAAATATATATTTCGTTGACAATTCATACGATTGAATATATACTTATATAAGTATATACGCATGGATTTGTATTATGTGGCTGATAGAAATTTATTTTTGTCAGCTGAAAAGTAGTTGTTATAGTGTTTTTATCGCCGATTTTTATACCCAAAATTTGAAACATAGAGCTCTTGAGGTGAATGGTTTATGAAAGATAATAGAGCAGAAAAAATGATTTTTATTGCCGTAATAATGTGTAAATATAACTATGAAAACAATGAAACTATTTGTAGACGAATAAGTAATTATGATTTTCAGGCAAATACCACTATTACACATAATGATAAGCATATAAAAATTAGCACAAAAACATGCATTGAAGGGGTATATAATGTTTTATTTTTATTTCCAAACGGCACGTCAAAACTGAATTTTGAATTCGATTGATATATTAAAAAATATTATATTATGGCGCTATGAGGGCAAGCCGCACGCAGCGCGATAGCGCACGGCAGTGCGCGGAAAAATCCCTATAAAAATGAAACCACCCAAACGGGTGGTTTTTATTTTTGGCTAAAAAGGGGATAGGGATTCGAACAAGGGCGGTTTGCGAATGCAAATCGCAACCTTTCGGCGAATGGTTGCAAATACTGTGGGCTCCGGCTCGGTTACTATACCGCTTATGAAGAAAACGGGCTATAAGCCCGAATTTGCCGCCGCCGCTGAGGCATCTGCTTCTACGGGCGGACAAATAATGCCCCCCATTATGGGTGCCGCCGCCTTTTTGATGGCGGAAAACATCGGCGTGGGAATAGTGTTTTTGGTTCAACTTCTCACAAAAAAGAAGATAAAAACATTAAACGTATAAATTTGTATTTCCGTAGTCAAAACTTTACATAAAAGCCGGAAAAACACTTGATTTTGTAAAGTTTCGCACCTTTTTGTTGCTTTTATGATTTTTATATAGCGGTATTTGTAAACTTTAGTTGACAAATACCGCTATATTGTTTTACAATATAATCATATTATATACCAAATCAGGCAGGAGGCATTTTATGAAGTATATAGTAAACGGAAATATAATATTAAAGGATAAAATAATGGAAAATTCCGCCATTGGTTTTGAAGGTAAAATTTGCGAAATAATAGATGCAAACGAAGTGCCCGAAGGCGCCGAGATTATAGATGCCAAGGGAGGTTTTGTAGCCCCGGGCCTTGTGGATATTCATATTCACGGCTATCTGGGTGAAGATACCTCAGATGGCAGCGCCGAAGGCATTGAAAAGATGGCGGGCGGTATCATTAAAAACGGCGTTACTTCTTGGTGCCCTACTACTATGACGGTTAGTATGGAAGAAATTAACGCGGCTCTCAATGTGGTGCGCTCCTTGAAGGAGGAAAGCAAGAGTTGGTGCGGTGCGGAGATACTTGGTGTAAATCTTGAAGGTCCCTTCATCAATCCCAAGAAGAAGGGCGCTCAGGCGGAAACTCACATAAAAGCGCCCGATGCAGATTTTATTATAAATAATTCCGATATAATTTCTCTTGCGACTATGGCGCCCGAGATGGAAGACGGTTGCGATGCCATAAAGAAAATAAGGGAAAAATGCAATGTTAAGGTTTCTATCGGTCATACCGATGCTACCTTTGAGGAGGCGCTATCGGGTATTGATGCGGGCGCAACTCATATAACCCACCTTTTTAACGCCCAAACTCCCTTGCACCATCGTAATCCGGGTGTGGTTGGAGCGGCGCTTCTTCGCGATGTTTATACAGAGCTCATTTGCGACACTTTCCACGTTCACAAGGGTTTGTTTGAATTGATTGCAAAAATCAAGGGGGATAAGTTGGTGCTTATCACCGACTGCACCCGCGCGGGCGGTATGCCCGACGGCGAATATACGCTTGGCGGACAGAAGATTATCGTAAACGGAATAGAATGTCTTTTGGAAGACGGAACTATTGCGGGTAGCGTGTTGAAACTTAACGATGCGGTTAAAAATGTTTATAAAAATACCGAAATGCCCTTGTGGCAGGTGGTAGCGGCGGCAAGTTTAAATCCCGCCAGAGCCATTGGCGCAGATGACCGCAAGGGCTCTTTAGAAATCGGCAAAGATGCGGATATTATTATTTGCGACAGTGAATTTAATGTTATGAAAACCATCATAGGAGGCAAGGTTAAATATGAAGCTTAAATATGAAGCAAAATTAGATAATGGTTTTGAGCCCATGATTTTGGTGTTTAATGATTTTACCGATAGAGCCAAGGCGGCAAATGGTGAAAAATTGGTAATAGGTATCGAGCGTAACCAAGGATTTGTTTCCGCTTTTTCTATGACGGTTTTCCCCGATAACACAGGTCACGATGAAGAAAATCTCAGAGTGGTTGAGCGTGTTGTTAAAACACTTTTATGGGTTAAGGGCGGCTACAAAATTATTATAGCGGGCTCTAAACTTATATATGAAGGCATATCGAAGATTTACGCCGCCGAAGGCACGCGCGCTTTCGATAATGATTTTATGTCCGGAGTTTATGAGAAAAATTTCGAGTGTGTTTGGGCGCCTATAGAAAATGCCCCTGTTACTAAAGAATCCGCCACCCCCATAGGCCGCCATTTAGACGGATGCCGCATCGGTTTTGATGCAGGCGGCTCCGACCGTAAGGTTAGCGCGGTTATAGATGGCGAGAGCGTATATTCCGAGGAGGTTGTGTGGTTCCCCAAAATCAATTCCGACCCGCAGTATCAGTATGATGGAATTTTATCTGCTATGAAATCGGCTGCAGAGCACTTGCCCAGGGTTGATGCTATAGGAGTATCATCGGCAGGTGTTTATATTGATAATCGTATAATGGTGGCATCCCTCTTTTTAAAGGTTTCCAAGGAGGATTTCGAAAAAAGAGTTAAGAATATGTATATTGATATCGCCAAGGAGTTTGGCGAAAACGTTCCCCTTGAGGTTGCAAACGATGGTGATGTTACCGCCCTTGCGGGAGCTATGGATTTAGATGATAATTCGGTTTTGGGTATCGCTATGGGCACAAGTGAAGCCGGCGGATATGTTGACCCATCTGGTAATATTACGGGTTGGCTCAACGAACTTGCCTTCGTGCCTGTGGATTTCTCAAAGAACGCTATGGTTGATGAATGGTCGGGAGATATCGGTTGCGGAGTTAAGTATTTTTCTCAGGACGCCGTAATAAAACTTGCCCCCGCTGCAGGAATAGAACTTGATGAGGCGCTTTCTCCCGCCGAAAAGTTAAAGGTCGTACAAGGACTTATGGAAAAGAACGACCCCCGCGCCGCCGCTATTTACGATACCATCGGTGTATATTTCGGTTATGCAATTGCGTATTATAGTTTGTTCTATGATATTAAACACGTGCTTATTATGGGTCGTGTAACCTCGGGTGAGGGCGGAGTGATTATTCTTTCCCGCGCCAACGAAGTGCTTCAGAATGAATTCCCGGAGCTTGCAAAGAAATGCAAACTTCATATTCCCGATGAAAAATCAAGAAGAGTAGGTCAGTCGGTTGCGGCTGCAAGCCTACCCGAAATTAAAGCGTAAAAATAAAAATTTTAGAGGAGCGACTAAGGTCACTCCTCTGAATTTTTTATAAAATGTAAAACATACTTGACAATTTTAAAAGTATGATATATAATCAAAATTGTAAAGTTAACTTTACTTTTTGGAGGAAATGGCTTGGATAATAAAATCAAAGAATTAAGAAAAGAAAAAGGTGTAACCCAAGAGGATTTAGCAAATACTGTGGGGGTTACGAGGCAGACCGTTATATCTCTTGAAAACGGGAAATATAATGCTTCCTTGCAGCTTGCCTATAAAATTGCTAAATATTTTGGTGTTAGCATAGAAGATATATTTATTTTTGAGGAGAACTAGTTATGGAATATAAGAAAAAATTAAAAATGAGATTGTTTTTCGGCATTGGATATATAGTTTTGGGTGTAGCCCTTATACTTTCGTTTTTGCTTATTGATACAGAAAATGAGTATTTTTCATCCTTCGGTTTTGCCCTTATAGTTATAGGCGCGGTAAGGGTGAGAAATTATTTTCTGATTACTAAAAATGAAGAAACACTTAAAAAACAGGAAATATCCGAAACCGATGAGAGAAATATCGCTATTGCCAATAGGGCGAAAAGCGTTGCCTTTACGGTTTATATAATAGCGTCAGCAATTTCGGTTATTACACTCCAAATTCTTCATAAATCAGAACTTGCTTCCGTGCTTTCGGGAACGATGTGCTTCTTGCTCTTGGTTTATTGGGCGAGCTATTTTATAATAAGCAAAAAGTCATAATAAAAACGCCAACCTCTCGGTTGGCGTTTTATCTTTGGTCTTCGTTTGAAAATCAAAATATAATATCAAGCAATATACTGCTCCATTTTCCTATTAACGGAATAAAAATGAGAATATATGAAACGGCGGTTTCTACGGCTCCGTTAGCGAGATGACCTATAACAACCGCGCCAAAGGATGTTCCTCCCTCATTATATTCGGCGTGGTTGATAATATGCCTTTTGTAAATGCAGTTGGCGAATAATCTAAAGGCGAAATTTAATATATTGCCTATAACCATAGTCCACACCTATGCATTGAGCAACTTCTTTTTAAGGGCATCATAATCCCTTGAAACTCTTTTATATTCAGTTGTCATTTCCCATTGGCTGTTACCGTTTTCATCTGTATAATGATAATAATCTTTGTCGTTATTTATGAAATCTTTTCTTACCTCGCGCACAACCCCATAGTGCTTAATATCTTGGCTGTGGATTACGGGAACTATAACGGAAGCGAGGACCGAAAATAAAATTAAAACTGCGCTATAAATTATAGCGACCTTATACATTTTGCGGTAAAAGAACCAATGTACGCCAAAGAGAAAGGCGCAAAGATTAAACTGGATAAAGAATTTTTTATCGCCCGAACGGATAAATTTTTCCCTATAATAATCATAATTTTTGCCTACAAATTCTCTGACGGTGGAATTATCTATACCCTCAATCACCTGAAGATTTTCTTCATCGTCATTTTTAAACTCATAGTAACACTTTTTGCAATACGTATCATTTAAACTGCAAACTGTTCCGCAGTTGCTGCATACCTTCTTTTCGTTTTCGAAATTATTATCTATTTCGGTTTTAAGCATTAAATCACCGCCGCAAATTTATCCATATAAATTATACAGTGTTTTCGATGATTTTACAATATAAATTTTAGTGGTTGAGCGTGAATTAATCGTATAAAATAAATATTTACAATAAATATTTATTGTGATATATTTAACTAGTAAAATCACTGTGAAAAGGGGGGCGGATATATGAAAAAAATAAACAGTAAATTTGCCCTCATTCCCGCTATATTTACTCTCGCTTGGCCTACTATGCTTGAACAGCTTTTGCAAACGGCGGTGCAGTATATAGATACGGCTATGGTGGGCACTCTAGGCACTGATGCCACGGCGGCGGTGGGAGCCACCGTTACGGTTAACTGGCTTGTGGGTAGCACCATATCGGCTCTCGGTATCGGTTTTCTCGCATTTATTTCTCAAGCACACGGCGCAGGGGAAACCGACAAGATTTCTGCCGCCTCTACACAGGCCACGCTGGCGGTGATTGTGTGCGGCTTATTCTTTACGGCGCTCACCTTATCCTTAAGTCCCTTTGTCCCCGCATGGATGCAGGTGGCTCCCTCGATAAGAAAACTATCGGCAAGATATTTCTTTATCCTTTATAGCGCTATGCTTTTCAGAACCGCCACCATAATTTTCGGCACGGTTTTAAGGGCGGTAGGTGATACCAAAGCGCCTATGAAGGTGGGGATTTGGGTTAATATTATAAATGTAGCGCTGAATTTCTCGCTTATTTATCCAACGAGAACGATTTCTCTTGGAATTTTCAACCTTAAAATATTAGGCGCGGGAATGGGAGTTACGGGCGCGGCTTTGGCCAGCGCCGTATCCTTCCTTGTAGGCGGAATTTTAATAACCGTAAAGGTATTAAGCCATCCCCTTTTAAATCCTCTCGGTCGACCTTTAAAGCCCGATGCTTCTATTTTGAAACCTTGTCTTAAAGTTGCGCTTCCCAACGCTTTACAGAGATTTGGAACATCTCTTGGATATGTGGCATTTGCCAGTATGGTAAACTCTCTCGGCGAAATTTCTACGGCGGCACATACCATCGCCAACACGGTGGAATCGGCCTTTTATATCCCAGGGTATGGAATGCAGGCCGCGGCGGCAACTCTGGCGGGTAACGCCTACGGCGCTCGGGATAAAGATAAAATTAAAGCCCTCGGGCGAAATATTATCTTTATCGAGGCGGCTCTTATGGTGGTTACGGGGGCCCTTCTCTTTATGTTCGCCCCTGCTATGATGAGGATTTTTAGTTCCGATAGAGCAGTAATTTCTCTTGGCAGTACAGTGCTTCGTATGGTAGCGGTATCCGAACCGTTTTATGGTGTTTCTATAGTTTTAGAGGGTATGCTTCAAGGTATGGGTAAAACCAAAGTTCCCTTTATATATAATATAATAGGTATGTGGGGCATAAGAATTGTAGGCACATTTATCTGTATAAAATTCTTTGAGCTCGGACTTATATCCGCTTGGGGCGCTATGATAGTTCATAATATGTTTTTGTTTTTAATGTTTACCTTGTATTACAAATTCGGTAAATTCAATAGCATAAAGTAGGAAAGGATGAAAGAAATGATAAAATACGAAATTGAAGGCGGTAATCTACCGGTGGTTATCTGCTACCCCGAGGCAAATGAAACTCTTGTGACCGAGAGCGGCTCAATGAGTTGGATGAGCCCTAATATGCGAATGGAAACAAATACGGGTGGCGGTCTTAAAAAGGTTTTTGGCCGACTTATTTCGGGTGAATCTCTGTTTTTAAATGAATATACCGCAGAAGGCACTTCCGGTATGATTGCCTTTGCTTCGAGTTTTCCCGGCTCGATTATTCCTTATAGGGTTACTGAAGGCAACGGCATTATAGTGCAGAAAAGGGGCTTTCTCGCTATGGAGAAGGGGCTGGACATTTCGATTTATCTGCAAAGGCGCTTGGGTCGCGGATTCTTCGGCGGCGAAGGTTTTATAATGCAGAAAATCAGCGGAAACGGTATGGTTTTCCTCGAAATAGATGGCTACTGCAAAGAATACGAACTGGGAATAGGGGAGAGTATAATCGTTGATACGGGTTATCTCGCCGCTATGAGTGAAAGCTGTATGATGGAAATAGAAACCGTAAAGGGAGTTAAAAATATGTTCTTCGGCGGCGAGGGAATTTTCCATACAAGAATTATAGGACCCGGTAAGGTTTACATTCAGTCAATGCCCGTTATAAATACAGCACAGGCACTATCTCCTTATATTACCGTTAATGATTCTTCGGATAGGTCGGGAATCAATATAAATTTCGGTGATAATTAGAAATTTTCCGCGTTAAAAATTAAAAAAATATATATGGTATGGGCGGTCTTTGGCCGCCCATTATTTTGTGGTTTTTTGCTTTCAAAAATAACGAAACACAGAAAAAACACCTGATTTTTTGAAAAAACGGTAATTTTTTGTGGTATTTTTTGAATTTTTCTGTGTTTTTTGTCTGTGAAAAACTGTTGACTTATATATATATGAAGTAATTTGGGAGGTTCTCCTATGAATAAGGTTTATACAACTGAAATAAAGAAATCCCCTCGTATCCAAGGGCTCATAGATGAGCTTTATTCCGTTACGCCCACTATTGAATCTACCCGTGCGGAAATATTAACCGAAAGCTTTAAAGCTACCGAGGGTATGTCTATATATTTAAGAAGGTCTGCCGCCTTTAAGGCAATGGCAGAAAAGCGTCTCGGCGGTCGCCTTGTAACCCTTATTATAAAGGGTAAGGTTTCTGCTGTAAAAGCCGCTATTGAGGCAGGCGTAAATGATGCAAAACCCCTTGGTAAAGTTCACGGCAATGCAGTTATTGCAAATCCCCACGGCGAAATTATGAAATTCTTTGACTATGACGTTGAATAGTCAAAAGGGAGGAAAATATGCTGGCTTTAGAAAGACAGAAAAGAATTCTTGAACTATTAAGTATTGAGGGCGCCGTAATGGTAAGTAAGCTAAGTTCAGAGCTTGGCGTTACTGAGGAAACCGTTCGCCGCGACCTTGAAAAGCTAGAGGCAAAGGAAATGCTCAGAAGAACTCACGGCGGTGCGCTTCCTATGGACGAAGGAAACTATGAGTTTTCTCTTGAAAAGAGAAAAACCTTAAACGTTGAAACAAAACAAGCCCTTGCCCGCAAAGCAGTTCAGTATATCGCAACGGGCGATACGGTATTTTTAGATGCTTCAACCACCACATTCTATATGGCCAAAGAGCTTAAAGCTATGAAGAATATCACCGTTATAACCAATTCTATAAGAGTTATAAACGAACTTAGCGGCGTTGAAGGTGTTAAGGTTATCGCCGTAGGGGGCATTGTGAGCAATAACCAGTCACTCGTTGGCGCAATGGCTGAAAATTATATAACCGATAATTATTTTGCCGATAAAATGTTCTTCTCAAGCCGCGGTATAGGCGAGAATTCTATTATACTTGAGGGCAACGAGCAGGAATGCTTTATAAAGCAGAGTATGCTTAAAAATTCCCGCGCTCATTATTACCTTTGCGATAAATCAAAGATTGGCAGAGTAGGATATATGCGACTTTCTACCTTCGAGAATGTTCAGTATCTTATTACTGACAGCGAGGTTGAAGGCGGGCTCAAAGAAACACTTGATGAATATGGTGTGACCGTAATTAATATTTGATAGGATAATAAAAATGCTTGTTAATATGAATGAGGTCTTAAGACCTGCTAAAAAGAATAAGTATGCGGTTGGTCTTTTTAACGCCGTAAATTTAGAGCTTGCTCGCGGTATTATTGCCGCAGTTGAGGCCGTTAAGCAGGAAACTATGAAGAAAATGAAACTCTTCGGTAGTGACGGCAAGGCAAATATTGGTGGCGGTATGTCACCTGCAGATATCGAAACCACAACCAAACTCGTTATGGCAGAGATTCAAAAGCAGCTTAATAAATAAGAACAACAAACCCCGAGGTTTAAACTCGGGGTTTTAGTTTGCAAGGCGGAGAAACAAGCGCCTTGTATTTTTTTATTCGGTAACCTTTTCGGCTTCTACGGTTTCAATGTTTTCATCTTCTGCGACTAGTGCTTTTTCTTCTGTCCCTTCGGTTTCTTCAAGTTTCTTACCGAGAAGGGAAGGAAGTTCCATTCCTGCCATCGCGAAAACCTCATCGAGAGGGGGTACAGATTTCATCATACCTGAAATGAAATTTGCGGTAGAGGTTTTACCGTCGCCGCTTTGACCTCCGTCCCAAACAGTAACCTTATCAATCTTGATGTTCTTGATTGCATCAACTTGAACGCGCATAAGGTCTTCAAGCTTATCGGCAATAAGTAGTTTAAGGGCCGCTTCAGCGTCGCCGCCCGCAGATTTAACAATCTCAGCAAAACCTGCTGCCTGCTTTTTAAGTATTTCTTCGGCGCCAAGAGCTTCTGCCTGCATTTTTGCAAATATAGCGTCGGCTTCACCTTTTGCCTTACGACGAATTTGTTCGGCTTCTGCTTCGGCGGCAAGTTCGAGTTCCTTCTTTTTGGCCTCGGCGCGAACGATGATGTCGGCTTCGAGGGTTGCCTGTTCTTTGTCGCGTCTTGCCTTTTCTGCTGCCTGCTCTGCGGCATAGGATTCTTCCAATGCCTTTGCGGCTTGGGTTTTTTCAGCGGTGGTTGCAATCTTTAATGCTTCCGCTTCCTTTTCTTTAAGGGCGGCTTCACTCATTGCAATCTTCATTTTGGCTTCGTTTTCACCCGCAATAGCAAGTGAATCCGCTTTAGAAACCTCAATTCTCTGTTCTTTTTGGGCGTTTGCCTCACCTATAGAACCTTCGCGGTCCTGTTCGGCAACGTTGCGTTTAGCATCGTTTATAGCTTTTGCGGCCGCCTCTTTACCAAGAGCTTCTATGTAACCGGACTCATCACTGATATCGGTTACGTTAACGTTAATAAGGCGAAGACCGATTTTCTTAAGTTCGCTTTCAACGTTTTCGCTTACGGCTGCCAAGAATTTATCACGGTTGGTATTGATTTCTTCGATATCCATGGTTGCGATAATAAGACGCAACTGACCGAAAATAATATCCTTTGAAAGTTCTTGGATTTCATTGCGCTGTAAACCCAAAAGGCGCTCTGCTGCATTCTGCATAATGCCCGGCTCGGTAGAAATACCAACGGTAAAACTTGAAGGAACGTTGATGCGTATGTTTTGCCTTGATAACGCGTTTTTAAGGTCAACCTGAATAGAGATAGGTGTCAGGTCGAGGTATGCGTAGGACTGGAATACGGGAACAACGAATTCTGCGCCACCGTGGATACATTTTGAACTACGGTTAGAGCCGTCGGTGTTTTTACCGATTGAGCCGTAAACTACCATAATTCGGTCTGACGGACATTTCTTGTAGCGCGAGCATATCCAAGCAAAGAAGGATATGACAATAAGTACGGCTACACAAATTAAAAAGATGATTCCTGGTTGCATAAATTTTCCTCCAAATATAATTTTTATTTACGTTTAACGATAAGCGTTGTCTGACCGCTTACACCCACAACAATTACTTCGTTGCCGGTAGTAATGGCTTCCTGCTCATCGGTAACGGCGTTTCGTTCCACATAGGAGCCCTGTAACATAATATTTATCTTGCCCTCGCCTTGTCTGCTTGGGGGAACGGTAAGATAAACCTTGCCTGCCTTGCCAACGGCGTTGCGGTTATCGGCGGTGCCGCTGCTTCGAAGTTTTAATATGCTCTTAAACAGATATGCCACAAGCACCATTATTGCAAAACCACAGGCGGTTGCCGTAATTAAGGTTATGGCTAAATGAATTTTTGCTTCACTCATAACAGCGCCAACCCAGCCGAACATAACCAAAAATGCGATTATGCCGCGCACGGTAAATATGCGCAAACTGTCAAATCCCGCGGCATCATCGAGGTCAATGGTGTCGGCAAATTCATCACCGTAAACCCCGTCGGATATATCGCCATCGGTAAAATCTGCATCCCCGTCGAAATCCAAGTCTGCATCCATATCGACATCTGCATCAAAATCCAAATCCGCATCTGCATCTCCGTCATCGAAGCCGAAAAACATCATTACGGTCTGAATAATTAGAATAAGCGATGCAGGTATGGCAATGCAATAAAAGATTTGCGATACGAGATTTAATGAGTTCCACCATTCTAAAAATGCCATGTTTATCCCCCTTAATAAAATAATCCTAAAATTTGTTTAGCGTTTTCGTGTAAGGTTGCTGCGCTGTGAGCATATAGCATTACCTCTAATACGCGTTGCAATTTGATTTGGTCCCCATCAATACGCGGCTTAAAATCGACAGATGCTTTCGCCACCGCTTTTTTAACCGATGCTTCATCGGTAATATTTATCTGAACGGAAGAAATCATATCAACATATCTATGATAAAGTTCATCATCGCTTATAAGGTCATCAGCGGGATTGTTTGCATTGCCGCCTATAACATTTATCAAATTACAAATTGACTCAATTTGCAATGTATCGCGCAACATATTGATAATGACTATTCTTGCAAATTGCTCTGCCGAATATATTTTTTTTCTAGGCGAGGAAACGAATTTACGCTTCACCCAGTTTTGCACAACGTAGGGTTCAAGCCCCGTCATCGAACAAACTTGAGATAAGGTTATTCCACCCGCGGCAAAAATACCGTCGAACAAGGTTCGGGAACCACCTTTTTTTAGTTTAATCACCTCTATGACGGTGCCGGGATATGTGGACATATTCTCACCTCTTTTGGTGTTTCTGTTATTATAATATCACACGGTCAAGTGACTGTCAAGAGTAATCTTATGATTTTTATCGGTTTTTTTGGGACCGTATGGGGAATCAGGGGTGTATAAAATCGAGCGGATGACCGACGGTCATCCGCTCCTAATTTTATCTTTTTAATTTCTCTGCCATTTTAATTTGGCGAATATCGTTGCCGATGAATTTTTTAGCGGTATAGCTACCGATAAATCTTGAGGAAATGCGGGGGGTGTATTTCTGCTCGATTTCCTGCATTGTAAGGTTGGTGTTAATTATTGTGGGTCTGCCCGATAGAAGACGGGTGTTAACCACATTATAGAACATTGACTGTATGTAAGGCGAAACGAATTCGCTTCCAAGGTCATCAATAACGAGTAGGTCACAGGAAACGGCGGCGTTGAAGCTATCATTGCTTCTGTTGCCGAAATGGTCGTTTTCCATAGCGGCAAAAAGGTTATAAGCCGAGCCGTAAACCACATCAAAGCCCTGATTTAAAAGCTCGTAAACGATAGAGAGGGAGAGGTGGGTTTTGCCGAGTCCCGCATCGCCCATAAAAAGAATGCTTTGGGAAGAACGGGGGCTGAAATTATTTACATAATCACGGCAAAGCTTCAAAAGACCTTCCATTCGCTTTCTGGGGTTGCCGCCCGATAAATCCTCATCGGGATAGTATTTAAGAGAGAAATTTTCAAAACGGCAATCTGAGAGGGGAAGGGACTCTGAGAGCCCTTCAATTAAAATGGCTTTGGCGCGGGATTTAATGCAATCGCAAATCTTGCCGTCAATATATCCTGTGTCTTTACACGCTATGCAGTCAAATTCTACGGGTGTAATGCCGTTTTTATCTAAAATTGCTTGCTTTTCATCGGCAAGAGCAGATATAAGCTTTTGCATACGGTCGAGTTCGTTTCTATCCCCCGAAAGAACGGTAAGACCTATTTTTGCGCCAACGGCGGTGAGGGTGCGGTCAATTTCTTCAATTCTTCCGTTTTTGGCTTTAAGGGCTTCGAGGGCTTTATTATACTCTGCATTTTTGCGGTTAAGTTTTGCCTTTTGTTCTTCAAATGCCAAGGAAAACGCTTTTTCTCTATTCATATTACACCCTCCTTTTAATCAGAATTAAGCATTTTTTCGAATGCATCAAGGTCGTAGGCGGCAAAGTTATTTTTGCCTTGTTTTGTTTGCTTCGGGGTGGTTTTTTCGCCTTCAACCATATCGGCTACGGTTTTGTAGCCCTTTTTATGCCATTTTTCAAGAATTTTATGAATATATGCAAAGGAAACCTTTGCGTTATTATCGATGCAAATATTATAAGCGCCACTTAAAAGCTCTGAACTTATGCCCCATTCG
Source organism: Acutalibacteraceae bacterium (assembly GCA_045593385.1). Classification (GTDB taxonomy): domain Bacteria; phylum Bacillota; class Clostridia; order Oscillospirales; family Acutalibacteraceae; genus UBA737. The sequence continues at coordinate 14,488 of JAZNWP010000036.1, forward strand.
TTTACCCAGATATTGCAATATTTCTGCTCGTTTTCACTGGGCTTTCGCGAATCAATTCCAAATGCCTTCCAGACAACAGATACGGCAAGCTTATTCTGAGCGGCTTTTTTAATTTCGTTTTCGGCATCAACAAGGGTTTCAACCCCGTTTTCTTTCCATTTAATAGCCGTTTTTTCTATAAAGGATATATTTTTCTTGTTTTCGCTTACGGCGTATTCAATTAAAAGCAGTAAAACCGAAACATCAAGTCCCAGGTCATCGCAAAGCCAGACAAAAGTACTGGCTTCATTGGTTTTAAGATTTCTGCCGAATTTCATCTGTGCTTCTCTGAGTAAAAATCTGATTTTGGGGTCCTCGTTGCCGCGTTTTGCCACATCCACGCGGTTGGGTTTTTCGAGTCGGCTTACGATTTCTTCTTTAACCTCTGCGGTTTTTGCGGCGGGAGTTTCGGTATTTAAAACACCGCACTCTGACCAATATAAAATAGCGTCATCCACCTCGGAAACCGAAATGCCGATAATTTTAGCGATTTCGTCGCTGTCTATGGGAGAGGAAGCATTGCGCATGCAAACAAGCAGTACCTTTAACTGCACTGCTGAGGATAACTTAATATACTTGTCCACCACCGTACTGGGTACGGCAAAAGCACCGATAAAGGCGCTGGGGTTAATTAAGTATTTCATATCCTTTTCTCCTAAAAATCTGTACTAATAATTATATCAATATTATAGGAGAATGTAAAGAGCAGATTTTAATGTCCTTCTTTTTTAAGTCCCGCTAAAAGTTTGGGTGTGAGGAGGAAAAGTGCTAAAAGATTAGGTATAGCCATAAGTCCGTTAAGAGCTTCGCTTAATTCCCAAACCGCAGAATTGCTTATAAAAACCGAGAGAATACAAACGGAACAGTAAATAAAAATAAATGATTTTCGGCTTTTATTTCCAAAAAGGAAGGTGGAGGCGGTAATGCCGTAAACGCCCCAACCTACATAAGAGGTAAAAGCAAAAAAACAAATAGTAAGGGAAAGAAGGGGAGTGGAAAATCTACCGTAAACAGAGGAAAATGAAGTAAAAACTGCGCTACTGGGCGAAAGACCGTAAATATCAGCCCCCGAGCAAAGTACAGCAAGGCCCGTTAAGGTGCAAACGAGAACGGTATCGCAAAAGACCTCAAAAATGCCCATCATACCTATGCCGACAGGAGTTTTACCCGTTGTGTTGGCATAAGCCATAGGAGCGGTGCCAAGTCCCGCTTCGTTAGAGAAAATGCCTCGTGCTACGCCTCGCCGCACCACCGTCAGTATAGTTGCTGCCGTACCACCCGCCACGCTTTTGGGATTAAATGCGCCCTTTACAATATCCGCCAAAACCGAGGGCAAGGATTTTAAATTTATAACGATTATCCCAAGGGCTAAAAGAGAATAAAGAACGGTAATAAAGGGTACGAATTTCTCCGCGAAAACACCGATTCTTTTAGCGCCTCCCGAAAGAATAATAAAACCTAAAACGGCGCAGATAATAGCGACAAATAGGTTTATATAAAACCTTGTATTATCGTTGATTTTCGGCAAAACTCCGTTAAGCCCTGCCAAAAGGGTGTTGGTCTGCACCATATTTCCCGAGCCCAATACAGTTACGAGGGTGATGAAAGAAAATATGATTCCAAGAGGCAGAAATTTCTTGCCGAGACCGTTTTTTATATAGTACATTGGTCCGCCTACGAATTCCTTGCCGATTTTTTCGCGAGTTAAGGCGGTGAGGGTGATTTCGGCAAATTTAATTATCATACTAAGGAAGGCGGAAACCACCATCCAGAATATAACCCCACCGCCGCAAAGTGAGATAATCCCCGCAACGCCCACGATATTCCCTGTGCCGAGAGTTGCGGCAAGTGCGGTACAAGCCGACTGAAAGGGCGTAACCCCATTACCTTCTCCGCCCTCGAAGGCGCATTTAATTGAAGGGGCTAAATGGCGAAATTGGAAAAACTTGGTTTTTATGGTGAGGTAAAGCCCAAGCCCTAACATAATAACTAGGGTAGGCACACCCCATACAGCTTGATTTAATGCAGAAAAAACCTCGTACAAATAAGTTCGCCCCTAAAAAATAAAAATTTTTAAAAATAACTATTGATTTTATTGGAAATTTGTGATATTATACTTTGGCAACATAAAAAATGCGCCGATAGCTCAGCTGGATAGAGCGTCTGGCTACGGACCAGAAGGTCGGGAGTTCGAATCTTCTTCAGCGCGCCAAGCAAGGAATCTACTGAAAAGTGGGTTCCTTATTATTTTATATAATTATATTTATAACGCTAGAAGATTCGAACTCTGTGAGGGTGAGGTGCGTTAAGAAAACAATTGATAATTGTTTTTAGCTGTGAAGTGCGCAGTAGTGAAAACTACAAGCGCGGCAAGATTTTTAAATCTTGCGTCCGTCCACCAGCTCCACCTTTTTGCTGAGTTAGAACGTCAAATTAAATATGGGAGTGTTCCCGAGTGGCCAAAGGGGGCAGACTGTAAATCTGTTGTCTTCGACTTCGGTGGTTCGAATCCACCCGCTCCCACCAAACAAAAAGACTTGCTGCGGCAAGTCTTTTTTGTTTGGTGGAATGAAGCGTTCCCGTTGGGAACATGAAGCAGCCTTCGGCTATGAAGACGCTTACGCTAATGAAGTGTGCCTACGGCACGATAAGGAACGCTTCGCTTCATAAATTCGCAAAGCGAATTTGCATCATGGCGGCAAAGCCTCCGCTTCATATTTGCGAAAGCAAATGCTTCATTTACAAGTCGAAAAATTTATGCTATACTTAATTTGAAAGTAGGTGCTATTATGCGCGATGATAAATTATCAGTTCAATCAATGGACTTTGCAGTTTCTATAATAAATTTGGTCAAAGAACTCAAACTCAAAAAAGAAAATATCATCTCCAATCAAATCGGCAGAAGCGGTACATCTATCGGCGCAAATATCCGCGAGGCGCAATATGCACACGGCAAAGCAGATTTTGTATCAAAACTTCAAATCGCACTTAAAGAAGCCAGTGAAACGGGCTATTGGCTTGAGCTTTTATATAAAACAAATTACATTGATGAAGCAACCTATAAAAATCTTGATTCCGCTTGCGCAAGCATTCGTGTAATGCTAATTTCATCAATAAATACTGTAAAAAAACAAGGACAAATATAATGAAGAAAAATGATAGGACGGTTTTTAATTTTATATTGAAAGAAGTTGGGATAGAAATTACTCCACTTTTGGAATCGTTAATTGCCAACCCACAAAAACTAAGCACACTAAATAATGTGGCTCTCGAACGAGTTGTCAAGGAGTTTGCTCCGATATATAAAAAATATAGGCACTATTTAGATGGACCACACGAGTTATCCCTTATCTCTAATTTTGAAATGTCACTTATGTGGAGATTAAATAATAAACCGGAGTTGCAAAAGATTTTGGATAATTGAAACTTTGGCATCTAAACGGTTCGTAACAGCCAGAAAAAAGCATCGACTTTGTCGGTGCTTTTTTCAATGAAATTTGCCTTGCGGCGAGTGAAATATTACTTCGTAAAATGAAATAGCTACGCTATGAAATATTTGCTTCGCAAATGTTAAGTGGCGAATTTTATTTCACTTTCTGCGTCAGCAGAAAATTTCATAATCCACAAGGATTATTTCATATTGCGTAGCAATATTTCATTAAATATGTTACAATGTTCGCAGAGGTGATATTCTTGAAAGAAAATAAACTTATCGACTTATCAATCGACTTTTCCGTAAAAGTCATAAAACTTTGTGAAAATATAAAGGGACATTATTCTCTTGTTAATCAATTAGAACGTTCTGCAACAAGCATTGGTGCTAATATCCACGAAGCAAATTACGCTCACGGAAAACCTGATTTTATTGCCAAACTTCAAATATCTCTTAAAGAATGTTACGAAACGGAATATTGGCTTGAATTGTTTGTTAAGTCTGATTTATTAGATAGAGAAAATGCTAAAGAATTATATAATCAATGTGGCACAATTCGCAGAATTCTTATTGCTTCTATCAATACAGCAAAGGGAAATAACAAATGATAAAAAACATTAAAGACATTTTGTGCACTCAAGAAATCTATGATATATATTCCGCTTGTATGTTTGAGCCTACTTTCGATAAATTTAAGATTAAAGCAGAACAACTTGCAACAGATATTGAGTTGTTGTGCCAAAATATAAAAGCACCATCAAATACTGTTTTTCAAATTCGCAAAAGTTCAAGTATTGTATATGCAAATATCCGTGAAGCAAATTATGGGCAAAGCAAAGCTCACATGCTTTCTAAATTTGAAATTGCACTAAAAGAATGTAGTGAAACAGAAGGTTGGTTGCAACTATTGTTTAATACAAAAGCTGTTGATGAAGACACATATAAAAAGCACAGAAATCTTTGTGGTCGCATTAGGCGAATGCTGATTACGAGTTGTAAAACACTTAAGGAGAATTCAAGATGAAAAGGTTTTTACATTTCATTGAGGTTATTGCTACTGTTGTAATAGTAATATGGTCCATCGTGGAGTTTTTAGCTATTCCCGCATTATTTATTATAATAGGTATGCTCAATTCTTTTCCTTGGCAATATTACGCAATCACAATTGGCGGATATATGGCGTTGTTTGTCATCGCAGAAATTATTGCATACTTTATATATAAGGCGTTGGATAAAAAATATACACCATACATAGAAAGAAAACTTAATAAATTATTCGACAGATTCGCAAAGATAAACTAACTTTGCAAAAGACCAACTTTAACTTGGCATCTAAATGATTCATAACAACCAAAACAAAAATCCGTTCTCGATAGAGAGCGCATTTTTGTTTTGTATTATTCAATATTCATCATTCATTAAAAGATAACGGATTTTCGAATGAATGATGAAGTCGCTTACGCTGATGAATAATGAATAATTGATTTAATCTACAGTTTCTGCTATAATATAGAAAAGGCGGTGATTATATGATGAAACCACATTTGGCAATTAAAATAATACTGACAGCAGTCATTGGAATAGTGTGCCCCTTTGCATCAGTTATCCTGCTAGTATTCCTTTCATTCAGTGGATTTTGGGATATAACTATATTTGCAAGTCTTTTGATTATTCCTCTTGCTATTCCTGTGATATGGATCAAAAGAAGAAAGCCTTATTTCATTGCTTATTTATCATATCTTCTATGCTTTGCTATTCTTGTAGGTACACAGGTGGGTATAAAGAACTATAATGATGTCATAACCATTGATGTTACGCCGAATATCAATGTTGACGAATACCTTCCCTTTGATGAGAATTCGAAAATAATAAAAACTCAGAGTAAAAGCCTTAATTTTGATAATATACCAAAGCAACAGCTGCCTATTATCGACGGTGCTACGGCAGCATTTCCGGTTTATTCAGCGTTTGTTCATGCTGTCTATCCCGATACTACGGAACTTTACGACGGGGTTTTTGAATACAATAACACGCAAGATGGATATGAACTGCTTGCAAAAAAGAATACTGACATTTTCATCGGCGCCGCCCCTTCAAAAGAGCAGATAGCTTTTGCCGAGAAAAACAACACGACCTTCGAGTATACACAGATAGGCTCCGAGGCATTTGTTTTCTTTGTTCATAAAGATAATCCGATAGATAGCCTTACTGTAGAACAAATAAAGGGCATCTACTCAGGCAAGATCACTAACTGGAACGAGGTGGGAGGCAAAAACGAAAAGATTGTTGCTTTTCAGCGAAACGAAGGCAGTGGAAGCCAAAGTATGCTCATTCGCTTTATGGGGGACACTCCTATCATTGAGCCGGATATGCAGACGGAGGTCGGCGGTATGGGCGGCATTATCGAGGAAGTGGCAGATTATAAAAACAAATCCACTTCCATCGGTTTTTCCTTTCGTTTCTATGTTGAGGGAATCATTCAAAATCCCGACATAAAAATGATAGCCATTGAGGGCATTGCTCCTACTAAAGAAAATATAAAGAATGGCTCGTACCCGATAATTGCTCCTGTACATGCTGTGACATATGAGGGAAACTCGAATGAAAATGTGTACAAACTAATAGATTGGATACTTTCTGATGAAGGACAGTATATTATTGAGGAGACGGGATACGTGGGAATAGTAAACAAATAATTGTAGAAGTTTCGGTTTCGACATTGCCGATCAAATATAAAACTATGTATGAGTTCAAACACATAGGTTAAAATTTCAAAGAGCATCGAATTCGTACCACCGTTACAAAAATCCTCGTATCGAAAGATACGGGGATTTTTCACTATTACCTCATCACTTGTTCTTTAAATACGAGAATTTTTGACAAGTTTCAGTTCATTCCGCCAACGGCGGAATATCACTAAAATCTCTGTCAATATGTATTCGCCCCCCCGAAGCGCCTTGAAAGATTTGATAAATTATGATAAAATAACATAAAGGTTGGTGAATTTATGAATACAGTACAATACGGTGATTGGAAGATAGCCGTTGATGTTGAAAAAACAAAAGAGTATTACGATACATACCAAAAAAACGACAACCAAGCGAATAGAAACTTTGCAGAGTATTGCAAAAACTTGACTGCAGAAGAAAAAACTTTTTTTGATGCCTTTGGCATTAACCCTACCTGTTGTGAAATTGAACATATCGGTGCCGATAAAAAAGGTAATTTCCCTTGTGGCGGTTATTATTTTATTTGCGGAAAATACTTGGAATATCCGCCCGAACAATTGACAACAATAGAAGAACTTGCGGAAAACGATTTTATAGATGAACGCCCTCACCCGCAAGTTGATGTTGGAATGTTCCAATTTGATTTTCAATGTGAAGATCATGAAATCAAAGATATTCCGGAAGATATGCCAAAAGGTTTTATTTGTATTCGTTTTTGGTGTGAGAAAATGAAATGGCTATTGCCCGAAAAGCCGGAAGAAATGATGTATGAGCCTCCGCACTTTTGGGAATTACATAAAATCTTTAAAGAAAGAATTAATAATAAAAAGCAACAAGCTTTAGATTTAGAGGAAACAAAATCAGAGTTTTTGCGCTTTTTTGAAAATCTAAATATTAAAGCACAGTTATTAGACAAAAAACAAATCAAAGAATATAAAACAGAATGGGTAAACAGATTTGCACCTGCCGATGCCAATATTAAAGAAATCAAGAAACTTTGTTTGGATTCTCGAAAGTATACTCCTTTCCTTTGGCATATTTTTAGTTTTGATTTCTTGAATAGCGAAACCGAAGATAATGCTAAAACCTTGTTTAATCAAGAAAATAAAAATACATGTGTGATTGTTAGCAATGTTGACGATATTGCTTACCACTTGGAAAATGCAGAAAATATCACTGCAGAATTATTAGAACAGTTTGTTGATGTTACACTTACTGCAAGCGATTTTTCGTGGACTTATGCAAAAACACATGAAGAAATGTGCGGACCGTATTTTTATAAAAAATAATTCTCTGGACTTCTAAACTTTAATGTGTATAATTGCTGTTACAAAAAAAGGGTGGCAGTAATATGAACAAGGATGCATTGCAAGAAGAAATACAGTTTTATGCCATAGTTTAATAAAGGAGATGGTTTTATGAATAACGACACCATAAAGTGTGAAAATTGTGGTGCAATTTGCACCGTGAAAGATGATATTGCAAAAAATGTTGGAAGAAGCTTAACATCGAAACCGAGCAGGATAATTTTATTATAGACGGTATAGGTCAATCTGAATGGGAAGAATTTATAGATAAAAACAAAAATCGATATATAGAAGTATATAAACAGAATGACAAAAAGAAGATGTTTATACATATAAACTGGTCGGCATTCTTCTTTGGATTGAATTGGGTTTTATACCGCAAAATGTATAAGGTCGCAACAATCGGTTTTGTTATTACCTCCTTAATTTCAATATTGATTTCTATAATTTTCTTGCTTCCGCACATAGAAGAAATAAAAAGTTTAAACGAACTTATTACACCGTTTCATCAGTATGTAGAAAACGGCGAACAAACCATACTGTTAGATGAACAGGGGATTCCATACTCTCCCGAAATTGTTCAGCAAGGCGCACAAGCCGAGAAAAAGCTTAATGAAATACAAACCAAAGCCCAATTAAAAAGTTTTTTCTTAATTCCGTTTGTATGTGCTTTCTGGGGGCTTTTTGGTGATGCTATTTATAAAATGCATATTAGAAAAAACATAAAAAACAAAAGTGGTGGAACTTCAACTTCGGCATTAATTACCGGACGATTATTGTTGGGTGCGATAGAACTGTTAGCCCTTAATCCTCTAATCTTCCTTATTGCCGTAATGCTGGCTAACTGATTGCATTTTAAAAGCGATGATTTGAGTGGCATCATAATTGTTCGTAACAGCCAAAAAATCGACTTGTGAAAACAAGTCGATTTTTTATGCCCTATTAAAAATCCTCCATCTGTTTGCCTAAGAAACCTGCCGCTACGGTTGCTAGCTTTACATCGCTGTCGCTTGGCATAAAACCGTCTTTAATTGCAAGCACAACCGCGCCCGTGATGTCACCCGAGGCAATAATCGGGATAGCAACACCGATTTCGTAGGGAACGCCCTCTAACGCATTTTTTCGGCGGTCACCCGTTTTGAAAACGAAGGGATTTCGCATTTCCATTATTTCCTCTAACGAGGTGGAAATCCTACGTTCCAAGACCTCCTTGCGCGACACACCCGCCGCCGCAACGCAATGGTCACGGTCGCAAATAATAACTCCCAGCTCGGTGCCTTTTCCAAGCACCTCGGCGTACTGCGCCGCAAACCCCGACAACTCCCCTATCGGCGAATACTTTTTAAAAATAACCTCGCCATCATTATCGGTGTATATTTCCAGCGGGTCTCCCTCACGGATTCGCATAGTACGGCGTATTTCTTTGGGGATAACTACCCTGCCGAGGTCGTC
>JAZNWP010000037.1:0-69709 GCA_045593385.1 Acutalibacteraceae bacterium
ATGTTCTTATAGACGATAGCCAAAAGGGTTACGGCATATTCGCAGAGAATATGTTAGAAACTGCACAATCAATTGCAAAAGAACAAATGAAAGAAGCTTCATAAATCAGTGCCTCCCTTGCCCTAAAGGGAGGGGGACCAACCGATAGGTTGGTGGAGGGATATAAATACTTTCTTTTGTGATTAACGGGTTTTGGATTTATTGCTAACCGAAAAATCTCTTGAAATAGAAAACAAAGGAGATAAAAAGATGTTCGAAAATTTCAAAGTTTATGAAACTACCATCGCAGGCCGTCCCTTTAAGCTTGAAACAGGTAAAATGGCAGGTCTTGCAAATGCCGCTTTTATGGCATCCTATGGCGAAACAAGTGTACTTTGTACCGTAACTGCATCCGATAAGCCCCGTGAGGGAGTGGACTTTTTCCCTCTTTCTGTAGATTATGAGGAAAAAATGTATGCAGTAGGCCGTTTCCCCGGCTCCTTCCAGAGAAGAGAAGGCAGAGCCAGTGAAAAGGCAATTCTTTCTTCCCGTTGTATTGACAGACCCATTCGTCCTCTTTTCCCCAAGGATATGAGAAACGATTGCTCTGTTGTTGCTACCGTTATGTCGGTTGACCCCGATTGCTCACCTGAAATCACCGCCGCTATCGGTGTTTCTGCAGCCATCGCAGTTTCCGATATTCCTTGGGAAGGTCCTATCGCCAGTACAAGCGTAGGTCTTATTGATGGCGAAATTATTATCAATCCCACTTTAGAGCAGAGAGCAGTTTCCGACCTTAACCTCACCGTATCTTCAACCGCCGATTTGGTTGCTATGATTGAGGCAGGCGCAAATGAAATTGATGATGACCTTATGTTCGACTGCATTATGGCAGGTCATGAGGTTAATAAAGAAATCGTTAAATTTATTAACGGTATCGTTGCCGAAATTGGTAAAGAGAAATTTACATTCGAGTCAAGCAATCCCGATCCCGAAATTATGGCTGAGATTGAAGAATTCTGTATTGAAGATGTAAAGAAAGCTCTCGATACCGATGATAAGAATGTTCGCGATGCCGCTTTACTTCCCATCTATGATGCAGTTCACGCTAAATTTGATGAGAGATTTGAAGGCAATGAAGCAAAGCTTGATGAGATTATGTATCTCGTTCAGAAGCATGTTGTTCGCGCTTGGCTTAAGGATGAGCATAAGCGTGTTGATGGTCGTGGTATCGATGATATCCGTCCTCTTGACGCTCAGGTTGATTTGCTTCCCAGAACTCACGGTTCAGGTATGTTTACAAGAGGTCAGACTCAGGTTCTTTCCATCGCTACCTTGGCTCCCATCAGCGAAGCTCAGAAGCTTGACGGACTTGATGAAGATACCTCTAAGCGTTATATTCACCACTATAACTTCCCCTCATATTCTGTTGGCGAAACCAAGCCCTCCCGCGGTCCCGGACGCCGTGAAATCGGTCACGGTGCACTAGCAGAAAAAGCCCTCGTTCCCGTAATTCCCAGTGTTGAAGAATTCCCCTATGCTATCCGCGTAGTAAGTGAAGTTCTTTCTTCCAATGGCTCTACCTCTCAGGGCTCTATCTGTGGCTCAACCCTTGCTCTTATGGCAGCAGGCGTTCCCATTAAAGCCCCCGTTGCAGGTATTTCCTGTGGTCTTATCACAGGCGATGAAGGCGTTTACGGCGACTTTATGACTATGGTTGATATTCAGGGTCTTGAAGATTTCTACGGCGATATGGATTTTAAGGTTGCAGGTACTCATAAGGGTATCACCGCAATTCAGATGGACTTAAAGGTACACGGTCTTACCCCTGAAATCATTAAAGAGGCCTTTGCTAAAACCCATAAGGCACGTCTTCACATTCTCGATGAAGTAATGCTCAAGTGTATCGCTGAGCCCCGCGCAGAGCTTTCTAAATATGCTCCTAAGATGTTTACCACCACCATCAGCCCCGATAAAATCGGCGATGTTATCGGTAAGCAGGGCAAGGTTATCCAGTCTATCCAAGAGCAGTGCGAATGCACCATCACCATTGAGGAAGACGGTCATGTTTATGTTTCCGCCCTTGATGCAGAAAAAGCTCAGCAGGCAATTTCTATTGTTGAACTTATTGCTAATGACCCCGAAATCGGCGCGGTTTACAGCGGTAAGGTAACCCGTCTTATGACCTTCGGTGCCTTTGTTGAAATCGCTCCCGGTAAGGAAGGCCTCGTTCATATCTCTAAGCTTGATGTTAAGAGGGTTGAAAAGGTTGAAGATGTTGTTGCAGTAGGTGACCAGGTAATCGTTAAGGTAACCGAAATTGATGACCAAGGCAGAATTAACCTCTCCCGCAGAGATGCACTTGTAGAAATCAACGGCGCAGTTGTTGAAGAGGGCGCAGATGAAGAAGCTCCCCGCAGAAACAATAATAACAAAGACCGTCGTGGTTTCAAAAAGCGTGATAAATAATTAAATGAAAGCAAAATCCCGATTGGAATTTTCCAATCGGGATTTTGCTTATTTAAATCTAATATCGCAACCTAAATATTCCTGACACTCGGTAAGACCTGCGGCTACCGTTTCTTTCGTTCTTAAATATGAGCCCGAAAGGGTAGTATCAGAGAAATTTAAATCTTTATACGAATTTTCATTTTCGAGGGGGTGGAGTGCATATTTAGCGTTATATCGGCTGCCTGTTTTGCTAACCCAACAGGGAATTATATCCACCGCGGATAAATTGACAGTGCCGTCACTATATTTATCAAAGGTGAAGCTGAATAAAAGACCGTCCTCGGTGTGACCCTTGGGGGATAGATTAGAAAGCTCCAAAAGTCGCTGATTTGAAATGGAATTGCCCATTGAATAAAGGCAAACGGTGGTATGTTCACCGCCTTCGGCATATAATAGGTCCACGGGCTGAATAACGTGTGGGTGACCGCCTACTATAACGTCAACACCTAAATTGCAAAGCTTTTGGGCAATAGATTTTTGCCAGGTATTTTCTTTTAATTGATACTCCTCGCCCCAATGCATATAAAATACGATTGCCTCGGCGCCATCTGCCTTCATAGAGTTAATCATATTTTCCGCATCGGCGTAAAAGGCATCGATTTTATTATAATTAAATGAGTTTATAAGGTCGTTGGCCTCGGTGGCAATTATATTGCCGTTAAGGGATTTTCTGCCTTCGGGAGCGTTATTTTCATAGGTATAATTTATCATACCGATTTTAACGCCGTTAACATTTTTAACAAGATATCTCGCCTCATCGGCGGTTTCGCGGGTTCCTGTATAGGCGATTTTCTTTTCCTTAAGTACCTCGACTGTTCGCTTAAATCCGTAAAGTCCCGTATCGTAGCTATGGTTATTGGCGGTGAGAAGCATATCAATACCTTCACTCTTTACCGCATCAATAACGCTATCTGGAATATTGAAGGCGGGATAACCCTTATATGAGCCCGACTGCGTACCGCCAAGGGTTACCTCTAAATTTGCAACAACCAAATCGGCTTTATCAAAATACTTTTTAAGGGGAGTATAAAGTCCCGAAAAATCATAGCTTCCGTCACTCTGCAAGGCCCCTGCTAAAACGGGGTTATGGATTAAAATATCTCCCGTATTTATAACCGTAGCAGAGGAAACGACGTATGGCTCTTTTTGTGTGTCCGAACTTACTATATCGCTTTCGTTGCCTTTATTGTCACCGTTTTTAAATGCTTTACTGACAGTGCCGATAATAAACGCTAAAAGCCCGATACAAATCGCAAGACCAAGGGCGCAAACACTTAAAAATATTCTTCTTTTTCTTATGGCTTTTTGTCTTTTTGTTAATTCCTTTTTCATATAAACTCCTTACATAAATAAACAGAAAATTAAGGGCAGAAAAACTGCGGGCAAAAGATTCATAACCTTAATTTTGGTAAGTCCCAACATATTAAGGGAAAGGGAGATAATAAGCAGCGAGCCGATAACAGATAGATGGGCGATAATTTGCTCGGTTAAAATCGGCTCCACGAGAACTGCCAAAAGGGTTATGCCCCCCTCAATAATAAGAACTGGGAAGCAAGAGAGGGCTACGCCTATACCAAGGGTGGATGCAAAAACAATAGCGGAGATACAATCAATAAGGGATTTGGAATAGAGAGTTGAGTTGTCCCCCGAAATTCCTGAATCAATAGAGCCCACTACCGTCATAGCGCCAACGCAGAAAAGTAGGGTAGCCGTAACAAAACCCTCGGCAATTTTAGAATTTCCACCATTTTTATTAAGCTTGTCTTCCAGCTTCTTACCGAGGCGGTTAACCCCTCGGTCAAGGTCCAAAAGTTCGCCGATTAAGGCGCCCAGTCCCATAGAAAGTATTACGATAAGAACATTTATATTATCCTCGAAAATGCCCGTAACACCTATGTAAAAAACACAAAGCGCCATACCCTGCATAAGTATGTTTTTGGCCTTTTCGGGAATTCCCTTTTTTAAAGCCGAGCCCACAAGACCGCCTATTATAACAAGCAGAAAGTTTACAACCGCTCCGCTTTTTAAAATATTAATCACTAAAATCACCTCGGTAAAGATATTACTATAATAAACCAATTTTTTTTAAAAAGCAATTATTTGTTGCAAGAAGTTAAGTTTTGATTTATAATAAATTTGATTTATATCCTGGAGGTATAGATATGTCAAGATACACAGAAGCAAAAAAACGCTATGAAGCAATGAGTGTTGATAAAGCCTTTGCTACCTTAAAAAATCTTCGTGCAAGTTTTTTTGTTAGCAGAAAGCGCTTTTAAACGCTCTTCTTACCCCCAACGAAATGCTTAAAAAACTTCAGGATGAAAACCGCCTTACCGAGCTTATGGTAATGAGCGAGGCCGTTAAAACCCTTCCCTTCGGCGATATCTGGGAATATTACTGCGAAAGCGAAGGCGTTCCCTCTGATGAAAAACTCTTCGCAGAAGTTGATAAATACGAGAAAGAAGTTCTCGCTAAAAGAGTATAATTAAAAGCAAAACACCGAATCTCACGATTCGGTGTTTATTTTTTGTTTTCGTTTTTTGATTTTTTCAAAGAATTTATCGGCAAAATATGTTCCCGCAAAGGCAAATAGTGTGCCGAGAATTATTCCCGCCAGAACATCGGTGGGGTAGTGGACATAAAGATAAAGTCGTGATAAAGCTATAAGAGATGCCAAAACAAGAGCGGCAACGCCCCATTTTTTATTGCGAAGAAATATGCAAACTGCCCCTTCAAATGAGCAAAGGGTGTGACCAGAAGGGAAGGAGTAATCTTTAAGGGTGTGTATGAGCAGAGCAAAATCAGTATTAACATCATAAGGCCTTATTCTGCCTACCACATTTTTAAGCACTATATTTCCTATAATAAATCCAAGGATTAATGCCACCGCCATTGAAAGTCCTGTTTTTCTGGTACGCCTTATCAAGAGCAAAAGAATTGTGAGAGCTACCCAGAAAACGCCCTTATTGGCAAGACGGGTGATAATGGGCATAAATCTATCAAGAAATTCGCATTTAAATACATCTTGTATAAAATCAAGAATTTTAAGTTCAAATTCGTTCATAAAATACCCCCTCTTTAAATCTTATTGATTATTCTATATTATATATCCCCAAAAGTCAAATAAAAACACCGCTATAGGCGGTGTTTAATTTTTTATATATCAAGTTTTGTTATATCTTCAAGGGACTCGCGCTTAACAGCAACATAGGATTTGCCGCCACTGAGCATAACTACGGGTGGGCGGGGAATTCGGTTATAATTTGAAGCCATTGAGTAGTGGTAAGCGCCCGTTGTGAGAGTGGCAACAAGGTCGCCTCTTTTCATAGTTGAGGGCATATTTACCTTTTCGGCGATTATATCACCGCTTTCACAGCAACGACCGACAATATCGCAAACCATATCTCTGTCGTCACCCATTTTTTTGGCGGGAACAACGGTATATTCTGCGCCGTAAAGCACAAAACGGGGGTTATCGGTCATACCGCCGTCAACCGAAATATAGTTTTTATATCCCGTAATTTTCTTAAGGACACCCATGGTATAGAGGGTTAAACCTGCATCGGCAACAATGCTTCTGCCGGGCTCAAAATATATATGGGGTATGGGAAGACCGTATTTTTCGGCCTCGGCTTTAATACAATCGCCGACCTCTAATATGTTTGAATAAATATCAATTTCGGGGTCGCGACTTGTATATCTGACGCCGTAGCCACCGCCTAAATCAAGAATTTCTGCGGTGTATCCAAAGGTATCTTTCATATTTTTAATAAATTCCATCATAACGAAAACGGTGGCAATATATACGCTTGAATCAAAAACCTGAGAACCCACATGGCAGTGGAAACCTTTAAGAGCGATATTTTTGAGGGAAAGAGCAAGGCCTGTTATTTCTTTGGCTTGACCTGTTTCGATAGCAGAGCCGAATTTGGAATCCACCTTACCCGTTGCTACCTCCTCGTAGGTGTGAGGGTCAATACCTGGGGTGATACGAAGAATAATATTCGGTTTTGCATTTAACTGCTTTGCAATACCATCAATAGCGAGAAGTTCTTCCTCACAGTCTACCACGAAATAACCAACGCCGTTTTCTATAGCGTATTTGATATCCTCATCTGTTTTATTATTTGAGTGAAAGAAAGAGTTTTCAAGGGGGAAACCTGCTTTTTTAGCGGTGGCAATTTCTCCGCTTGAAACCACATCTATACCCATACTTTCTTCTTGCATAATTTCATATATTCGCTTAAAAGAAGCCGCTTTTGAAGCATAGAGGATATGGCCTTTATCGCCAAAGGCCTCACGTACGGCATTTACATATATTTTGCAAAGCTTACGGATTCTATCCTCATCATAAAGATATAAGGGCGTACCGTATTCCTTTGCTAAATTGGATGTATTTTGACCTGCAAAATATAGGGTGTTATCCTTAACCGATAGGTTTTCGCAGATTAAATCCTTTGAAAAGTTGGAGTCGTTCACAGTAATTTCCTTTCGGGATTTTAATTAAAGTAAATGTTTTCTGAGTTCTTCATTCGAAAGAGGTGAAAGGTCTCGGGGCGCAACGTCAAAAACAGTAATAGCGCCCGTTTCGCCTCTTGCCTTCATTTTAACCACCGCACGAGCGAAAGCAACGAGCACACTTGCGGTAAATTCGGGGTTTGAATCAAGCTTTAAGCTATATTCTATAATATGATGATTTTCACCGTTTTGTCCAGTTGTGCCCGAACGGATTACAAATCCGCCGTGAGGGATACCGCTATGATTTTTCATAAGCTCTTCTTGGGTAATGAAGGTTACGGTTGTATCATAATCGGCGAAGTAGTTGGGCATAGTTTTAATTTCGTTTTCTATTCTTTTAAGATCGGCGCCTTCCTCTGCCACAACATAACATTCCCTTAAATGCTTTTCCCTTGTTGTAAGCTGGGGGTTTTCACCATTCCTGACGCGAGTAAGAGCATCTTCTATGGGAACAGTGTACTGACGGGCATCCTTAACACCCTCAATTCTTCTTATGGCATCGGAGTGACCTTGGCTTACGCCTCTGCCCCAAAAGGTATAATCGTTGCCGTCGGGCAAAATTGCCGAGCCGTAAAGACGGGCAAGAGAGAACATACCTGGGTCCCAACCGCCCGAAATAAGAGCCAAGTTACCGCCTTCTTGGGCGGATTTGTTAACATTTTCAAAATGCTCGGGGATTTTGGCGTGGGTATCAAAGCTATCTATAACGCAGAAATTTTCTGCCAAAGCGGGCGTCATAGCGGGAAGGTCTGTGGCGCTGCCGCCACAGATTATTACCACATCAATATCGTTTTTATATTTTAAAATATCGTCGGCGCGGTAAACGGGGGTATCAAAGACCGTTTTTACGCTTTCGGGAGGTCTTCTTGTGAAAACCCCGAAAAGTTCCATATCCTCGGCATTTTTTACGGCGCATTCAACGCCTCTGCCTAAATTGCCGTATCCGTAAATAGCGAGCTTCATAAAATCACCTAAAATCAGATTTTTATACCTGCATTTTTCATTGCAGCAATGAGTTTTGCTTCGTTTTCTTCCTCAATAGGAGTAAGGGGCAGACGGAGATAGTTTTCGCCAAATCCCATTTTAGCCATAGCGGCCTTTGCGGGAATAGGGTTAACCTCGCAGAAAAGGGCGTCAACAAGGGGTAAAAGTTCAAGCTGTGCCTTTCGTGCGGAAACTACATCGCCGGTTAAAAAGTCGTGGCACATTTTCGAGGTTTCAGCGGGTAAAAGATTGGAAAGCACCGAAATAACGCCTTTGCCGCCAAGGGAAAGAACGGGAACTATCTGGTCATCGTTACCTGAGTAAATATCGAGGTTATCACCGCAAAGGTGGGCAACCTCGGCAATTTGAGAAATGTTGCCGCTGGCTTCCTTAATAGCAACTATATTGGGGTGCTTAGAGAGAATTGCGCAGGTTTTAGGAAGTAAATTGCAACCCGTTCTGCTTGGAACATTATAAAGAATGCAGGGCTTACTGCTTGCATCGGCAATAGCGGTAAAGGATTTAATAAGACCGTTTTGCGTGGCCTTGTTGTAGTAAGGTGTAACGAGAAGCATAGCATCTGCGCCCACTTCACAAGCGTACTTTGTAAGCTCAATGGCATAAGCTACATCGTTAGAGCCCGTTCCTGCGATAACGGGAACGCGACCTCCTACTTTATCAACACAATATTTGATAACCTCCTTATGTTCACTATCGGTAAGTGTTGAGCCCTCACCTGTAGTGCCTGCAACAACGATAGCATCGATTCCGCTTTCGATTTGCCACTCTATAAGCTTGCCAAAATTTTCGAAATCTACTCCATTTTCATTAAGAGGAGTAATGATGGCGGTGGCGGCGCCCTCAAAAATAGTGTTCTTCATTTTTATTTTCCTCCATATTTAACAACAAAAAAGGATAGCCACAGAAAAACGGCTATCCTCAAATCTCATAATAAGAACTATAAGAATTAAGATAGCACTCCGCATTTCTGCGACAACAGAGCGGATATTATCCGAACTGCCAGAAAGGTATATGCCACTATACCCACTTCGGCACTCGCCCCTTTCCCGTAAGGTCTTGGCAACCCCTTCTAGAAGGTAATTACGGTACTCTTGACAAAGTGCGCCTCTATCAAAACTATGTGGACAGTTTAACATAAAAGGTGTTGCTTGTCAACAAAAAATTAGATATTTGAAAGCAAATTATCAATATCCTCTTCAGATTTAAAGTCAATCTCCGTATTTGCTTTGTAAAGCGACCACATTTCACGGTGAACAGCGGTTTCGCCGTTCTTTACGGTTTTAAGCTCACCCAAGGATTCTACTTCTATAAACACATCGTTTGTATAGGTTTCAAAGTTGCAACCGCCGTCAGCGTAATTACCGTCAGGTAAACGCGATTCTATTCTCTTGCAGAAAACATTGCCGTTTTTGCAGTAATAAGCGGTGGCTTTGTTAAGGTCAAGACCGAGTTTTATAGGTGTCTCGGCATTTTCATCCTGCCTGAGAGTCACATAGCGTTTGCCAAAATAAATTCTTTTGTCCGTGAGGTCGGTATAAGGCCAAACAATAATTTTGCGGTTGGCCAAAAGCCCTGTATCGTTGTCATTGGTAGGAACAACCAATGTACCACCCTTAGAGCAGACAGAAAGACCCCAAACAGCAAATTCTTTTTCTTGCTTTTCAAAATTGGTAACTCGCATAGTAACCTGCATAGAAGCATCATCGCTATCCATTTTGATTTCCAATTGCTTTTGAAGATTAGTGGCCGTTTCGGTGGGAGGAGTGAAGATAGCGCCGTTTTCTGTTTCGGTGACAGTTACCTCGCAGTCATCAGGAGTGTAGCAGTAAGGGTAACTTTCGGGGGAGGTCCAGATTCTGTGACCTCCCATATTCTCCCATTTTTTGCCTTTTCCAAAAAATTCTTCATATTCCTTATCGGCGCGGCTACCCGCATTTTTACGGTCGTCGCACATTATGTTTTCTCCGCCTACAAAACCAAAACGGATAATGCGAGGACCTATATCTACAGTAACAAATGCCTCAATAATTCCATTGGAAATTGAAACTACGCGCCCGTAATCTTTATAATTTTCTAAAGCGGTAATACTAATCATTTTTAACATCCTTTATAAGTTTAAAAGTATATTCAGCTCCGCAGGTCTGCGGGTTTTCAAGAGAGAGGGAGAAAATATCGGTAGCTCTGGCTTCGGTTTCCAAAACCTTTATAGCGGCTTTACCGAGGGTGCTGATTTCCGCCACCCGTTTAACAAGGGGAAGGGTGGATTTAAATTTTTTAAGGTGTCGCTCCCCAAACTTATTAAAGCCGAGAATTCGTACATAGGGAGGAGTTTTCATAAAGAATTCATCATCAAGGCGAAGGTATGCCGAAAGAATAAGACGGCGCACACGGGCGAGGGTATATCTCTTGCTTTTGAGTAGGTCGCAAAGTTCTTCATAGCTATCTGCCTGACGGGCAGAGGCGAATAGGGCGTTATCAAGCCCTTCGCTCAAATCGGGGAGATTTCTGAAATCAACCTTACTGGTAAGACGAAGTGAAGAAAGAATAGCTCTTTCGAGAAGTTTCATATCCGAAATATTTGCAGATTTTAATAAATCTATGCACTCTGTGGGCATATATCCGTTTAAGATTTCCCAATCGTTTTCTCGGATTTTTTCTCGAATGAATGAGGCGCTTGCAAAGTCATCTATTACCCCTTGGTCGTGCCCCGCACCCTGCCTTTTAACACAGGAGAATTTAATATCTAAATTTAGTTTCTTTGCTGCCACAATATACTCAATTCCTAGGTTATCATTGGCGTTTTTAAGTAAGGAAATATCTCCGCCTAAATTTTTTACGGCATTTTCACGGGCTGTGGCAAAGGTGATACCCTTTTTAATTTCTTCCGAAACAAGAGAGTCAAATTCTTCCGAGAGAAGAATATCCGAAATAGCATAAAGCCGCTTTATATCACCGCATTCACTGCCGAAAATAATCTCATCGCATCCGCAGTTGTAAAGTTGCGAAACACCGCCCAAAGCAAAATTTTGAGCCGTGGACATTGACCATAAGACAGGTAATTCCACTACGATATCTGCACCGCAGGAAAGGGCCATACGGGCTCTGGTTTCTTTTGAGACTATTGCTGTTTCTCCGCGCTGAACGAAATTACCGCTTATGGCGCAGATAACCGTTTTTCCGCTTTCGGTGGCGCGGTCAAGAATATATTTATGTCCGTTGTGAAGGGGGTTAAATTCGGCTATTATACCAATTGCTGACAAATTCATTCACCTCACTTTTAAAAAAACCTTGAAATAATTATATAAATAAAGTATTATATATAAGATACCATACTTGGATATATAATATCACAAGTTTTTACATTGTTCAACAATAATTTATAAGGAGTGTTAAATTTATGAAAATTTTCGTAGTTAACGCAGGTAGTTCATCCCTTAAATATCAGCTTATTGATATGGAAAATGAGCAGGTACTTGCAAAAGGTCTTTGTGAAAGAATCGGCGTTTCGGGTAGTATTACCCATAAAGCGTTTGATGGCAGGGTCTATACCGCAGAAACCCCAATGCCTACTCATAGCGAGGCATTTGAGGCAGTTTTATATGCCCTCGTTGAAAGTGAAGCTAAGGTTATTGATTCCTTCGATGAAATTTCGGCTATCGGTCACCGCGTAGTTCAGGGTGGCGCTGTTTATAAAAATTCTTGTCTTATTGACGAAAAGCTTCTCGAAACTGTTTCAGCCCTCGGTGTTATGGCTCCCCTTCATAACCCCGCAAATGTTCTTGCTATTAGAGCTTGCGCTAAAACCTTCGGCGAAAAAATGCCTCAGGTTGCAGTTTTTGACACTTCTTTCCATCAGACGATGCCCGAAAAAGCATATATGTACGCTCTTCCTTATGAATATTATGAGAAGCATAACATTCGCCGTTACGGCGCTCACGGTACCTCCCATCGCTTTGTAAGTGATAGAGTATGTGAGGTTGCAGGAGTTAACAAAAAAGATGTTAAGATGATTACCTGTCACCTTGGTAACGGTTGCTCAATTTCCGCAGTTAAGAACGGCGAATGTGTAGATACCTCTATGGGCTTTACCCCCCTTGATGGATTTATGATGGGTACAAGAACAGGTACTCTCGACCCCTCTGTTGTTACCTATATTGCCGATAAAGAGGGCTTAACCCCCGCCGAGATGGATTCCATTATGAATAAAAAGTCAGGTATGCTGGGTGTTTCCGGCGTATCCAACGATAACCGTGACCTTGTTGCCGCCGCTAAAGACGGTAATAAGCGTGCTCAGCTTGCCCTTGATATGCAGCGCTATCAGATTGCTAAATGCGTTGGCTCATATGTTGCCGCTATGAATGGCGTTGATATAATCCTCTTTACAGGCGGTATCGGTGAAAACGACCCCTCTCTCCGCGCCGAAGTTTGCGGATATTTAGAGTTCTTAGGCCTTAAGCTCGATGAAACCGCTAACGGTACAAGGGGCGAGGAAATCAAGATTTCTGCCGAGGATAGCAATGTAGCAGTTTATGTTATCCCCACCAATGAAGAACTTGCTATTGCAAGAGATACCCGTGATATAGTGGAGAAGCTTTAATTATGAATATTAACGATATTAAATCCCGTATTAATTCGGGTTATTACGACAAGATTTTTGCCGCCCTTTATAGTGACGTAAATTCTGCACGTGAGCGTTATTTAGGCGCCCTCGAGGGATTTGAGGAATTATATGGAGATAGGGATAATATCCGCCTCTTTTCTGCCCCCGGCAGAACCGAAATCGGCGGAAATCATACCGACCATCAGCACGGTTGCGTACTTGCAGGAAGCGTTGACTGTGATGTTATCGCAGTTGTAAGCGAAAACGGAAGCGATACCGTTTCCATAAAATCCGAGGGTTACCCGAGAGATTATGTGAATATAACCGAACTTTCCCCCGATAGCGATGAATTCGGTCACGCAAGTTCCCTAATCCGTGGCGTTTTATCGGGATTTAGCGAAATGGGTTACAAGATGGGCGGATTTGATGCCTATACCACTTCGAGCGTTTTAAAGGGGTCGGGACTTTCTTCCTCCGCCGCTTTTGAGGTTTTGGTTTCTAATATTGTAAACTCTCTTTTCTGTGATGCACGGGTTGATGCGGTAAGTATCGCCAAAATTTCCCAAAGAGCAGAAAATGTATTCTTCGGCAAACCAAGCGGACTTCTCGACCAGATGGCAAGTAGCGTAGGCGGTTTCACCTTCGCCGATTTTAATGACCCTAAAAACCCTCAAATTGAGAAGATAGATATTGATTTATCGAAATCAGATTATACTCTCTGCGTTGTGGATACGGGCGGAAACCACTCCGATTTAACGGGTGACTATGCCGATATAACCCGCGAGTGTAAAGCCGTAAGTAACTACCTTGGCGTAGAGTTTTTAAGGGATGCCGATACGGATAGATTTTATAAGGAATTAAAGGATATCCGTAAAACCTGCGGCGATAGAGCGGCGCTTCGGGCAATTCATTTCTTCAATGAAAATAGTAGGGTTTTAGCCCAAAAGAAAGCCCTTAAAAATTCCGATTTCCCTGAGTTTATTCGCCTTGTAAATGAGTCGGGCGAATCTTCATATAAGTATCTTCAGAATTTATATTCTAATTCTAATGTGCGGGAGCAAGGTCTTTCCCTTGCCATCGCCCTTACAAAACAGTTCTTAAACGGTAAGGGTGCCTGCCGAGTTCACGGCGGCGGATTCGCAGGAACAATTCAGTGCTATATTCCAAAAGACGAGCTTTCTGAATATAAGCGGATGATAGAAGCCGTTTACGGCGAAGGCGCTTGTATGCCCCTTAAAATCCGTTCTTTAGGCGGAACAGAATTAGTATAATAAAAACGGGTTGTCAAGGATGCCAACCCCTACGATATACCAATATAAACAGATGGGTGTAGGGGAGAGGTTTCCCCTCACGCCGATTTGCAGAGAATCAAAACGGGAGGCGGAACGCCTCCCCTACAAAAAACAATATAAATTTCACGAAACGAAACCCCGAGGTTTAACCTCGGGGTAGTTGTTTATCGTAGGGAACGCCCGTCGCGCCCCTTGCCTAAAGGGGAGAGGGCCGCGCGTGAGCGTGGCGAGGGGATTTTGGCGTTCCGTTTTGATTTTATATTTTTATTAATATGCAACGCCTTGAGCAATCATTGCCTCGGCAACCTTTTCGAAACCTGCGATATTAGCGCCTGCAACAAGGTCACCTTCCATGCCGTACTTTTTAGCAGCGGCATAGGAGTTATCGTAGATGCCTTTCATAATCTGGTGGAGTTTCTGGTCAACCTCTTCGGCGGTCCAGCTATATCTCATAGAGTTTTGGCTCATTTCAAGACCTGAAACGGCAACGCCGCCTGCGTTAACTGCCTTGGAAGGAGCAACAACTACGCCGTTCTTCTTAAGGTAAGCCACTGCCTCGTTGGTGGTAGGCATATTGGAAACTTCAACATAATATTTAACGCCGTTGGCAACGATTTTTTCTGCGTCGGGAACATCAACTTCGTTTTGCGTTGCGCAAGGCATAATAACATCAACCTTAACGCCCCAGGGCTTTTCGCCTTCAAAGTAGGGAACACCGAACTTATCGGCATAATCCTTAACCTTATCGCGACCTGAAGAACGCATTTCAAGTAAGAAATTAATCTTCTCGTCGGTATTTATACCGTCTTCATCATATACGTAACCGTCGGGACCTGAAATGGTAACAACCTTACCGCCAAGCTCGGTAACCTTCTTAACGGTACCCCAAGCAACATTACCAAAGCCCGATACTGCAAAGGTCTTGCCCTTGATTTCTTCGCCGAAGGTCTTAAGCATTTCAGCTGCATAGTAAACTGCGCCAAAGCCGGTAGCTTCGGGGCGGATAAGAGAGCCGCCGTAGGAGAGACCTTTACCTGTAAGAACGCCTGTAAATTCATTACGAAGGCGTTTATATTGACCGTACATATATCCGATTTCGCGAGCGCCCGTTCCGATATCACCTGCAGGAACATCGGTATCTGCGCCGATATGCTTGGAAAGTTCGGTCATAAAGCTCTGGCAGAAACGCATAATTTCGCCGTTTGACTTGCCTCTGGGGTCAAAGTCAGAGCCGCCCTTACCGCCGCCCATAGGAAGACCGGTCAAGCTATTCTTAAAGGTCTGCTCGAAACCGAGGAATTTAATAATAGAAGCGTTAACAGAGGGATGCAAACGGATGCCGCCCTTATAAGGACCGATAGCAGAGTTGAACTGAACTCTGTAACCGCGGTTAACTTGAACTTTGCCGTTATCATCAACCCAGGAAACTCTGAATTGAATCTGACGCTCGGGCTCAACCATACGCTCTAAAACGCCGTTTTCTTCAAATTTACTGTCAGCCGCTACAACGGGCTCTAAGGATTCAAAAACCTCTTTAACTGTCTGCAAAAATTCTTTTTCGCCGCTGTTTCTGGCTTCAACCTCGGCGTAGACTCTGTTTAAATATTCGGATTTAAACATACTATTGCCTCCTGATAAAATCAAATAAATTTAATAAAAAAATAATACTACTATTTTTCTTTCCAGTCAATAGGGAATTTTACAAAATAATGGGTATACATAGTAAAAGAATATTGTAATATTCGTAGAGATTATGCCATACTAGAGTAATTTTTCTTGACAATATATAAATATAGGAGTAAAATGGGTGTGTAAAAGCGCGGATAAGGGACGCAACAGAAATATAAGTCACTTTAAAGAGAGCGCCGTCGCGGCTGAAAGCGGCGCAAGGGATGATTTTGTTGCCACCACCCTTTGAGTGTCGGGGGTAAAAAACCCGAACGATTTACCTGCGTTAAAGGTATTAGAGTGTTGCGGTTTTAAAGCCGCGAAATCTGGGTGGAACCGCGGAGTATGTTGTGCTTCGTCCCTTGTGGGACGGAGTTTTTTATTTTTTGGAGGTAATTATGATTAAAGTAACCCTTAAAGATGGAAGCATTTTAGAACTTTCCGAAGGCCTAACCGCTTTTGATGCGGCAAAGGAAATCAGTATGGGACTTGCCCGCGTGGCTTGTGCCGCCCGTGTAAACGGCGAAAACTGTGATTTGCGCACCGTTTTAAACGATGGCGATTCTCTAGAAATTCTCACTTTTGATGATGATTACGGTAAGTGGACCTTCCGCCATACCGCTTCTCATATTTTGGCTCAGGCAGTAAAGCGCCTTTTCCCCGAAGCAAGGCTTACCATAGGACCTGCCGTTGATGACGGATTTTATTACGATTTCGATGTTGAAAACAGCTTTACCGCCGAAGACCTCGAAAAAATCGAAGGCGAAATGAAGAAAATCGTTAAAGAAGATTTAGAAATCACCCGTTTTACCAAGCCCTATGAAGAGGCAATAAAGTATTTCGAAGAAAAGAACGAGCCATATAAGGTTGAACTTACCGAGGTTCATAAAGGCGAAGAAATCAGTTTTTATGCTCAGGGCGAATTTACTGACCTTTGCGCAGGCGCTCACCTTATGTCCACAGCTCAAGTAAAGGCATTTAAGCTTACCTCTGCAACGGGCGCTTATTGGCACGGCGACTCAAATAATAAAATGCTCTGCCGTGTTTACGGTACCGCATTCCCCAAGGCAAATCTTCTTGAGGAGCATTTAAACGCTTTGGCAGAAGCAAGAAAACGCGACCATAATAAGCTTGGCCGTGAGCTTGAGTATTTCACCACCGTTGATGTTATCGGTCAGGGACTTCCCATTCTACTTCCCAAGGGCGCTAAGGTTATCCAACTTCTTCAACGCTTTGTTGAGGACGAGGAATCCAAGAGAGGTTGGTTACTTACCAAAACTCCCTATATGGCTAAAAGAGAACTCTATAAGCTTTCGGGACATTGGGACCACTATCTTGACGGTATGTTTGTCCTCGGCGACCCTGCTGACGAAGAAAAAGAGTGCTTTGCTCTTCGTCCTATGACCTGTCCTTTCCAATATCAAGCATATTTAAACCGCGCCCGTTCTTATAGAGATTTACCCCTTCGCTATAACGAAACCTCAACCCTCTTCAGAAACGAGGATTCGGGCGAAATGCACGGCCTTATCCGTGTTAGACAGTTTACTATCTCGGAAGGTCACTTAATGTGTACCCCCGAGCAGTTGGAGCAGGAATTCAAATCTTGCCTCGAGCTTACCACATTTATGCTCAAAGCTATCGGTCTTTATGATGATGTTTCCTATAGATTCTCCCAGTGGGACCCCGATAACAGAGAGAAATATATCGGCACCGATGAGCAGTGGAACGAAGCGCAGGGCGTTATGGAAAAAATCCTTAATAACCTCGAGATTCCCTATAAAGTTGGTGTTGGCGAGGCCGCTTTCTACGGACCTAAACTCGATATCCAGATTAAGAATGTTTTCGGCAAGGAAGATACCCTTATCACAATTCAGATAGACCAGCTTTTAGCCGAAAAATTCGGTATGGAATATGTTGACCGTGACGGCGAGAAGAAAAATCCTTATATTATTCACCGAACCTCTATGGGTTGCTATGAGCGTACCTTGGCCCTTCTTATTGAAAAATATGCGGGCGCTATGCCTATGTGGCTTGCTCCCACTCAGGTACGCCTTCTCTCCATAGCCGACCGTCACTTAGATTTCGCCTATGAGGTTAAGGCGAAACTCGAAGAGAAGGGAATTCGTGTTGAGGTTGATGCGAGAAACGAAAAAATCGGTTATAAAATCAGAGAAGCCCGTCTCGAAAAGCTTCCCTATATGTGCATAATCGGCGATAGCGAAGTAGAGAACGGCACTGTTTCCGTAAGGGAAAGAGGCGAAAACGGCGACCTCGGCTCTATGAGCGTTGAGGAATTTGTAAACTACTGCGTTGAAGAAACCGAAAATAGAGTTATTAAGTAAAAATATTGGCGTTGCTTGAAAGCAACGCCTTTTTTCTTGATATTTTAAAAACTATATGTTAAAATACATTTGCGACACAATTTAATTTTCCGCGTATATTTTTTGCAAGTGTGTGCATTTTATTTTGGTAAAAATGCATATGCTCTATTTCACATACCTTGCAGTACGTGGAAATTGTGTCGCAGCAATGGGGCGTGCGTTTTTCGGTGCGCAGGCCTAGCTTGCGCACTTTTTTATTTTAGGAGGATGTATATGTTTAAAAACATCGGTAAGAAAATTCAGGTACTCGCCAAAACGCTCTGTTGGATAGGTATTGCTATATCAATCATTTTCGGTTTGGCATTTATTATTGTTGGTATTGCTCAAAAGCAGATTTTGATTTCCTTGGGCGGAATAGCAGTTGCCTTTATATATGCAATTTTTTGTTGGCTGGGCTCGTTTATTATGGTGGGTTACGGCGAACTGGTAGAAAAGGTAAATAACATAGATAATAAATTATCTCCTCACCAAGCGGAAGCAGAGGTTATAGATTAATTAAAAAACTGTGATGCACCGAAACATCACAGTTTTCTTTTATTTATTAACAACATTTTTGGGGTTGCCATCTAAAAAGGCATCGATATTATCTGTAACAATATCTAAAAGCCGTTCTCTCGTTGCAAGGGGCGCCCAAGCGGTATGGGGCGTAATAACAATATTTTTAGCATCTTTAAGTGGACAGTCATCGGTCATCGGCTCTTGGCTTAAAACATCTACCGCCGCCCCTGCAAGATGACCGCTATTAAGTGCATCTGCAAGAGCATTTTCCTCTACTATTCCGCCTCGAGCGGTGTTTATAAAGTATGCGCCCTTTTTCATTTTAGAAAAGGCATCCTTATTAAACATAAGTCGGCTCTCATCGTTTAAAGGGCAGTGTGCCGTCACGATATCACTTGTCTTTAAAAGAGTATCAAGGTCGGTAAATTCTACGCCAGGGGAAGTTTTCTTACTTCTTGTAAAGCAAAGCACCTTCATATCAAAGGCGAGGGCAATTTCCGCAACCTTTTTGCCGATGCTACCAAATCCTATTATACCAATGGTTTTACCCGCCAGTTCATCGGTGGGGTAGCAGAGCATTGAAAAGGTGGGGGCGGTTATCCATCCGCCCGATTTAACAAGGTCATTATAGCGATTTACCGCAGAAAAATAATTTAAAATATATGCAAAGGTCTGTTGGGCTACGGCACTTGTTGAGTAACTTCCCGCATTACAAACCGTAACACCCTTTTCTTTGGCATATACAGTATCAATATTATTATATCCTGTTGCAAAAAGACCTATAAATTTAAGATTTTGGGCTACATCAAGCACCTCTTTATTTATAAGTGTCTTGTTGCAAAGAATCATATCCGCGCCCTTTACGGCTTCCTTTAATTCCTCGCCAAAAAGGGCGTCATAATACTTTACCTCGCCGTACCTTTCAAAAATAGTAAGGTCAAGGTCGTTATTGGAAAGTAAAGTGGCGCAGTCGGTCAATACTATCTTCATTGTTTGTCCTCATCCTTGGGTTTAACCTTGCGCTTGCTTCCGTCTGGCTCAACGATATATATATTATCGAGCTGAGAGGTTAAACTGCGTTTAAAGGAATCAATATATTCTCTTCGAAGCGCAAACTGTTCGGCTTTTTCTTCCTCAGTAAGCCCCTCGGTTTTCTGCTTACGGGCTAAAAAATTTATGCGGTCAATTTTAATTTGTTCCATATTAAATCTCGTTTCTGCCTTCAAGGGCACGCGCCAATGTATATTCATCGGCATATTCAAGGTCGCCGCCGACGGGGATACCGTAGGCAAGGCGGGTTACCTTTATACCCATGGGTTTCACAAGGCGTGAAATATAACTTGCAGTGGCTTCGCCTTCAACGGTAGGGTTGGTAGCCATAATAATTTCCTTGACTTCACCCGATGAAAGTCGAGCCATAAGCTCCTTGAGTTTAAGTTGCTCGGGGCCTACCCCGTCAAGAGGGGAGATAACACCGTGAAGAACATGGTAAACACCCTTATATTCACGGGTGCGCTCAAAGGCCATGACATCACGGGGGTCTTCCACCACGCAAACGGTAGTTCTATCCCTTTTTTCATCACTGCAAAAATCGCAGATATCCTTATCGGTAAGGGTTTGGCAGACCTTACATAAATGAATCTTCTCGCGAGCGTTTATAAGGGCTTCGGCAAACTGCTTTGCTCTTTCGGGCGGTTGCTCAATGATACTGTAAGCAAGGCGTTGAGCGGTTTTTTTGCCGATTCCTGGCAAACGGGAAAACTGGTTTATAAGCTCGTTTAAAGGCACAATATTGTAACTCATATTTTAAAACATACCGGGAAGATTAAGGCCGCCTGTAATAGCGCCCATTTCTTCCTCTGCCGCCTTAATAGCGTTATTTATAGCTTCGTTTACGGCAACGGTAACTAAATCTTCAAGCATTTCGGAATCGTCGGGGTCAACAGCATCGGGTTTAATGCTTATGGATTTAATAAGATGCTTACCGTCAACAGTAACGGTAACGAGTCCGCCGCCCGAAGATGCAGTATATTCTCTACCTTCAAGGTCGCTTTGAAGATTTGCCATATCCTCTTGCATTTTCTGGGCTTGCTTTAGCATCTGATTCATATTACCGGGGCCTCCGGAATTGGGAATTCTAACCTTCATAAATATATCTCCTAATTAGTTTTCTAATTCTTTAAGTTTTGCCGCAAAGTCGGATAGAGGGTCTTGGCTTTCGGCGGTTTTCTTGTAAGGACCTAATTTATAGGTTTTACCAAGCACCTCTAGAGCGGCGTTTCTGATGGAATTTCTGTAAACGGGATTAGTACCGTTTACAAGAGAGCGGAATTGGGAATTTTCCGTATCAATTAAAAGGTAATCACCCTTTATATATGCGGCGGAATTCTGCAAAACACCGCGAAGCAGGGGATTTGTCTTTTTAATCAAAGCTAAGATATCTTCCCACTCGGCAATAGGTGATTCGCTATCTTCATTTACCTTTACGGGCTCGGGAGAGGGCTCGTCCTCGGGACATTCGGTGGGTAGAGGAATTTCTTCATTTTCTTCTAAAGAGGCGGGTGGCTCATCTATAACTTCATCTTCGATTAGAGGTGGCTCTTCTACTGCTACTGCCTCGGTTTCTTCTGTGGTTTTCACAACCGTAGAAACACCCGATTTTTCGAGAGCCGCAATGCGAAGCTCTAAAGAATTTATATCATTTGCCACTTTGGGTGAGCAGAGCTTGATAACCGTCATTTCCATTTCGCAACGGCGGTTACCCGTCTGCATAGCGGCGGTTGCCGACTGCAAAACCCCTAAAACTGCCATTATTTCATTAACTGAATAATCGGCGGCTTGACTTTCGAGGGCTTTAAGACGGGCGGCAGAGCAAACAATAGGTTTTTTATCTGTTTTAACCGTTTTAACAATCATCAAATCCCTATAGTGACCGATAAGCTCGTTTAAAAGCCGTAGCATATCAACCGAAGAATTATGCAGTTTATCAAGCATTATAAGGGCTTCTTCTGTGTTTTGATGCTTAATAGCATCAGCAAGATTTAAAAGGTAATCATTGCCTGCCATAGCGCAAACATTTGCAACTACATTTTCGGTTATATTATTACTATTGGAAGCGCATAAATCTAAAATAGAGAGGGCATCACGCATACCGCCATCTGCAGCCCCTGCAATTAAAGAGGCGGCATCATCCGTAAGGGTAAGACCTTCGCTACCTGCTACAAATTTAAGTCGCTCTATAATTTTTTCAGGGTCTATTCTTCTAAAATCAAAACGCTGACAACGGGAGAGAATAGTCGCGGGGAGCTTATGAACTTCTGTGGTAGCAAGGATAAATACAACATGCTCGGGTGGCTCTTCAAGGGTCTTTAAAAGACCGTTGAAGGCGCTAATTGAAAGCATATGCACCTCATCGATAATATAAACTCTGTATTTTGCGGAAACGGGGGAGAAGTTAACCTGTTCTCTGAGTTCTCTGATATCATCAATACCGTTATTAGAAGCAGCATCTATTTCGCAGATATCGGTGATGGCTTCCTCATTTATGGCGCGGCACATTTCGCATTCGCCGCAGGGGTTACCGTTTTTTGAATTTAAACAGTTGATTGCCTTGCTTAAAATTTTGGCACAGGTGGTTTTGCCCGTACCTCTTGTGCCCGTAAAAAGATAGGCGTGAACAATCTTACCCTCGCTAAGCTCGTTACGGAGAGTATCGGTAATATGCTCTTGACCTACAACATCAGAAAATGTTTTTGGGCGGTATTTACGGTATAGTGCCTGATATGCCATAATTTCACCTCGTTATATTGCTGTGTTACTCAAATATTATTAAAAAACTTGTGGGCTAAACCGTACGAATGGACCGATTTACTGCGGCGCACCGACAAAACTGCTTAATGCTGCTCGGTTCCCCGCCTGACATGGTTCACAGCCGCCCGTCGCACAGGACCCGCCCATTCGCACGGTTTAACACACAAGTACATATTAGTATTATAATATATAATTTTAATTATGGCAATAGTAAAAAATATAAAATGTTGAAAAAAGTTAATAATACTGATATAATTACTTAGTAAAATACTTTTTTGGGAGGAAAATTATGAAAGCCCTCGAAACAAAAGAACTGTTTTCTATGGAAAATACCATAGCCGCTCCTGTTTTTGAAGGAACAAAGTATCCTTTTGAAGTTTTACCTAAAATAAAGGATTTTATTTTGGAACTTGCAAAGAAGCTTGATATGACAAGGTTTGAAAAGAAAGGCGAGAATATCTTTATCGCTAAGTCGGCAAAGGTGGCTCCCACCGCTTTTATAAACGGTCCTTGCATTATCGATGAGGATGCAGAAATTCGCCATTGCGCGTTCATAAGAGGAAATGCTATCGTGGGTAAAGGCGCCGTTGTGGGCAACTCTACAGAGCTTAAAAATGTTATTCTCTTTGATAAGGCGCAGGTGCCCCATTATAACTATGTCGGCGATTCTGTAATCGGCTTCCGTTCCCATATGGGCGCAGGGGCTATAACCTCTAATCTTAAATCGGATAAGACACTTGTAACCATCAAAACCCCCGAGGGAAGATTGGAAACAGGTCTTAAAAAGTTTGGCGCAATGCTTGGAGATAACGTTGAGGTAGGTTGCGGAAGCGTTCTTAATCCCGGTACCGTTATCGGTCAGAATACAAATGTTTATCCCCTTTCAAGTGTTCGTGGCTTTATCCCTTCAAATAGTATTTATAAAAAACTCGGTGAAATTGCGGAGAAAAGATAATGATAGAACAGTGGGATATATATAACTCACAGGGTGAAAAAACGGGGCGAAAGGTACCCCGCGGTCGATACGCTTTAAGAGCGGGAGAATATCACCTTGTAGTTCATATATGGATAATTTCAAAAAACGGCGAGTTTTTGATACAACGCCGTTCAGAGCATAAAAAACTAATGCCTGGCGAGTGGGCCGCAACGGGTGGCGCCGCCGTTTCGGGAGAGGATTCTTTTACTGCTGCAAGGAGAGAGCTTTTTGAGGAGCTTGGTATAAGCACCGATAGAGAAACACTTAAAAAGCTTTTACGAATCAAGCGCAAAAATTCCTTTCTTGATGTATGGGTTACCAGCTGTGATTTAAAGTCGGAGGAATTAGTGCTTCAGAAAAGCGAGGTTGACCGCACCAAATGGGTAACCAAAACCGAGCTTTGCGATATGATTTCCAAGGGTGAATATCATAACTACGGTAAAGAATATTTCGAAAATGTTTTCGAGAAGATAGAGGATTACAGAGGAGTCAAGGTATGAGCGCAGAACTTAACGGTAAAACCTGTGGGGTATGCCACGCGTATTTATTCCCTGAAGACGATGTGGTATTCTGTCCCGTTTGCGGAGCTCCACATCATAGAGAATGCTATAATAAAATAGGCCATTGCGCTTTAGAGGAATTTCACGGCACCGATAGTCAGTATGACTTGGTTGTGGCTAAAAGGGAAAGTGAAAAACAACAGAGTGAAAATGAAAACAAGAATAGCGGAAATTATGTAAAATGTCCGATGTGTGAGGAAAAATACGATAATTCTCTCAATTCCTGCCCCAATTGCTCAACCCCTAATTTCAGAATGAATGATGGCTTCAGAGTTTATGATTTTCTGGGCGGAGTACCTGCCGATATGGATGTAGGCGAGGGCGTTACCGCAAACGAGGCAAAGCGTTTCGTCTTTTCTAATACGGGTCGCTATATTCCAAAATTTGCCGCGGTAAATGAAGGTAAAAAAACATCTTGGAACTGGTTTGCGTTTTTGTTTCCTTGCTCTTGGTTTTTGAGTAGAAAAATGTATCTTTACGGTATTTTAGCAGGAATTCTTACGGTTTTGCCTACCCTGTTTTCATTCCCGTTACAGAGCGCCATATATAGCTTGGGAATAGATATAAACAATACGGCAACCTTAGTTTCCGAAATTAAGGCGGCTATGCCTCAGATAGGTACCGCCGCCGTTGTTTTAAGCGCGTCGGGAGGATTTATAAATTTAATCTTCAGATTTATCGTAGGACTTTTCGGCGATTATTTTTATTGCCGTCACGCTATAAACGCCATTAAGGATATAAAGGAAAACAGTGAGGATAAGGATAGAGATTTTGCAAAACGGGGCGGAGTAAATGTGGCATTAGCGGCAGTAGGACTTTTCGCCACCGATATTATAGCAAGAATTATCCTTTCATTTTTGTAGGAGGTATATAATGAAAAATATGAAAATCTGTAGCAGTTGCGGAACCGAAAATGAAGAAATTTATAGATTCTGCAAAAACTGCGGCAATGAATTGCAAGAAACGCAAAGGCAACAAAATTCCCATAATGCTCATAATTCGTATAGCAGTATGAATTATGAAATGAATATGCCTGATATTAACGGAATTCCTGCTGAAGAAATGTCGGTTTTTTTGGGTGGAAAAGCAAGAAAGATAATGCCAAAATTTGCTAAAATGCAACTTTCAGGAAGCAAGGCAAGTTTTTGTTGGCCCGTAGTAATCTGGAGTTACCTTTTTGGTCCTGTGGGCGCGGCACTTTGGTTTTTATACCGTAAAATGTATAAAATCGCCATACTGTTTTTTGCCATTGGCATTATAATAAGCGGCATTTCTACAGTCGCAAATACTTATTTGTCTGATGGTGAAACCGCCACAGTAGACGATGTATTGACAATTTACGAGGAGTATATGAACGGCGATATTGATATCAATGAATATTTTGATAAAATTTACTCCTTGGAATTTTCGGGTGCTGCATCGGTTTCTAATATTGTAAATATAGCAACAGCCATAATTACGGGAATCTTTGCATATAACTGGTATAAGAAATTCGCCGTCAAGAAAATTAACAGATTAAAGGCGTCTGATATTGATAGTCGCTACTATCCTTTTGCCCTTTCCGCCGCAGGCGGAACAAGTGGTGGAGCCGTTATTTTAGGTATCGTGGTTTATCTTTTAATCACATCGGCAATAACGGGCGCCGCCGCAGTTTTAACTATGGTTTAGGTGTAAACAATGAAAAAATATACAACCCTTTATTTTGACCTTGATAACACCCTTTTGGATTTTCACGCTGCCGAGAGAGAGGCGCTTACTTCACTTTTAAAGCTACATAAAATACCTTTTGGCGAGGAAGAAATTAAGTTATATTCTAAAATAAATCAAAGCTATTGGGAGCGTTTTGAGCGGGGAGAAATTGAGAAAAAAGAAATTTATGCAGGCCGTTTCAGAACATTCTTAGAGGCGGTAGGTGAAAATGGCGACCCCGAAAAAATGGCGGTAGATTACTTCAGCTTTCTATCCTTAAATTGTGATTTTATTGAGGGAGCCACAGAAATTCTCGACTATGTGAAAGCGAAGGGATATATTCTCTGCGCCACCACAAACGGTATGGCAAAAACCCAGTATAACCGAATTGAAAAATCGGGACTTAATAACTATTTCGATTATATCTTTGTTTCCGAAACAACAGGCGCCCAAAAACCCGAAAAGGAATATTTCGATTATGCCGTAGAGCATAGTGAAGAAAAGGACCGCTCAAAAATCCTTGTTATCGGTGACTCTATGAGTTCGGATATTTTAGGCGGTATAAATGCGGGTATTGATACTTGCTGGTTTAATCTCGGAAATGAAAAAGCCAAATATACCCCTACTTATGAAATAACAAAACTTGAACAACTTAAAAATATTTTATAAAATAAAAATTCTTCCTGAAAATTCAGGAAGAATTTTTTACATCTTAATAACATTTGCTTGAAGGGCGGTAGCATCGGCGGTAACGTGGGTAACCATAATTACCGCTTTGTTTTTATCTAAAAATTCCCGTTTTATTATTTTGGCGATTTTTTCTCGATTTTTAGAATCAATGCCGTTAAATGCTTCATCAAGTATAAGTAAATCTCCGCCGAATGCGAGGGCTCTGATTATAGCAACTCTGCGTTTCATACCGCCGCTAAGTTCTTGCGCCTTGGTCTTTTTGAATTCTTGAAGACCGAATTCCGCAATGAGTTTATCCGCTTTTTCGTATTGCTCTTTCGGAAGAACAAGTTTAATATTCTTTTCAAGAGTCATATTTTCAATGAGTCGGTCCTCTTGAAAAACACAGGATATTTTATCGGGCGCTGAAACGCTGCCCGTTTGGGCTTTTAAAAGTCCTAAAATAAGTTTTAAAACAGTAGTTTTGCCGCAACCTGATTTGCCCCAAAGGCAGATGCATTCGCCAGATTTGACGCTTAAATTAAAATCATCTAAAATCTTAAGCTCGCCGTAGGAAAAGGAGATATTTTTAAGCTCTACCATATAAAGCACCTCCTTTTTTGATTAAAAGGCGTTTCAGGAGAATTTCAATAATAATACTTAAAATCACAACGGTAAAGGTAAATGCATATACACCTGAAAAATCAAGGTTTGCTTTAGCAATATAAATACTTTTACCTATGGATATATTAGGACTATATAAAACCTCGGCCGCAACACCCGATTTCCAAGCGAAACCAAGACCTGTTACAAGGGAGGTGGTGATTTCGCCAAGGGAGGCGGGAAGCTTGATTTTAAAAAGTATGGCGGCCTTGCTCATTTTAAACACCTTGCCCATTTCCGCGAGTTCCTTGCAAGAGGAGCTAAGAGAATCGTGGGTTGATTGCCAGACAAGCGGTATTACCATTAAAAAAGATATAAAAACAGGCAGAGCATCAATGCTTATGAAAAGAAATGCTAATATTATAAATGAAACAACGGGTACCGCGCGAATTACACGCAAAGCGGGGGATATAATTATATCCGCAAGCTTAAAACTGCTTGTGAGGATTCCGCATACAATACCTGCTAAAGCGCCCAAGATAAAACCTGAAAGTATCCGTAAAATAGTAAGGGCGGCGGCGAGGTAGAATTCTTTATCAAAAAGCAAAGCCCAAAAAGTTTTAGCAACCTTAAAGGGTGAGGGGAGGAAGATTTTCAAATCTTCTGCTATAAATTGACTGGCGACCCACCATACCAAAATCCAGAACACAAGGGCAAATACGGAGAAAAAAACCTTTTTAAAAGTATCTTTTTTACTTGGCGCCGTAATAGAAGCTGTCATCAGGCAAAGCTCCTCCTATTGAAGTGGGGTCATAGCTTTTAAGAACTTCGAAATATCCTACTATACTGTTCTTCATTTTGCTGCCGCTAACGAAGGTAATGTTGCAGTGGGGGATTGCCTTTTCTGCAATGGGGGCGGCGGGAACAATTTGGTATTTGGCGCAGAGGGTTGCGGCATCTTTTGTGGAATTATTGGCATAGTCAACCGACGCTTTATATTCTTGGAGGAATTTATCTACCTGCTCTTTGTTTGCTTCAACGAAGGAATCAAGGGCAACAAGACAACCCATCATCAAACTGCTGTCGCCTGATTTTTCCCATTCATCGTTTATAGAGATAGCTCTTCTTAAAGTGTCTTTCTTGGTAAGAACAGTGGTTGCGGCAGGTTCGGGTACCATAGCAACATTTGCCTTGCCGCCTACGAGAGCGGAGATAAGTTCATCATTAGTTGCAACGAACTGGATGGTAACATCTTTGTCGGGGTCAAGGTTATTTTCCTTAAGAATATAACGGAGAATATATTCAGGATTTGAGCCCTCGCCCGTTGAATAAATGGTTTTACCCTTAAGGTCGGCAATGGTATTTATAGTGTTGCCGTTTTCGAGGATAGAGAGAACACCCAAGGTGTTAACCGTAAGCATTGTTACCTTGCCCTCGGTTTTGGTGTTGAGTTTGGCTGCAAGATTTGTAGGAACGGCGGCAATATTGATTTCACCCTTAACGAATTTACCGCTGATTTCATCGGCGGCAGATGCCACGGTGAAGGTGTAGTTATTAGCGGTTTTACCATTTGCGGAATCTTCCATAAGTTTAGCCATACCAACGCCCGTAGGTCCTTTAAGACAAGCAACGGTCATATTAATACCTTTATATTCCTCGGCGGGTTTGCCTTCGGAAATATTATTGGTATTTCCTTTGCAACCGCAAAGCCCTACAATCATAAGTACGCTCATTATAAGAGCAACAACAGAAACTAATTTTTTCATTTTTAAGACCTCTTTCATTATTTAATGGTGAAACTGTGTCCGTTTCTTTTTATAAGTCCCTGTGTTTCCAAAGCATCAAGACCTCTGTATAAACTTGTTCGGCCGATTTTTAGCCGACGAGCCAGTTCTGCCATACCGAATTCAAGGGTTATAACTCCGTCTGTCTGGGGCATATTCTGAAGAAATTCGAAGATTTTGCTTTCAGAGTTTACTGCCGTAAAGGCATCTATCTTTCGGTTTAGAAATCTTATTCTATCGGTTAGGTAACCTATATAGTTAAGGGAAATTTCAGGGATTTCGGTTAGAAGTGCTTTAAACTTTTCTTCGCTTATATATCCAACTTTACACCGAGTTGCACAAACAGTTTTGCTTAAATCTTCTTGCCAATTTCCGAAAATGGAAGCAGAGCCGAAAATATCGCCGCCTTTCAAGGTGCGCATTGTAATTTCCGTTTCATTACCGCAACGCTTTATTGCGGCGGCGCCTTCAAGCAGAAAACCGATATGTCCGTTTTTATAAAGTTCGGTGCCTTTTTCTGCTGTGAAAATTTCCTCAATATATCCTTCGGCAATGTTTTTTTGGCTATCACTCAAACCTTTAAAAAGAAAACAGTCCATAATTCACCTCCTTGTTTTTAAAAGTGTACCAAACGGAACACTTTTCTTAATTTGATTATAAACTAAAAAATCACAAAAATCAATAGCAAAGTTATAATTTAAGGAAAATTTTGCATATATTTATTTGAGGTGTAAATATGGTTTGCAGAATTGATGAACTGAAAAACAAACAGGTTGTGTGCATTAAGGACGGTAGAGTCTTAGGATTTATTTCCGACATAGAACTGGATACTGAAAAAGGCACTCTCACTTCACTTATAATTTACGGTCGTCCCAAAGCCCTCGGACTTATAGGCAGAGAGGATGATATTATAATCCCCTTTGAAAATATTGCGGTCATAGGTCCTGAAACGGTTTTGGTGGATTGTGAAATGATAACATTGCCGAAACCTTTACGAAGAAAGAGCTAACCGGTAAATAAAATATGTCAAAATTTGTGTAATATATACAAAACTGTTATAAATTATCTTGAATTAACCTTGTAAACTTGACAAAAATGTATTGAAATAATAAGTTTTTAGTGGTATAATAGAGTAAAATAAAAATGTGAAAGGCAAGAAGTAGGCAGTGAATAATTTCATCCATTCTTTTGAAAGCAGAATATGTGATAATACTTATGAGTTTTTGGGCTCTTTTCTTAATGGCGATAAGGCGGTTTTCAGAGTATGGGCGCCAAATGCCAAGGATGTCAGTGTCGTAGGCGACTTTAACGGCTGGAACACCTCGGCTCATAGGATGGATAATATAGGCGCAGGTATATGGCAGTGTGAGATAGAGGGCGTAGAGCAGTATCAGCGATATAAATATGCGATTACCTCACACGAAGGAAGCACCATCCTTAAAAGCGACCCGTATGCCCGTCACTTTGAAACTGCCCCAAGCAATTCTTCCCGTCTTTTTGAGGACAAGGCGTTTAATTGGACGGACGGCGATTTCTTAGCCGAAAAATCCAAAAGAAGCGTCTATTCTTCACCCATTAATATATATGAAGTCCATGCGGGCTCCTGGCGGAGATTTTCTGACGGCAACACCTATGATTATGTAACCTTAGCGGAGGAATTATCGGAATACGCAAAGGATATGGGATATACTCATGTTGAGCTATTGCCCATAACCGAGCATCCATTTGACGGCTCCTGGGGATATCAGGTAACGGGGTACTTTGCCCCCACCTCCCGATTTGGCACCCCCGATGATTTTAAGAAATTTGTAGATATTATGCACGGAAACGGCATAGGGGTAATTCTTGATTGGGTACCTGCTCATTTCCCGAAGGATGAGTTCGGTCTTTATAGATTTGACGGAACGCCCTGTTATGAATATTCCGATTACCGCAAGGGCGAGCATAAGGAATGGGGAACTGCTGTTTTTGATTACGGTAAGGTTCAGGTTATGAGCTTCCTTGTTTCCAGCGCTGTGTATTGGCTTAAAGAGTATCATATTGACGGCCTCCGTGTTGATGCGGTGGCCTCAATGCTCTATCTTGATTATGGCAGAGAGAGCGGGGAGTGGGTTACCAATTCTTATGGCGGAAGAGAACATCTTGAGGCGGTCGAGTTTTTAAAGCAGCTTAATATTGCTGCCTTTTCCGCAAGCCCCAATGTTCTTATGATTGCCGAGGAATCAACTGCGTGGCCCCTTGTTACCAAACCCACCGCAGATGGCGGACTGGGCTTTAACTTCAAATGGAATATGGGTTGGATGAACGATATGTTAAGATATATGTCCTTAGACCCCATATTCAGAAAGCATCATCACGACCTGTTGACTTTTTCCTTCTTCTATGCATTTTCTGAGAATTTCGTCCTTCCCATTTCCCACGATGAAGTGGTGCACGGAAAATGTTCTCTCATTGAAAAAATGCCTGGTGGATACGAGGATAAATTCCATTCCCTAAGAGCGTTTTTTGCATATATGATGGCCCATCCCGGTAAAAAACTTATGTTTATGGGCAGTGAGTTCGGGCAGTTTATAGAGTGGGATTATAGAAAAGAGCTTGATTGGTTTTTGCTTGATTATGACCTTCATAAGAAAATGCAGACCTTTGCCCGTAAGCTCAATAAATTTTATTTAGAAAACTCACCTTTGTGGGAAATTGATTTTTCTTGGGAGGGTTTTAACTGGGTTTCCAATGATGATAAGGACCAAAGTGTAATTTCCTTTAAAAGAATTGATAAAGAGGGCAATGAAATTATCTGTGTTTGCAATTTCGTTCCCGTAGAAAGAAGGGATTACCGCATAGGAGTAGAGCGGAAGGGAAGCTACAAGCAGATATTTTCCACCGACCTTAAGGAGTTTGGTGGCAGAACCGATAAGCTTCGTTCCTATAAAAGCGAAGAAGTGGGTATGCACGGATATGCAAACTCAATTTGTATAGACATCCCCGCTTTATCGGTAACCTACTATAAAGTCCCTAAAAAACGTACTAAAGAAAAATAAATATAACCTAATTTTAATATCAGGAGATGTTTTTATGGCAAAGAAAAAATGCGTGGCAATGCTTCTTGCAGGCGGTCAGGGAAGCCGACTCGGAGTATTAACCTCAAAAATCGCAAAACCCGCCGTTCCCTATGGCGGTAAGTACCGTATTATCGATTTCCCCCTTTCTAACTGCGCAAATTCGGGTATAGATACGGTGGGAATTCTCACCCAATATAAACCCCTCGAGCTTAATGATTATGTCGGTTCGGGCAAACCTTGGGACCTGGACCGCGCTAACGGCGGCGTTCATATTCTACCCCCATATCAAGGTCAAAAAGGAGGGGATTGGTATAAGGGCACCGCTAATGCTATTTATCAGAATTTGGAGTTTATAGCAAGATATGACCCCGAATATGTGCTCATTCTTTCGGGCGACCATATCTATAAAATGGATTATTCCAAAATGATTAAGCAACACATAAAAACAAATGCCGCTTGTACTATTTCGGTAATGGAGGTGCCTTTTGACGAGGCATCCCGTTTCGGAATTATGAACACTAATCCTGACGGAAGTATTTACGAATTTGAGGAGAAGCCCAAGAATCCCAAGAGCAATCTTGCATCTATGGGTATTTATGTTTTCTCTTGGGATAAGCTCAAAAAATATCTTACCGAGGACGAACAGAGGGCGGATTCCTCCAACGATTTCGGTAAGGATATAATTCCCGCAATGGTTTCAGCGGGTGAGACTATGATGGTTTACCGCTTCAGTGATTATTGGAAGGATGTTGGAACCGTAGATTCCCTTTGGGAAGCCAACCTT
Source organism: Acutalibacteraceae bacterium (assembly GCA_045593385.1). Taxonomy (GTDB): domain Bacteria; phylum Bacillota; class Clostridia; order Oscillospirales; family Acutalibacteraceae; genus UBA737. The sequence continues at coordinate 32,387 of JAZNWP010000037.1, forward strand.
GACCTTCTTAATCCTAAAATCGACCTAAATCTTTCGGACCCTGACTGGCGCATTTATTCCAGAACAAGCAGTTTGCATCCTCAGTACATAGACGAAAATTCCTCGGTTGAAAACTCTTTGGTTACCGACGGTTGTCATATTTACGGTAAGCTTGACTATTCAATTCTTTTTGAAAATGTAACGGTTGAGGAGGGCGCAAGCGTTGAATATTCCCTTGTTATGCCCGGCGCAGTAATCAAAAAGGGAGCGCAGATTAAATATTCAATTATCGCCGAAAATGTTGTGGTTGAGGAAAATTCAGCTGTTGGCACCGAGCCCTCGGGCGAGGATTGGGGAATAACCCTGATAGGCGCAGATTTGCGTATCGGAAAAGGCGCGTGTGTGGGCGCTAAACAAATGATAGTAGAGAGTGTTAAGGAGGGTGAAAAAATATGAGAGCGGCAAATATAGCAGGTGTAGTTTTTGCAAATACGAGAGACCTTCTTCTCGGTAAACTCACAAGCATTAGGTCTATGGCATCGGTGCCCTTCGGCAGCCGTTACCGTATGATAGATTTTACCCTTTCCAATTTTGTTAATGCGGGTATCACCAATATCGGCGTTGTAACCAACGGTAATTACCGCTCTTTAATGGACCATATCGGAAGCGGTATTGCTTGGGATTTGGACCGCAAAAGCAAGGGCTTACATATAATTTTACCCTATGAAACCAAAGCCATGGGAAGATATACGGGCTCGGTAGGCGCCATAAAGAGCAGTATGGATTTTATTGATAGAAGCCATGCAGAATATATTATGATTTGCGAAAGCAATCTGGTAGCCAATATCGATTTCCAAAAGGTAGTTGATTACCATATAGAAACCGAGGCCGATGTTACTGTAGTTTATACCCACGGCCAAAGCCCCGAGGGTCAGATTGAAACAATGCTCACCGAGATTGAGGATGGCAGAGTGGTAAAAGGTGCATTCTCAAAAGAATCGGTAGAGGATTGTGACTATACCTTAGGTGTAACCGTAATCGGTAAAGAGCTTCTTAAGGAGCTTATAAATTATGCCGATATGGAAGATATCGGCAGTTTAATGAGCGGAGTTGTTGTTAATAAACTCGCTACCCTTAAAGTTATGGGATTTGAGCATAAGGGCTTTTCGCAGGTTATCGATAGCACCAAAAAGTATTTCGATGCCAATATGTCACTTTTAAACGGAGAAGCACGACAGGATTTATTCAAATCCGAAAGGCCTGTTTTCACCAAAACCCGTGATGATATGCCCACCCGTTACGGCACTAAATCCAATGTTAAAAATTGTTTTATTGCCAATGGCTGCGTTATAGACGGAACGGTTAAAAACAGTATCCTTTTCAGAGGCGTTAAGGTAGAAAAGGGCGCCGTTATTGAAGATTCTATAATTATGCAGAGCGGTGTTATAAGAAAAGGTGCTAACCTTAAATATGTCATCACCGATAAGAATGTTACGGTGGGTGAGGATGTAGTTATAAACGGCACTGAAAACCGCGCCTTCTTTGTAGAGAAAAATGAGATTTTGTAAGTTCAGGAGTTTAAAATGAAAGTATTATTTGCTTCAAGTGAGGTTTATCCCTTTGCTATGTCGGGAGGTCTTGCCGATGTTTCGGGAGCGCTTCCCAAGGCCCTTCGCCGCCGTTTTGTAGGTTGCCGCGTGATAATGCCTTTATATAGCGAAATATCCGAAGAATTCAGAAATAAAATGACCTTCGTGTGCTCAATTACTGTGCCTGTTTCTTGGAGAAGGCAGTATTGCGGAATTTTTGAAGCCCATATGGACGGGGTAATCTATTATTTTATAGATAATCAGTATTACTTTAAGCGCGATGGGCTTTACGGTCATTATGACGATGCCGAGCGTTATGCCTTCTTTTCCCGCGCAGTGTTAGAGGCAATTCCCCATATAGATTTTGTTCCTGATATTATTCACTGCAACGATTGGCAAACCGCTATGATACCCGTTTATCTTAACGAGTTTTATGGCGAAAATCCCCTTTATGAAAATATTAAAACGGTTTATACCATACATAATATTCAGTATCAGGGTAAACACGGTATGGAGCTTTACGGGGATGTTTTAGGTCTTCCCGAGGGCAGAGAAGGTATCGTTGAGTATGACGGTTGCGTTAATCTTATGAAGGGCGCAATTCAGTGCGCTCATAAAATAACCACAGTTTCTCCCACCTACTCAAAGGAAATTCTGGACCCCTATTATTCTCACGGGCTCCACAATATACTCAAGGAGTTTACCTATAAGCTCACGGGCATTGTAAACGGTATTGACTATGATGTTTATAATCCCGAAACCGACCCGATGATTTATAAAAACTTTACCGTAGAGTCGGTAGAGGATAAGGATTTCAACAAATCTGAACTTCAAAAGGAAACAGGGCTTCCCGTAAAGGATGTGGCGGTTATCGGTATGGTTACCCGCCTAGTTAAGCATAAGGGACTTGACCTTATAAAGTGCGTTTTTGAAAATCTTATTAAGGAAGATATCCAGTTTGTAATACTTGGCTCTGGCGAATGGGAATTTGAACAGTTCTTCACCAAAATGAAGAATAAATATCCCGAAAAGGTTGCCCTTAAAATCGGCTTCGACCAGCGCCTTGCCCATAGAATTTATGCCGGCGCAGATATTTTCTTGATGCCGAGTTTAAGTGAGCCCTGCGGTCTTGCGCAGATGGTAGCACTCCGCTATGGCACAGTGCCCATAGTTCGTGAAACAGGCGGTCTTAACGATACCATTCGTGATAGCGGTGACGGTAAGGGAAACGGATTTACTTTTAAGGATTTCAATGCTCACGATATGGAATATGCCGTAAAAAGAGCTCTCAAAGGATATGAGGATAAAGATGGTTGGAAAACCCTTAAAACAAGAGGAATGAACTGCAATAATAGTTGGGGCGCTTCCGCTGGCGCTTATATCGGTCTTTACAAAGAATTGTGCGGAAAGCAGGGTAAACCGTAATGATAGAAATGCTGAAATCCATATTTTTAGGTATTGTTCAAGGACTTACGGAATTCCTTCCCGTTTCTTCCTCGGGACATCTTAATATAATGCCTTGGCTGTTTAAATGGGAAAATATTTCCGATTCCTTTGATTTGGCTCTCCACGCAGGAACACTCCTTGCAATTCTTATTTATTTCTATAAGGATTGGTTAGATTTAATTTCGGGCGGCGCCAAAATGGTCTTTAAAAGGGAGAAGACTACCGAAGGCAGAATATTCTGGTATATAGTAGCCGCTACTATCCCCGCAGGCGTTTTGGGACTATTGCTCGAAAAGGGCATAGAGTTAATAGTAGGTGAAAATCTTAACCTTGAAATGCTGATTATCGCAGGGGCGCTAATTATAATGGGTATTATCCTTTACATTGTGGATAAAAAGTGCAAGGCGACCGTAAGTTACGGAGGAATAACTTTTAAAAAAGCAATCCTGATTGGAGCTTCTCAGGCACTCGCCGCCGCCATACCCGGAACTTCCCGTTCGGGAATAACTATGACGGTTTCAAGGGCCTTAGGTCTTGACAGAGAATCTGCGGCAAAGTTTTCTTTCCTTTTATCCGCCCCCATAGTAGCCGCGGCAGTTTTGCTTTCCCTTGGTGACTTTACCTTTTCCCCCGAGTTTTTTGCGGGTGTAGCGGCAAGCTTCCTGTCGGGAATTTTGGTTATTAAGTTTTTGATGAGTTACCTTAAAAAAGGCAGTTATAAAATTTTTGCCGTATATCGCGTAATTTTCGGTTTATTTATAATAATAACCGCAATTTTAAGAATATAAGTAAAAAGTCGGTGCGAGCATACAACTCACACCGACTTTATCTTTCACATAATATGAATTGAAAAGAATTTATTTGCGCTGATTATTTATAGAAAAAATCGGTAAAAATATATTCAGAACAATTCGGAGTGTGAAACATAAGTGATTATTAAACGCGGAGAAATTTATTATGCAGATTTAAGTCCTGTGGTGGGCTCGGAGCAGGGCGGAATAAGACCTGTACTTATAGTTCAAAACGATGTGGGTAACCGATATAGCCCTACGGTTATAGCGGCGGCCATAACAAGCCAACGGGATAAGACCGAGCTTCCCACCCATATAAAGCTTGACGCTTCCTTTAGCGGTCTTGCAAAAGATTCCATAGTACTTTTAGAGCAGGTGCGAACAATAGATAAGCAACGGCTTAAGGAAAAAATGGGAACTCTTGATAACCGCTCGATGAATATGGTGGATAGAGCCCTTTATGTAAGTTTAGGACTTAATGATACAACTATAAGTTAAAAAGAACACTCTTCAAAAACGAAGAGTGTTCTTTAAATTTTAATGAATTTTATCTCTGAACTCGGCCCGAGCCGTCGCCGCCTGCAAGCTTTTCAACCTCGCTGACGGAAACTCTGTTGTAGTCGCCTTCAACCGAGTGTTTAAGAGCGGATGCCGCAACTGCAAATTCGATAGCCGACTGTGTATCCTTACCCGAAAGCAAAGAGTAAATGAGTCCGCCGCCGAAGGAGTCGCCGCCGCCTACGCGGTCAACGATATGGAGATGATATGATTTAGAGAAGCAGTAGTTCTCACCGTCGTAAAGCATACCTGCCCAGTCATTATCACTGGCAGAAATGGAGCTTCGAAGGGTGATAGCAACCTTCTCAAAGCCAAACTTATCCATAAGCTGTTTAGCAACGGATTTATAACCCTCGTGGTTAAGCTTGCCGCCGTAAATATCGGTGTTTTCTGCCTCGATGCCGAAAACGTCCTTAGCGTCTTCCTCGTTAGAGATGCAAACATCAACATACTGGCAAAGGTCGGTCATAGCGGCTCTTGCTTCGTCACGGGTCCAAAGCTTGCCTCTGTAGTTAAGGTCGCAGGAAATCTTAACGCCCTTTTTCTTAGCGGCGATACACGCTTCACGGCAGATTTCTACAAGATTTGCACCAAGAGCAGGGGTGATTCCTGTGAAGTGGAACCAGTCGGCACCTTCGAAAATTTCATCCCAGTTAAAATCTTCTTTGGAAGCTTCCTGAATTGCGGAATGAGCGCGGTCATAAATGCAAACGGAACCTCTCTGTGAAGCGCCTTTTTCAAGGAAATAGATACCAACTCTATCGCCGCCTCTTACAACCTTGGATGTATCAACACCGAAGACACGAAGGGAATCAACTGCGCCCTGACCGATAGCGTGTTTAGGAAGTTTTGTTACATAAACGCTTTCCATACCGTAGTTAGCGAGGGATACAGCAACATTTGCTTCACCGCCGCCGAAGGTAGCTTGCATCTGGTCATTCTGGAAAAAACGATAGTATCCGTTGGGTGCGAGGCGAAGCATAAGCTCGCCGAAAGTAACTATTCTTGCCATTTATTTTTCCTCCATTTTCTCAAGGGCCTCTTTAACGAAGAAACTGCCGCCGATAGCCGCAATTTTATCAAAGGCCAAAAATTCATCAATATTGCTTCTGTCAACTCCGCCTGTGGGTATAAACTTAACCTGAGGGAAGGGACCTGAAAGGGCTTTTAAAGCAGCAAGACCGCCGTAGATATTTGCGGGGAAGAATTTAACGGTGGTAATGCCGAGCTCTAATGCCTGCATAATCTCGGTGGGGGTAACGCAACCGGGGTAATAGGGGATATTTTTCTTATTGCAGATTTTTGCAACATCTACCGAAAGACCGGGAGAAACGATAAACTGAGCGCCCGCCTTTAATGCGGCCTTGCACTGCGCGGCATTTATAACGGTTCCCGCGCCGATGCTCATATCGGGATAATTTTTACAAGCATACGCGATTGCCTCTGCCGCGCAAGCGGTGCGGAAGGTAATTTCTGCGCAGTTAATTCCCGAGTTTTTAAGAGCGGTTAAAATCTTATCGGTTTCGGAAAGCTCCTTGATTACTACAACGGGTACGAATTTTTCCATAATAGTCACTCCTTATTTATACTCCCGAATATGCGGAGAAACCGCCGTCAACGGGTAAAACAACACCTGTAATAAAGCTGGCGGCCTCGTTATTAACAAGGAATAAAAGTCCGCCTTCAAGTTCTTCGGATTCGCCGAATCTTCCCATAGGAGTAGCGGCAAGAATTTTGCCCGTTCTCGCAGTTGGAGTGCCATCTTCATTGAAAAGAAGCTTGGCATTCTGCTTGGTTGAGAAGAAACCGGGGGCGATAGCGTTAACTCTGATGCCTACCTTTGAAAAATGAACGGCAAGCCACTGTGTAAAGTTTGAAATGGCCGCTTTAGCGCCTGAATAGGCGGGGATTTTGGTGAGAGGGGTATAGGCATTCATAGAAGAAATATTGATTATATTGCAACCCTCTCTGCCCACCATCTGCTTTGCAAAGCTCTGGGTGGGAATAAGGGTGCCGAGGAAGTTAAGGTTAAATACAAAACCAACGCCGTTTGAGTCAAGGTCGAAAAAGCTTTTGGTATCGGCATCGATATCACCGAGTTCGAAATATTCCTTATCGGTGGTGGCCTTGGGATTGTTGCCGCCTGCGCCGTTAATAAGTATATCGCATTGACCGAGTTCTTGCAACACTTTATTTGCAACATCCTCACAAATATTTTTATCTAAAACATTACAGCCGTATGCCTTGGCAATTCCGCCTTCAGCGATGATTTCATCGGCGAAGCCGCGGGCGGCCTCCTCATTTAAATCAAGAAGGGCAACCTTGGCTCCCGCTCTCGCTAGTACCTTTGCAAAATTACTGCAAAGCACACCGCCGGCTCCCGTAACAACAGCAACCTTTCCCGTAAGGTCGGTGTTTAAAACATTCTTATTCATTGTTTTTCTCCTTTTCACAGGCCTCAAATAAGCCGTTAATGTACGCAGCGCCCAAGGCCCTGTCAAATAGACCGTAGCCGGGCTTTCCTGTTTCTCCCCAAATCATTCTGCCGTGGTCGGGACGAACGTAGCCGTCAAAGCCGTTATCGGTAAGCGCCTTGACTACCTCATATATATCAAGGGAGCCGCAGCTTGAAAGGTGGGCTCTTTCTTCAAAGGAGCCATCTTCCATAATATAAACATTTCTTATATGCATAAAACCGATGCGGCCCATAGCGGCGTATTTTCTGACCATCTTGGGAATATCGTTGGATTTAGCGCAACCAAGACTTCCTGTGCAAAGGCAAAGGGTGTTGGAAGGGCTATCATAAAGCTTTAAAAATCTATCAAGATTTTCTTCATTTGTAATTATACGGGGAAGACCAAAAATGGGATATGGGGGGTCATCGGGGTGGATAGCCATTTTAACTCCGCATTCCTCGGCGACGGGGATAACCTTTTTAAGAAATCTTTCGAGATTCTTCCAAAGACCTTCTTCGCCGAGCTGGCCGTAAGCATTTATGAGTTCACGCACCTCTGTCTGAGTGTAGCTAGAATCCCAACCGGGAAGATGAATATCATCTTTAAGAGGGTCTAGACCCTTCATTTGTTCCCAATACATAACTAAGCTTGTAGAGCCGTCAGCGGCTTCTTTATCAAGCTGGGTTCTGGTCCAGTCAAAAACGGGCATAAAGTTATAGGTAACGCATTTAACACCGTATTTCGCACAACGGCGGATGTTTTCGCAGTAAACATCTAATAAATGCTCCACATTGCCGCGACCGAGTTTGATATCCTCGTGAACGGGAATGGATTCAACCACATCAAAAATAAGGCCATTTTCTTCGCATTGTTCCTTCATTTTTGAGAGACTTTCTTCGGGCCATACTTCACCGGGGGCAACATCATAAACGGCGGAAACCACCGAGTGCATACCCGGAATCTGTGAAATGTAGCGAAGGGAAACGGGGTCGCTTTCTCCGTACCAACGGAAAGACAATTTCATATCCATTTTTTATCTCCTTTGAATTTTTGTTTTCTTTGAATTAAGTATATCACGAATTTTTTGCAATGTTAATTGCATAAATTGTTTGACATATTGCAAAAGTTGCTATACCATAGTAGAGAGGTGAATTTTATGAGAACGAGAGCGCAACGCTTTGACCCAAGACAGTATATGAAGGGTGAAAAATTTGAGGTTTTTCATTATAGAGAAACCGCGCCCTTTGTCCCTGAAGCCCACTACCATAACTTTTATGAAATATATTACCTTTTGGAAGGTGATGTGGAATATTGGATTGAGGGTAGAACATACTCTCTGCAACAAGGCGAAATACTCCTTATTAACCCTATGGAATTCCACCGCCCCGTTATAAAGGATAAAAATATACCTTATGAGCGTATAGTTATATGGGTAGATAAAGAGTATCTCGAAAATCTTTCCCGTGAAAAGCCCCTTAATCTTTGCTTTGATTTTTCGGCTCATAGGGAAAGAATAATAAGAGCATCGGGAATAAAGCGCACCGAGATAACCGCTTTGCTTTCTGAGCTTGTTAAGGAATATTACAGTAAGGAATATGCATCTGAAATGTGCGCCTTCGGTATCCTTATAAGATTTTTAGCCGAGCTTAACCGCATTTCCTTGAGTATAGAAGGGGATGAAAATCCTACCGAGGTTCAGTCGCCCTTGGTGCTCGGCGTTCTCGATTATATAGGTAAGCATTTTAACGAAGAATTATCCCTTGACCTTCTGGCTAAAGAGTTCTTTGTAAGCAAATACCATCTTTCACACGAATTCAGTAAAGCCACGGGAACAGGTGTTTATAGGTATATACTTTTAAAACGCCTCATATCCGCCCGCGAAATGCTGCTCCTCGGAAAACCTGCAGGGGAGGTAGCCCATCTTTGCGGCTTTAAGGATTATACAAGCTTCTTCAAGGCCTTTAAAGCCGAGTACGGCATAAGCCCTAGAGCGATGCTCTGAATTCCTTGGGGGTTTTGCCCTCGTAGCGCTTGAACATTTTAGTAAAATACTGCACATCTAAAATACCGCAATGACCTGCCACCGTCTGTATCTGCAGATTGGTGGTTTTTAGTAGCTTTTTGGCCATTTTTATACGCCGCTTGTTGACAAAATCCGTAAGGGTATGTCCCGTTTCTTTTTTGAAGAGTGTGGAAAGATACCCCGCGCTTACATTATTAAGTTCTGACATCGCTTTGAGGGATAAATCGGCGGTAAGGTCGGCATCGATGGCTACAATGGTTTTTTGAACGGCAGGGGAGTATTTGCTTATGGAGTGGTTTTTAACAAGACTGCAATAGGCCTTGAATATTTCCACCATAAATTTACCCGTCTGCTCCACAGAGGCAAGCTCTTCAATTCTTTTGGCGTAATCAGAGGATACACTGTCTATATATATAGGATGAACACCGCCGTTTTCTGCTGCTTTTCTGAGAAGGGTGTTCATTATAATACAGTAGTTTTTAACATTGCGTAAAGGGTCGGAGTTCCGTTTTTCAAAGGCCATCTCCGAGAAATTAGTGAGAAGAAGCTCTACCTTATGAGTAAGACCGCCCGAAACTGCGCTCATAAGCTCGTTTTCGTAGGCGTAGCGTTGCTCCATCATTTTCATATTGAAGTTGGCAGCGTTTTCTGTTTCGGTATCCCCGTTTTTAAAAATGAAGCTTTGGAAGGGGGAAGGAGAATCGCCCTTCAGATCCGTAACCGTATAGTTTTGCGGGCCTCCCCAGATTCTATCGGCAAAGGTGCATACAAGGGCAAAAATGTGTGCTTCATCACGAATAAACGGAGTATTACCCAAATAATATTCTAAACTGCCTGTACCTCTTGGGTCTAAATTCAGGGTTTCAGCCCTTTCAAGCATTAAGGTGCGATTGATTTCCTGTTTTAAATACGGACCGATGGAAAGAATCAAGGGATTATCGGTTTTCGGAAGCAGTAAAAAATAATAACTGCACATAAGCATATCGGTAAATTTATAAATTGTGTTTCCCTTTATATCGGGGAACATTTCATTAAATGTAATTTGATTATCCGACGGCAAAAAGAAGCCGCCCGCCCAGGTATCAATGATATCCCTGATATTATCATTGGGGTTAAAAACAAAGGCGCGAAGATGATATTTGTTTAGAATATCCTTTAAAAAAACGAGTTCCGCATCGTAAAACATCCAATAACCTCTTTTATAATGATTGATAATTTTATATGCAAAAAAACTAAAAAATTTCCTTTTCGTTTAATATTATAGTACATAATATATGGAAATTCAACCCATAAAACCGCATTTTAATGAAAATTTTACAAAAATTTATTAAATTTGTACTTACTGCTGATTGTGCAAAACATATATAATATACTTGTACTCTAATGCAACTAAATTAAACTTTAGGAGGAATAGTTTTTTATGAAAAAACAGGTAACACTTGATGCCAAAGGCCACCGCAAGTTCGGTATGCGTGACTGCTTGGCATATGCGGCAGGTGACCTCGGTTGTAACATGAGCTTTGCCCTTAAGGGTACAATGTCTATTTTCTGGACTCAGTTCATGGGTATGGACCTTTGGTACGCTTTACTTCTTATTGTTGTTCAGGTATGGGATGCAATTAATGACCCCCTTATCGGTTCAATAATCGATGCAGATAGGCATAAGTATAAAAGAAACAAGTTCTTGACTTACATATGGGCTGGTTCAATTGGTCTTATTATAGGCGGCGCTTGTTGTTTCCTTCCTTTCCCAAATGCAGCTACTTGGGCTAAGGCAGTAATTTTTATTGCCGGTTATGTTGTATGGGATGCTTTTTATACCGTAGCCAATGTACCCTATGGCTCACTTCTCTCCCTTATTTCTAATGATGTTAAGGATAGAGCTTCTCTTTCTGCTTGGCGTTCTGTCGGCTCTATTTTTGGCAATATGCTTCCTATGGTTATTTTACCATTTATTATTTACGATAAAGATAATAACCTAATCGGTGAGCGCGTATTTATCGCAGCTCTTATAATGGGCGTTCTTGGATTTATCTGCTTCCAGTTTATGATTCGCAACACTGAAATCAGAGTTGACACTAATGTTGAACTAAGCGAAGAAACACCTAAATTCAATGTTTTCAAAGCATTTGCTAACTTTATGAAAAACCGTCCCGCAGTTGGCGCAACACTCGCTGCTATGGGTATGTTTATCGGTATGCAGGGCGCAACAACCGCCGTTACCGTTATCTTCCAGTCATACTTTAAGAATGTTCAGATTTCAGGTATCGTTCAGTTGTTCGCAATGATTCCTATTGTTTTATTTACTCCTCTTGCTCGTAAGATGGTTGCTAAATACGGCAAAAAGGAACTTGCTACTTTCGGTTCTATTTGTTCTGTAATTGCAGGTCTTGGCCTCTTTATTGTTTTCCCTGAAAATACCAATCTTGACCTCATCATTTACATTATTTGCCAGCTTGTATATTCCTTAGGTCTTGGTATCTATTCAACAGTATCTTGGGCTATGATGGGCGATGCTATTGACTACAATGAGTGGAAAACAGGCGCCCGTGAGGAAGGCACTGTATACTCACTTCACTCCTTCTTCCGCAAACTCGCTCAGGGTATTGGACCTTCACTTGTACTTATCGTGATGGTTGCCCTTGGATATGTTGGAGCAGATGAAGGAAATCAGGCATGGCAGGTAGCAGTTAATATGCGTTATCTTGTTGCAGGAACATTCCTTTTCTCCGCAATTCTCCAGCTTATCGGCCTCGGTCTTGTTTATAACCTTGATAAGAAGACACTCGCCAAAATGAACGAAGAACTCGGCAGAGAAGCTGAATAAAGAAAAGCCGTGTCACCCTGTCGATTTTCGGCGGGGTGACATTTGTAATAAGAAATTTACAGCAGATTTACAAATCTGTTTAAATTATGAGTTACAATAGTTAAAAATCTTTCTACGGAGGAAATTATGAGAACAGTTTTAAACTTTAACAGAAAATGGGCGTTTTCAAAAGAAGCCACCGCTATTCCTACTGTTATTGATAACAAGTGGAATTTTGTGAATTTGCCTCACTCTTGGAACGCTATCGACGGTCAGGACGGCGATAACGATTATTTCCGTGGCACTGCTTACTATGCCAAGAGTTTTGAAAAGCAGGAGCTTCCCGAAAGCGACCTTTATTATTTAGAGATTAAGGGCGCCAATTCTTCTGCCGATGTATATCTCAACGGCGAGAAGCTTGCCCACCACGACGGCGGCTATTCTACCTGGAGAGTAAATATAACCGAGCATCTAACGGCCGTTAATATGCTTGTTATTGCAGTAGATAACTCTGCTAATGAAACCGTTTATCCCCAGATGGCTGACTTCACATTTTACGGCGGTATTTATAGAGATGTTAATATTATCTGCGTAAATAAATCCCACTTTGATTTGGATTACTATGGCACACCCGGCCTTAAAATCACCCCCGAAATCAAGGGTGAAAATGCCGATGTTGAAATAGAAACCTATGTGAGTGGCGGAGAAATCGGTCAGGAAATCCATTATGTAATCGAAGATAAAGAAGGCAATATCGTTGCTGAAACCACCGCCGCCGATACAAAGGTAGTTTTAAATATTCCTTCTGTTCACCTTTGGCACGGTCGCAAAGACCCTTATCTTTATACTGCAAGGGTTGAACTTATCTCTGACGGCGTAGTTTTAGATACGGTTTCTTCCCGTTTCGGTTGCCGCACATTTAAGATAGATGCTGATAATGGCTTTATCCTCAATGGCGAAGAGTATGCTCTTCGCGGCGTATCCCGCCACCAAGATAAATGGGGCAAGGGTAACGCCCTCTCTCCCGAAGACCATGAGGAAGATATTGAGCTTATTTGCGAGGTTGGCGCTACCACTATCCGCCTTGCTCACTATCAGCACGACCAGTATTTCTATGACCTTTGCGATGAAAAGGGTCTTGTAATATGGGCGGAAATTCCTTATATTTCAAAGCATATGCCAACAGGTCGTGAAAACACCATTTCTCAGATGAAGGAACTTATCACCCAGAACTATAATCACCCATCTATCGTTGTTTGGGGACTTTCTAATGAAATCGGTATCGGTGGTAGCGACGAAGATTTACTCGAAAATCACCGTATTCTTAACGATATGTGTCATGAGATGGATAAAACCCGTCTTACTACCATTGCCGCAGTTTCTATGTGTAAAATTGATGACCCCTATCTGCAGATTCCTGATGTAGTTTCTTATAATCACTATTTCGGTTGGTACGGCGGCGATACCGATATGAACGGTCCATGGTTTGATAATTTCCATAAAACTCACCCCACCATTCCTATTGGCTGCAGTGAGTACGGTTGCGAAGCTCTTAACTGGCATACCTCAACCCCAATGCAGGGTGACTATACCGAGGAATATCAGGCATATTACCACGAAGAACTTATTAAGCAGCTCTTCACTCGTAAATATATGTGGGCAACTCATGTTTGGAATATGTTCGATTTCGGCGCAGATGCCCGTAATGAAGGCGGAGAGAATGGCCAGAATCATAAGGGACTTGTAACCTTTGACCGTAAGTATAAAAAGCACGCTTTCTATGCATATAAAGCATGGCTTAGTGATGAACCCTTCGTTCATATTTGTGGTAAGCGTTATGTTGATAGAGTAGAGGATGTAACCAAGGTTACCGTATATTCAAATCAGCCTTCTGTTGAACTTTTTGCAAACGGCGAAAGTTTAGGTGTTAAAACTGCAGAGGACCACTTCTTCTACTTTGAAGTTAAAAATATCGGCGAAACCGAGCTTGTTGCAAAATCAGGCCAACTTTCCGATAAGAGCGTTATCCGCAAAGTTGATACATTCAACGAGGATTATCGCCTTAAAGAGAAGGGCGCAATACTAAACTGGTTTGATATTGATGCACCCGAAGGTTATCTCTCACTTAACGATAAGATGAGCGATGTTATCTCAACACTTCAGGGCAAAATGCTCTTTATGTCGTTAGCAGGTAAACTTATGGGCGGCAAGAAGGGCAAAGACGGAAAAGAAGGCAAGATTGAAGCTATGGGCTTTGAAGTAGGTCCTGAAATGATGAGTATGATGGGCGGATTTACCGTGCTTCGTCTCTTCACCCTTATGGGCGGAATGATGGATGTTAAGTTTACTAAGGAACAACTTTTGGACCTTAATAAAAAACTTAACAAAATCAAAAGACCCAAGAAGAAATAAGTAAAATAACGGGCGGTAGACCGCCCGTTATTTTTATTGCAAAGATATGCATAATATGGTATAAAGAATATGAAAAATTTGTCATAACTCCCTTGACAAATTTCGGGTGGGGGTGCTATAATTTTATTAACATTTATTGTTAATAACTTGTTTTTCAGGAGATGAAAAAATGAAAAAAGCAGTATCTTTTTTAATGGCAGTTGTGATGGTTTTATCTCTTTGCTCTTGTAAGCTTGTTCCTACTCCCTCTTCCTCGGTGGAAACCGTAGAGGAGTATGAGGAAATCGAGTATTATGAGGGTAAAAATAAGGATAAGAACAAAACAAGTAAACCCAAAGGTAGCTCAAGTAAAGAAGATACTGATAAAGGCGGTTCTTCCACAGGTGAATCCAATAATAACAGTTCAACCGGTTCGGGAGGCGGTAAGGATAATACCGTAACCAGCAGTACATCTTCAGGCGGAAACTCTGATAATAGCGATTATAAATTTGAAGATGAGCCACCTCTTGACCTTAACGGCAAGACCATAACACTTGCTGTAAGTGATGAAGTGCCATATAGAACAATGTCATTCGCAACAATGATAAATGATTTTGAAGCCAAATATAATTGCACCGTAAAAGATTATCAACTTTCTTTTGGCAGCTTTAACCAAGGTGTTAAAAATAGAAAAAGTACGGGCGACCCCTATGATATTATATATGTTCACGGCTCAAAATTCCCCGAAGGTCCGCAACTTGGGCTATATGCCGACCTGACGGAATATCTATATAGGGAAGATACCTCTAATTTTGATATGGATAAAACTAATTCGTTTAAGTTGAATAACAGAACATACGGTATCTGCAATACCTATAGTGCATATCCTTATATATTTTACTATAATAAAGTGTTGTTTGATTTTTATGGTCTTGAAGATCCACGTACTTTATATAATAATGGTCAGTGGAATTGGGATAAAATCTTTTCTATGGGCAAAACCGCTACTAACTCCGCAAGTAATATCTATTTCCTTTCATCAAATATAAACCAAACAAATTTCTACGGCGTATCTTCCATTACGGTGGATAACGGTAAAGTTTGTCTGAACTGGTACGATGAAAAAACTAAACTTTCACTAAAACTTATTCAAAAGATATATTGCCAAGAAAAAATCGGCAAGCAACTGCAATCGGGAGATTCACTTTCAGAATTTATTAACGGTGAAAACTTTATGTTTGTAGATGATTCTTCAAAGTATCCTGATATCTGGAGTAAGGTAAAAAAATCGCCCTCATTTGATAATAACACAAATAATTTGAAGATAGTACCAATACCGCTACCCGCCGAAAACTATCATCAGGCCTATCCAACGGGATGGTATAACGCCGTTTGCTCAGGCGCAGGTGCGGGATGCGACCCCCGAATCGCTATTACTTGGGCGCAGTTTGTAGCCACTTATAAGACAACAGAAAGAGGTCAGAATGAACTTTCCGCAACCGACCAAGCGCTTATGGATAGCATTATGAGGGATACTCCCGTTCCAAACCGTCAGGGTGTATTCAGCTGGGGTAATAATGATACATTAAAACTCTATGATCAACTTATCAAAGATGTCAGAAACGGCGGAAATATTGATAGCGTTATAGATATATATTATCCATCATTCTGCCAATGCATTTCCATCACCCTCGGCAGCAATGATTTTTATAAGAATTAAATAAAAAAAGGAAGCGATCCCAAAATCGCTTCCTTTTTTAATTTGGTGCACCTAACAGGAATCGAACCTGCACCGAGTTGCCCCGACTAGAACCTGAATCATTTAATAGACAGTTCTGCACAGTGTTTTCAATACCATTAAAGTTCCTTAAAAACCGCATAAAAAAAGGCTTTTTCAGTAAAAACAGTGATTTTATCAGTAATTCGGTAAAATCACTGTTTTTGAAGTTTTATAGAACTTTGGTAGACATTTGGAAGACATTATGATTTTTTCTCTTTTAAACAAACGATAGCGGTATTAATAAACTTATCAGCATCGTTTTCACAGTCATACCGTTCTATGTCACTTATAATTGCTTTGAGATTGCCTTTTAAGATATCTATATTCACTTTTTCTTTTTTTATATAGGTGCAATAATCTTTCAGGATGTTTTTCTTCCGAGGGTGTTTCTTGTTATATAAAAACATACATACCGAATATAAAATGTAATCGCCATTTTTCTGAATTTTCTTAAGATATTCCTCTGATGTTTCCGTTTTTGTATCTAAGATGCTTTTAAACAGGTAAATCACGTTATATATTTTATTAAAATAAGAACTATAGATTTTGTTTCGTTTGCTATCACAACAAGTTAGACAGAACTCTTTATGGTTTGCATCAGTTACCATCATTCCCCAAGCACCCATAACGCCTTGTACCGCAATTTTATAAGAGGGCAAAAATTTAAAAATCAAACAACCAACGAAGTTTAAAGTAATAGATGCACAAATAACAGTTCCGAGAGTTGCCTTAATTGACACGCCCACCGCCATAATCAATAATATGAACATCAAGTTGAAGATTGTACCAAAAAATGCGGTTGAAGCAAAAATCTTGAATTTTATTCGTTTTGAAAGAGTATGATAATTATCTATCGATGAAACGAAAGAGAATTCTATATTTTTGCTATTATCTAGATTCTCTAATAAATAATCTAAGCTATTATCTATTTCTTGTTCATCGTTAGTATTGATACTTAGGGTGTTTTTTGAGTGTATTTTTTTATAAAGAGAATTGAGAATTTTCTTTTCTGTATGGTTGGATAATAAAAAAACGATAATTGCTAAAAAAAGTTTAACTAAATTAACCAAAACTATTGTTGAAAAACATAAAGTAATAATAAAACACAACATTTTTATTGTGTTGGAAATTTCATTCGAAATAACGATATAATGGCAAAAATAATAGATAAATACGGATAACAAGCAGAACGCGTAATATATTAGTAGAGAAATCAAATTTTCTTTAATTTTTAGTACATGAATAATATCTTTGGGTGAGAAAAATATGTAGTGTTTTTTGCCAATTGAAGAAAAAACGGCAATTGATCCAATAAGTGTGATCATTAAAGTTAGATAATGTTCAATCAAATATTTCTGTAATCTTAATGCGTTGGCAGAAATCATATACTCACGGATTGGAGCGGCGGTAAAATTAATGATTATGAGGGCAAGAGAGCTTGAGAAAATTATCACAAAAAGAAGGACAACGGTTTTTTTAAATATAATATCTAAACTATCTAAAATTTGAATAGCGCGGTTTGGTTTTGGATCTTTGATTTGTTCATAAGTTCTTTTAGAAATATTACCTTCAGGACTATGTCTTTTTAAATATCTATACATAAAAATGTAAAAAGAATAATAAGGCAAAGACGTTATAACTACCCAAAAACATTGTATTAAAAAAATCCACATATGCTTTCCACCTCGCTTAAAATAGTTTTGTGTTCCATATGACTTACATAACAAAGAAATAAGAAATTAAAAATACTATATTGATTTAATTTATTGACTTGCTTTCAAATACAATATCATATAATTCGTTTAACGGATGATTATTAGTCACTATAAATAAACGACCCAATGGTTTATTTATAATTTCTAAATATTTTTTGTGCCACTTAGATAACGTTGAAATATCCAACACAGTAAAATCATTTACAGGCGTTTTGTAAGCAATTTTCAATGACCGTTCAGCCGATTCGTATAATGAATGACTCAAGGTCCTTTTTATTCTGTATTCCGTCCAATCAATCGGACGCAGCAACTTTGCATTTAGTACTTCTTGGTATATCCAAGGAGATAAAGTAAACTCACTATTTTCATTAAGAACATCGCTAATTTTAGGAAACGACTCTTCGGTATTAAGAAAGAATATTACTTCAGAATTGTTCATAACTGATTGGATAGCTGTTGAGAGCATAGCGTGTACATGGCTAGTTGTCAGATTTCTTTTATTATAGTTATAAGTTTTTGAAGCCTCTTGATAGCAATATTTTTTATCTAATTTTTTTAATAACTTGTCCGCACTTCCCCAAACCACTTCATCCAAAAAAACATCAAGATCAAATTCCTCTTTTAACCATCCCGCCAAGGCGTAAGCTAAATCCATATCGTTGTGTGAATGGGAAATAAAAATATCACTATCAACTGTTTTAAACCAAGATTCAGATAATTTTTCACCACTAATAATATCATCTGATAGTAAAAAGTCATCTAATTCTTGTTGTGCAATTTTATTTAAATCATTTTTTCGCTGTTTTCCTATTTCAATATACTTGTCAACGTTCTGGAAATCTTTTAAATCTATTTTAAGGTTAAATGCAGTAAACATATATACTCCTCTTTATGTAAGAAATGCTAGTCGCAATATTTCAGTATTGAAACACTATCTTTCATATTGTTATATACAACAATATGAACTTTGCCGTGAATTTTGGTTTTATTGATTTTAAAAACCGAAACCATAAAATGCAGAATATTATCGGTTGGTTTGGTGGGACGTATGATATGATCCCCAATAACCGGACAATACATATCTTTGCATTGACCGTGTGCATCGTAGTATTCTATAAGATTTTGAAGTGCTTTATAGTAATCAACTTCGGTGCAATTTGCCTTTAAATCGCTATCAAATTCAGAAACAGCACACAAATAAAAAACAACATCGTTAAACCCTTTCAATTCAACAACAGTTCCCGGGGCATATCTTTTTAAATATCCACCCTTTTTCTCATTTGTAAGCAATTCTACATACTCGGCGTTTTGTTCTTTAAGAATTGATTCGATTTTATTATGTATTTCGTTCCTATCGTCTTCAGTGCTAATATATTTGTTTATCCATTGTCCGTGAATGCTTGCTTCTGAAACTAAATTATTTTCGCAACTTAGGTCAAAACACCTGTTTACAGGAATTACAATGATTTTTTTGCTCTTTCCACTATTGTTAAATCCCAAATTTATAATGTCGTCATATTTAATCGATAGACCTTTATTTATATCTCCAAAAATTGCTTTTTCTTTTCTTAACAAAATTGTTATAACAGCAGTTATTACGGAAATAACAGCCATTCCTATTAAAATTAGTATCTTATGTGATAATTTTGTTATTCCAAATTCATCCCAAGAAATAAAAGCCAGCAATAGACTTGTAATAGCAGATAATGCGCCCCAAATAGATAAAAAGTATTTTAAAATAACCCCAGTATTAATTTTAATAATATTGATTATGTTCATATGCCCTCCAGATAAACCTCTTCCAAAATTTTCTATTTCCTACATTATACTATAAAAATCGACAAATAACAAGTTGTAGTGGTCAATTGAATTAACACTCATATTATCTGCGTTACATAATATGGATAAGAAAAATCTCAAAAAAAGAGCGGTGATGGCTAGAACCTTGTTTCGCTTTTATGTATAGATGTATTGTAATTGCTTTGATATTGTGATATAATGTCAAAAAATGCATAAGAGAGTATTTAAAATGAGCTTTTTGAAAAAAATCGATGAATTACATGATGAAAATAAAGTTGCATATGGGATAAAATCATCAAACAATGATTTTAGTAGTTTCTTTTGCGTTGAACCTGTCGGCGCTTCGTCAACTAAAAAATTTATTGTACGAAAGCAAAAGAAATCAAAATTATTAATTGTATCTGGTTCGCAGCGAGTTTATTTAGCAGATTATCACATCATTTCTACCATTTTAAATATGAACAAAACTTATGTGAGTTGGTTCCTCAATGAGTTTATCAAATTGTATAACGAAGTTTATAAACCATTCAAATTTAAGGTCATTAACGAAGAATTTGAGGGTGTGGGTATAAATTATTTTCCAAAACCACACAAAATTTTACTGTTTTCTGATACTGAAATTGATATAAATGATTTTATTTTTATTTTAAACTTTGTGTTTTCTAAAGATAAGCAGTGGGAAATAGATTCGTCGCAAGAAAATTTTAGCAAGAGAACAATTATAAAATACATAACCCTAATAGATTATTATGCAAACCGTTCCGAACACAGCAAGGTGTTTCTTTCTAAAATTGGCTATCCTATAGATAAGCCGCTTCAAACTTATACCTTTGATGATAATGTATTATCTTCAGAAATAAACTCTTTTGACATTTCAAAATATTTGTGATATAATATTAATGAACTCCAGTACGGCATTATAGCCACCTTAGCTACTAAGGTTAATGTAACTACATTTCGTTGAATTTGGATGACGTCCCGTCATCTTTAGCCGAGGTAGAAAAATATCATTACCAACGCTCTTGGTCGCGGACTCCGCTCCCGGCGAGAACGCTAATGCTATTTTCCCACCTTCCAATGAATTGTACCAAATTCAAGTGGAGTTCATTTTTTATTGGGGAAATAGATATGTTATTGTTTAAAGAAAAGTTGAATTATCAAGATCCTTTTAATGTGGTGTTTTTATGCGGCAGTCAATATTCTCCCGATAGTGGCCGTGACAAGCGAATTATTTTAAAGGATTTTTTATTAAACTCTGGTTTTAATTTTCAAATAGTTCTTTTAGAAGAAAATTTTGTTTTTGCACAAAATAAGAAAGGCTATTTGGCTTATGATAAAATTTTTGTAAGGAATCTTTCTGAAGTCGAAAACCTAGCAGCTTTGTATGCTGATAAGATTATAATTATACATGAAACTATTTCAACAGCCGCTGAACTGGGGATGTTTGCAAGCAACCAATTGTTAACTGAAAAAATATGCGTTCTGGTTCCCGATGATATTTCGATAGAAGAAAAGAAAATATCAACATTTATTAAACTAGCGTTCTTTAATAAATTGGATTTTGAAAATAAAAAACCCCTAAGAATTATGTATTATCCTGATGTTGAAATTCATAGGAGTTCTCCTAACAAAAGCGAATATCATACATTCTTCTATGAAAATAAAATAGGCCAAAACCTCGGTAGAAAGATTTTAAAGTTTGCAAACCGTTTAGATGATAACAAAAGCATTGAAATTAGACACACTCTCTATGGTAAAGCTGACCCTAATAAAAACATTATTAGTTACTCTATCTCTAAAGATAACAAAGTGGTTAATATTTTTTTACATGCAGATATTTTAAAAGTCCAACTTTTATCCATGTTTGCTGTTGAAATATTTAGAACCGAATTTCGCAAAGAAAAAACTTTGAGTGAACATATTGGCTTCTTTGAAAATGAATACAAAAAAATTCTATTAAACTCTATTTGCGATATAGAGGGTTTAGCGACGGAAGATTATACTTTGAATCTCGAGGTCGTTGGTATTGATAGTTGCAAATTAAGGAAAGCAATAGGATATTTTTTGTATATGTTGCAAGCGATTGCTTTTATAGGTTTAGAACAATCATCGTCTGATTCAGAAAACGATTGTCGGAAAATCACTATTAAACAACCATTAGAAAAATGCATACCTCAATTTAGAGACTATATACACGAAAAAACAACAACAGAGTTTGGAGGGATAATATGAATATTGCTCATCCAGACATTGTTGTTAGACACATTAAAACAAAAAATAAAACTAGAAAAATCACAACATATCGTTCAGAGGATTGTGACTTAAAAATTAAGCATAAAAAAATAAATAGTTTTATTAAGGAAAGATTTATTCCTTCTATATTTTCTTATGGATATGTTAAAGGAAGATCTATTTTTGATAACGCTATTACTCACATGTATAACGATTATTTTATTATGCTTGATATCAAGGACTTCTTCCCGCACATTTGCCACAAACAATTATCTGATAAGCTTTATTATGAAATAAACTTAATTAAAGAGAATCAAATCAGCAAAAAAGAATGTAATGATATTGTTGAATCTTGCAGTATAAGTTCAAGAGGCTTGCCGTTAGGTTTTATTACTTCTCCCATTTTATCAAACGTTTACCTTAAGGAATTTGATTGTATATTTTATGGCAAATTAAAGCGAATGGATTTATCTAATGTCATATATACTCGTTATGCAGATGATATTATAGTTTCCTTCAAGAGTGATGTAAGCGACAAGCTTTTACAAACGGAAAATGATGTTGTTAATATAGTTAAAACATTATTGTCACGATATGGTTTACAGATTAATAGCAAAAAAACTCGTTCATTCAATCTAAACATTTCTAATCATGTACGTATAACAGGAATTAATATCACAAAAGCAGCAGATGGATATAGACATTTGACAGTCGGTAGATCATTAAAAAACAAACTGTTTTGGGATGCTATCGAATGTTTCGAGACACAAAATTTGGAAGAATCTCAAACAATCAAAGGTTTGCAATCTTTTATCTTGTCAATTGAAAAAGAAGGGTATGAAACCTGCTATTCTGATGGTATGCTAAAAAAGGTTCATGACTTAGGCTTTGAAAATTTAAAATCATTAATTGATTCGCTTTAAAATATGTGGTTTAATAATGAAATTGACGTCTCGCTAAGAAATAGTGAGACGCCAATTTATTTTATTTGTATATTTATAAAGCATTTGCGAGTTTTTCAGCTGATTGATAGCGTTCGTCGGGATTTACGTTTGTGCACTTACGGACAATTCTGCCGGCTTTCCCTTTTGCCAGTTTTTCGCTTGGGTGTTTGCCGGTAATCATCACGTTAAGCAAAACACCTACAGCATAAATGTCTGTTCTAGCATCGCTTTGTGCTACTCCTAACTGCTCGGGTGAGGCATAGCCAACCGTACCCATTATAACGGTATCTTTACTGGCAGAAGAAATTTTACGAGCCGCATTGAAATCAATCAAAACCACTCTGCCATCTTTGCCTATCACAACGTTTTCGGGCTTTATGTCCCTGTGGACAAGGTTTCTTTCGTGCAAAACATTAAGCGCGTGGCAAACTGCACGAATAACTTTGCGAGTTCCTAAGTAATGATAGTTTCCACTTTCCATAACCTCGGAAATGGTAACCCCCTCTATAAACTCTTCTAACACAATTTGCCCATCATCGCAGTTTATAACATCATAAATAAGCGGTAAATTTTGCGCATTGATATTATAAAGTTCTTCATACGCCGAAACTGCTGTGGGGAAACTTCTTACAACCATATCCTGCTCGGTTGATTTATTTCTAACCCTCAGCACTCTACAATCATTTTTATCGCTGAGCACAGATACCAAAGAACAAGCATCGAATAGTGCGGTTAAATATTGTTCTCTATTCATCGCTTTAACCGTTCCATTCTTCATATTCAGCGTCATATTTGTTCGCTATATTTCGATAGTAATAAAAATCAAAATCTCTGCAATCGCTCTTACAATGAAAGGTGATTTTGCCATTACGATTGACAGAAGCAGGAAAAGCGTTTTCGTATATTCCTATAACCGAAGATTTTATGTATAAGTCTGTTAAATTAAAGCAATTCTTAAAGGCATCTCCCCATATTGTTCTAACAGTAGCTGGCAATGTAACCGATTTTACTGATGAGCTTATCGAAGAATCGCTAAAAGCAGAAGGCATAATCGCTGCAACCTTTTTTCCATCGATTGTATCCGGGATAATATAGTTTCCGCTTTCTTCTTTATAATTCACTTTTGTTATAACAATAGCATTTTCGGGAGCGTACATCGCGCTGTATCCAGTAGGATATGCATTTTGAATGGTCGCTTCAATATAAGTGTATTTTGGTTGTGTATTGGTTGGAGTGCTATTTGTAGCATCACTTGTCGAGCTATTGGTAGATGTTGAGGTGCTGGGTGTAGAATTGTTTGTAGCCGTACCAGAAGAACCATTTGAATTCGTATTACCTGTGCTACTATTACTTTGCGAGCTACTATTTGTAGAAATATTATTGGTCGTTGTATTTCCAGATGTGTTGTTAGTCTTGTTATTTGAGGAATTTGGAGTTTGAATGCTGCTTGAAGGAGAAGATGATTCACCGCTTACCTCTTGTTGTTCACTTGAATCGGTGTCATTGTTGTCGGTAGAAGTATTAGAATCACTGCTAAAAGATGAAATATTTGAATTGTTATTCGAATCATTTGAGACGTTGCCTTTAGATGCAAAAAGAACGATACTTATAACAACGAGCACAACGGCTAAAACGGCGGCAATGATAATCAGCCACCGTTTGTTATTTTCATTTGGAGTTTCAATGGTTTGCTTTTCCTCAAATGAGGTCATGCAATAAAGGCAAAACCGAGCTTCTTCCCCAATTTCCGCCTTACATTTAGGACATTTCTTCATTATTAACTACCCCAAGGTTTCCAACCCGTATTCATAGAGAATTTCATTAATTTCTACAACAGATAATTTTTTACACACGCCGTATAAAACAATACTATCAAAAGGAAGTTTCACATAAAGTGTTGAATAACCGGCACACTTTAATAAGGTTTGCACCTCGTCTAATGACAATTTCATCGCAATAGCTAGGCATAAAAGCTTTTTGCGCTCAGGCACCCTTAGTCCTGAAAAAATTTGATAGGCGTAAACTTCACTCATCTCTGCCGCACGAATAACCTGTGATTTTTTAAGATCATATTTTGCAATTAGTTTATCTAAAAGCTGCGACAAATCCTCTTTAACCATATAGTCTTTATTATCGCTATAAAAGGTCTTAAAATCGGGGCTGAGACCGAGTTCTTCTACGATTTTTGAAGTATCTTTTACCATAAGCAACACCAAATTTAATTCTTTATAAATTAGTTATATATCGTTAATATCATTATAATAAA
The DNA here is from genome assembly GCA_045593385.1 of Acutalibacteraceae bacterium. GTDB lineage: Bacteria > Bacillota > Clostridia > Oscillospirales > Acutalibacteraceae > UBA737. Next base: position 57,163 of record JAZNWP010000037.1, read on the forward strand.
CAAGCCGTGCTTTGTCAACTTGCGACAAAACACGGCATTTTTCTTTTCTATGCTGGCAGCATAAGACTTTTTAGTATTAATGTATTACATTTAAGACACGAACGGAGGTAACCAAATGGAAAAAATCATAAACAAACTGTTTTCTGACTATCTTTCCGAGCAGAACATAGCATCAAAGCCCGAATATTCTACCCTCGCTAAAAGTGCACTTCAAAAAGAGAAAGAACTCAGAAACAAGTTAAACGAAGACCAAACAAAAAGTTTTGAGGAGTTATTTGAATTTACTTCCCAGATACACTTTTTAGAAGTTAAAGATGCTTTTTTTAATGCATGCAAACTAGGCGCAAAGGCATCAAAAGAATTTGTTATTTGAGTTCTTGTTCTAGCTTTTTATATTCCGGTGTGTCAAAGAATTCCATTACTGTGATCTCAAGACCATCACAAATCTTTTTAAGAGTTACTATACCGGGATTCTTGCTCTCACCATTCAAAATGCTTTTAATAGTAGCTTGAGGAATACCACACATATAACTAAGAGCATTCGGTGTAATTTTACGCTCACGACAAAGCTCATAAATTCTATTCACTGTAAATTCGCAAATACCCATATATATCACCTACATTGTTAGTATTTCTATGTATAGATGATATATCACTACAAAATTCTTTGTTAGTTAAATATCACTAATTACAATTGACATTTGATTCGCAAAAGACTATAATTAGTGATATATAACTAACGGGTGGTGACTCAAACCAAGAAGGTGATGAATTATGGAAAGAAAAATTTTATTGTTTTTAAAAAAGTGGTTTATAAATCAAGGAGATTGTTGTCCTAAAGAAAAATTGGATTCTTTTTTGTTCAATGAATTTAGTGAGAATGAAAGGGATGACGCAATCGCATGCGTTAATCAATTAATAAATAAAAAATGGATGCAACCAATAATTAAAGACGGAAGAGTATTTATTGCGGTTTCCGGTTATGGTGCGGAAAAGCTGAAAAAGATTATATAAATTATTGTAAATATGGTTTTATAAAAAGGAGACTAAATCAAAATGAAAAAAGCATTATCAATAGTATTAACATTAGTTCTAGTGTTTTCAATTGTACCGACAGGGCTGTTTAATGTTACTGCAAGCGCTGAAAACAGTGGGTTTTATACTATAACTTATCATTTGGATGGTGGTACGAATGCACTGAAGAATCCGGATGTATATACAGAAGATGATGTTATAACCTTAATGGACGCAACAAAAGTCGGCTATGATTTTGTTGGTTGGTTTTTGGATGAAAATATGACCGAACAAATAGCTGAGATTTCAAATATGACAGGAAATATTGAGTTGTATGCAAAATTTGCAGCTAAATCATATATAGGCGTTTTCGACGATAATGGTGCAACCAGTTCAAGTTTGATTTCTGTTAAATTACATAATTCGTTTGGTCAAACAAAAGAAGTTTCATTAAACAACGGTGATGGTTTTGACCCTTATTCATATTGGACACCCAGCTATAGCGGTTATGTGTTTTTAGGATGGTATAATAATTCCGAATTAATGTCTGGCCCATTAGAAATTAATCAAGATTTATCTCTTGAGGCAAAATGGAGCAAATGCGGACAAACAAACAACGATGGCATTTTGAGTGTGAATTTAAACAGCATTACAGTAAGACCAAATGTAAATTATGATGAACGTTCTGATAGTGCGTATGTTTACATTCCGGCTGGTATTACTACCGTGCATTATGAGGGTGAGAGCGTCTACAGAGCTATATATTACCTCGATAAATATCAGACTTCAATAAGCGGAAGCTTCGTAATATATGATGAAACCCATGGGAAGTTGTTGGTCGATGGATCAAAAGGTGGATATGGTGAAAAAAGCGGCGAATTGACTGTTGCCCCCGGTACTCTTTTGAGGATAACTGCTACGAGCGGCTATGCTGCTGTTAATTTGGGTTATTATGCTACAGCAGAGTGTAGTTTAACTGTGGGCAAAAGAAGAAGCTCAAATATCACAGTGTCAAATCAACGACAAATTGAGCAAGAATTCGATTCAACGATAAACACCCCGGATGTTATAAAAACAGGGTATGATTTGCTTGGTTGGTATGATGCTGACGAAAACGAAATATCTGAAACTTGGAAGTATACCGAGAGCCAAACCTTTACTGCGAAGTGGACACCAATAGAATATAATATCTCATATATTCTTGACGGCGGAACAAACCATGAATTTAACCCTGAGAAATACACGATAGAAGACAACATTGAATTAGAAACTCCGACAAAACCCGGTTATACTTTTGTGGGATGGTATTCGGACATTAATTTCACAACACGGGTTGCGTCCGTTTCCAACAAAACGGGAAATATCACATTATATGCAAAATGGAAAGCAAATAGCTACAATCTAACTGCAAACGCGAATGAAGGCGCGTTTGCCCCTAAAGTGACTTTTATTAGCGATGGCGTAGAAATTAAAAAATGTTATTTGTATGAGCAAGATACATTGACTGCTTATCGTCCTGAGAACAAAGAAGGTTACATATTTGCCGGATGGTATAAGGACGTGTCCTTAAATGAGCTGTTTGTGTTTAATGGAACTGTTACAGATGATGTGAACTTATATGCAAAGTGGATTGAATGTAGCGAGAATGTCATCAATATAGAGGGTTCAGACAGTTTTGAAACTATCGTGGCAGGAAGAACTGAACAACTATATGCCTTTGTGCCTTTGGTAGACGGTAAAATTGTTGTTAGTTCCTCGTCTGACGGCTTGGATTTGTATGGAATTCTTTATGATTCTACAAAAAACAAACTGATTGAAGCAGATGATATTAGCGATAATAACTTAGATTTCTCCTATACCTATAATATAAAGGCGGGACAACTCTATTATATCGCTGTCAAGGGAAATACAGTTTCTACTTCAGGTGAAGCAACGATCAATGTGGAGTGGACTGGCAATTGCACGATTACAGGTACAACTTATCCTAATAGGCATACAACTATCGTTTATGACACCAATTATACACTTCCCGAAAAGCCTACTAGAGAGGGATATATTTTCCTCGGTTGGTTCGATGAAAATGACACGCAAATCACTGACGGAACATGGAATTTTGTTACGGACAAAACCTTGAATGCAAAATGGGAAGAAGCTACATACCATACGATTGTGTTTAAGGACATTGACGGAAATGTAATTTCCAGTGAAACGTATTATCTCAGCGAAGATATTATTGCTCCGACTTTGCCAAAAAAGGCACCTGATAATACATATATTTATCACGCTAAGTGGGACAATGACTACACGGGTGTTTGTATTGGTGATGCAGTATATTCTCCGACTTTTGACGCGGAATATATCGAGTACACCGTTGTCTTTGTAGACGAGGATGGCACAGGGCTTTCAAGAGGAACTTATCATTGGGGCGATGTAGTAACAGCTCCTGCTGCTCCTACCAAGGCCACCGATGCCGACTATGCCAACACCTATACGTTTGCAGGTTGGGATAATCCTGTCATTAATTGTGCCGGTGATACCACCTATACCGCAACTTATGCCGCAGTACCGTTAAAGCAAATAGTAATGACTTCATTGCCAGAAAAAGTACGCTACTGTACCGGTGAAAGCCTTGATTTAACGGGCCTTACCCTGCAGTTGGTATACGAGAATGGCACATCTGTTCCCCTTGATAATATCGACGCACAGTTTGTTAGTGCAAATATTTCAACTTCCGGAAGAAAAACAGCTACCATCACAATAGCTGGTGTATCTGCCGAATTTGAGATATATGTACATGATGTTGGCTATGTGGTTGTAAATGTTGATTCCTATTTGTATCCTCAAAGTTCTCATGATTATAGTAACAATTTGAATGAAACAAAAACATTTACTTATCCGGGAGCAGTATCCTTGGTTATTACATTTAATAGTCAGACCAGTGTAGAAAATAATTACGACTATATTTATATCTATGACGGTGCCGGAAATCAGATTGCAAAATACACCGGTACTACAGCTGCGAACAAGACGCTGACTATCACAGGAGATACTTTTAAAGTTAAGCTTACATCCGATAGCTCACAAGTAAGATATGGATATGCCTTCTCCAAGATTCAAGCCAATATAAAAAATGCGGACGAAATCATACATCAACCCGTAACAGATCCCGCAACTGTAACCTGCACACAGGGCGGTTTAACCGAAGGCAGTCATTGCGGAATTTGCGGAGATATTCTGGTAGCACAAGAAGAAGTTGCTGCTTTAGGACATCAACATAAAACTGTTTTCACTTGGTCTGAAGATCATACATCTTGTGTTGTAACAATCACATGCGAAAGAGGTTGTGGCCTTTACGAGTCGGTCGAATGTGTAGTCACTCACAGTGCACCTCATCAAGCAAAAACCACTCATACCGCTGTAGCCGAGTTTGATGGTGAAAGGTTTACGGATATTTTAACCTGTGATAATTTCTTGGTTGTTTTTAAAGATTGGGATGGTTCACAGATTAGTAGCACTTATTATCATGCTGGAGATACAGTAATCGTGCCTGCCAATCCTGCACGTGCAGCCGACAAAACCTATACCTACACCTTCAAAGGTTGGAATAAGGCGATTGTCAATTGTGTCAGCAATGCAACTTATACAGCAACTTACAATTCCACCTACATTGACTATACAGTTACATTCAAAAACTGGAATGGTGATGTGTTGTCTACTAAGACCTATCATTATGGCGATAAGGTTACAGCACCCAGTAATCCCACAAAGGAAGCCAATAAAACCTATACCTACACCTTTGCAGGATGGGATAAGGCGGTTGTGAATTGTGCTGGTGACACAACATACACTGCAACTTTTACTCCTAATTATATTGATTATATAGTAATCTTTAAGAACTATAATGGTGTCGTTTTGTCTACTAAAACTTATCATTATGGTGATAATGTAATCGCACCTAGCACACCTACTAAACCGGCAGACAATACTTATATCTATACCTTTGTTGGTTGGGACAACCCCGTTGTTAATTGCGTTGGTGATGCAACCTATACCGCAACTTACAATTCTACCTATATTGACTATACAGTGACATTCAAAAACTGGAATGGTGATATATTATCTACTAAGACCTATCATTACGGTGATGCAGTTATAGCACCTAACAATCCAACCAGACCCGAAAATGATGAATATACATACGTATTTACAGGTTGGAATAGTAGTGTGGTAGCATGCAACGGAAATAAGACATACATTGCAACATTTAATTCTATAAGAAAATATGTTGTTGGTGATATTGACGGTGTAGAGGGTGTAACTGACCGAGATGCTGTATATTTGCTTTATCATACATTCTTGTCGGATATATATCCCGTAAATCAAGATTGTGATTTTAATGGCGACGGAGAGGTCAACGATAAGGATGCAGTGTACTTGCTATATTACACTTTCTTACCCGACCTTTACCCCATAAATTAAAAGGAGAAATATAAAATGAAAAAGATTTTATCATTAATTATTTGTTTGGTTTTAATTTGCAGTTTTTCTGTAACTGCTTTTGCGGCAGGTGCAACCGCTAGTTTAAGTGGCGTACCAAGTGAAATCAAAAAGGATGTAACCGCAACAATAACTGTTAACGTTAGCGGCAGTCCATCAATGAGCTCCGCACTTGTTCAGGTGACACTCGGTAACGGGCTTGAACTTGTATCAGGCGAATGGAAAAAAGACGGTATTATGAAAGATTTTACCGTTTCTAATGGCTATGGTGTTATCGCCTTTTCGGGTGCAGGAACAATGGACGGGACAGTATTTAGCTTTGTTGTTAAGGGTAAAACAGTTTCACAAACTGCACAAAATGTAAAGGTTGACCTGACTTTTAAAAGTGGTTCATCGGTAGTTGGTACAGCAAGTACCAGCAAAACAGTTAAGGTTGCTTGTGCAAGCCATACATACGGTAACTATGCTAATGCAAATGCAACAAACCATACCCGTACTTGTTCAGCATGCGGCAATGTGGAAACCAAGGCACATACTTGGAATAGCGGTTCTGTGACAAAAACTGCAAACTGTAAAGAAGCAGGCAATACACACTACACCTGTACTGCAACAGGTTGTGGCGCTACCAAGGATGTTCCTGTTTCAAAAACAAATAACCACACCTTTGGCTCATGGACACAGACAAAGGCGCCCAAATGTACCGAAAAAGGTCAAGAATCAAGAACATGTTCAACCTGCCAAAAGGTAGAAACCCGCGACATAAAGGCAACAGGTCATAGTTTGGGTTCTTGGACGCAGACAAAAGCTCCCGGTTGCGAAACAAAAGGACAAGAAACAAAAAGCTGTTCTAAATGTTCTTACAAAGAAACGAGAGACATTAAAGCAACAGGACATAAGTTCTCTAACCCCACAGTTACAAAACAGCCGACCTGCACCGAAACCGGTGTTGAAACCGGCAAGTGTACCGTTTGCAACAAGGAAACTACAAATACAATCAAGGCAACCGGTCACAAGATGGGTGAAAGTGTTGTGACACTTGAGCCAACCTGTACAGCAGAAGGCAAAAAAGAAGGCACTTGCACTGTTTGTGGAACAAAAGCAGAAGAAACAATTGCAGCAAAAGGGCATACCTTTGGCGAAGCTGTTGTAACCAAAGAAGCTACCGAAACTGAGACAGGGATTAAAACTAAAACCTGTACTGTTTGTAATGCTACTGAGGAAGAAGAAATTCCTTATTTAACCGCAAAGCCCGAAACGCCGGAAGACGAAAAAACAGATGCAACAGTTGATACCGATGACAAAGATGGTGGCAATAATATGCTTTGGATTATTATTGCAATCGCAGCCGTAGTTGTTATTGGCGGTGCAGTAGCGGTAATTGTTATTATTAGAAAGAAGAAATCAAAGACTGCATAATGAACGGTTAATCTCATCTGCTATTATGACTTGAATATTTTATAAGTTATAAAATATTTATTTACAATTTGTTCATAAAAAAGTTTTGGGACTACAAGGAGCTGAAAAGGCAATAAAAGAGTATAAAAAGCACTCAAAAAGACCTATATCGACCTAAAAAGCACTGATTTTAAGGGTGTTGACAAATAAAAATCATGTGTTATAATGAGGTCGTACTTTAAAATTAAGAAGGATATTTTACAAAGAATAAAGCAAAAATTTAGTCCGTAGGTGGAGTGTGTTTTCTTTGAGGTATCCTTGTGTAGTACAAGTAGTATATCGAAAAGCTTTTAAGCACTTATCTTCGGATAGGTGCTTTTTTCTTTGTATTTTTGTTTTCTGACGAAGTTACTGTTAGAAGACAATGTATCCAAAAGAAGGAAGTTTTAAAATGTCGAGCTGTTGCTCAAATTGTAACGGGAAGTTAGGTGCACCAAAGGTTTGGTGCCGAGTACAGCGGTCTGAGTTCTGCGGCAGGCTATGAATTGCCAGCAGAGAATCCTTTGAAGTTAAGGTATAACTTCATCAGCTAATGCTCTGGCTGATTATCCGTAGGACCAAAGGAACAGGAAATACGGACAATAGAGCTATCACGGTTTAACAACCGTACGAAAAACTTGTATCAGTGTGGACGGATTTTCGTTCACAGATCCGAATGCTTACGGTGCTTTTAATCGTATGAAAAGCCCTGCTAAGATAGTTTATCTGTCGCTGATTTTAATAATCAGTATTTGGCATTGCGTGTTAAAAAAGTAACTTTAACGCCTTTCCTTAGAGGAAGGTATACGCCGGTTGATAAGCAACCAAGTACTCACCTTATTGGAACAATTAAATATGATATGCGTTTTGAAATGATAATGATTTTCTTTTCGAAAGAAAGTTTGATATGATGTTCATTTTACTATGATAGATTACTTTCTTTTCGAAATGATTGATGATAAAGATGACTATCCTTTCGAAATGACTATGACCATCATTTTGAGAGCCGCCGTTTTTATTTGGGGTCACCCAAATAGAAACGCCCCGGAGAACAGTGTTCGGAGGGGCGGCGGTGCAGGCATAGTACGCAGAGTAGAACTTGAAAATGTGAGAAACGCACAGGAATTTAAAGTAGATGCCAATGGGCGTACTATGCCTGCCTATCATTTTAATATGATATATGACACTATTTCGAGATGATATTTTTAGATGATTGATGATTATCTTTTTGAAATGATAAATGACTATATTTTATGTGTTCCCTTAAAAATGACTGTCAGTGCTATAGAGCGTATGACTCTCTCTTTGAAATGATACTGCAAGGAAAATTTATAGGGTAAATAAAGTTAACATTAAGGCTTTATAATGTTGATTTTATTTTCTCTATAAAGAAAGCTGCTAAAACATTTTGAGATGATTTATGACTTTCATTTTGAAATGAGTGACCCCTATAAATCATTTTAAAATGATATATGACTCTCATTTCGAAATGACGGGCGGCAAAATTTTCGTACAGAGAATAGTTTTCGTTAATAAAATTCGGAAAGGTTTATTAACTAAAATATTGTTTTCTTGAAACTCCCCAAAAAGTTTAATTATATTTTGTTATCGAATCAAAGGTAAAAACTTTTGATTTTGATATATAGCTCCTTTATTTATCTGCTCATTACATAAACTGAACCCTTGTGAATTTTTGAAGCTGATGGTTAGCGGCTCAGATGAAAAAATTCCATTCGAGCAGTTTATTACACGGGCAACGAAAAAAGATTTACGATCCGCTAATTAGTAAATTGTATTTCTGGGTTCGTGGTAAATATAAACGGGAGTGATGCCTATGTCGGATTTCTTAGGGAAATCCAGAATAGCTAATGCCGCGGCTATTAAAACTAATGTCGGCAGCTTTGGAACGAGAATCAGATACTGGAACGCTTTTGATAGATTTTGTTTGTTCTGTGAAAAAGAGTTCCACTGTCAGAAGGTCCAGAACATATCAGCAAAACACGTATATGCTTATGTTGAAAAATTGAAGTCTAAAGGCGCTTCGCCTGCAACCATCAGAACAGAACTATGCGGTATTCGTTTTTTCTACAAAATTTGTGGTGGCAAAAACAAATTGCCCGAAAATAGGTCGTTAAATCTTTTACCACGCGAGATCGGCGTGGTAAACAGAGCATGGTTGGTAGCAGAAATCAATAAAGCTATTGCAGTTGCTGATGCAATGGGTAGAACTGATGTAGTATTTGGTATTCGTATCGGTTGGCGCTTTGGACTTCGTATTCACGAAATCGCAAAGCTGCGTGTTGAGGATGTAACTCGCGCAGTTACACGCGGCGAGTTATGCGTTAAAGGTAAGGGAGGCTATGTGCGCTCCATTCCGGTAGAAACCCCGCAGCAGAAGAAACTTTTATCCGACTTATACAAGTATGCGAGAATGAATAATCTGCAACCCGGTGACTGCTTAATTTCCGAAAACAAATATCGTGGTATCGACAAGGAAATCAAATCACTAAAAAATTGGGTAATCAATAATAGGAAAAAGTTTACCTATCGTAACCGCACTAAATTTGTTGGCGAAAACGAAAAGCCGAGAATGGAAACGCTAACCTGGCACGGTCTTAGATACACCTATGCTCAGGAGCGTAAACAGCGCTTGATTGATAGCGGTGTAAAGGATGTTGACCGTAATCTCAGCGAGAGTCTTGGTCATCATCGTGTAAGTGTAACCAAAATTTACACTGCCGAGAAGAAGCACAAATAGTGCAACAAATAGTATATGCGGTGTACCAAATTAAAGCACACCGCATATACAAAACTTTAAATAAAAGGAGGTTTGCTTATTGAATGATTTTGACCTAGTTGATAAGTATTATACTGTTATGTTTACCGAGTTTAAAGATATCGTAACGGTAAAAGAAGCTTGTGATATGCTACATATGGGAAGAAAAAAGATTTATGAACTTATAAGAAGCGGTCGTTTAGAATTGTTAAATGATACACCCGACACTTCCCGTTATTTGATTACTAAGCGTTCTATTATTAAGTACGTTATAAAAGCATAAACAAGCACCGTACAGACCGCCTTTGTCTGTGCGGCATACATATCTTATATGCCTTTGTAAATATTTCTGCAAAGGTGAATGAAGGAGAGTATTCGAAATTAGGGTATGTAGAAAGAAGGAAGTATGTTAAAAGGCAACGTACAAGAAAAACGCGGTTATTTGCACACCGTAATCTCTTATAAAGATGAAAACGGAGTGCGAAAGAAAAAATGGCAGTCTACCGGACTGACGGCAAAGGGTAACATTCGCAAAGCTGAAGCTATTTTAAAAGAAAGAATGGAAGCTTTTGAATTAGAGCTTAAACAAAAGCAGTCAGATAAGTCTAGTGAAGATATTCTCTTCTCAAAATTTTTATCTAATTGGCTTGCAATGGTTAAAAGCACCTTGCTCATCACTACATACGGCGGTTATCAATATTTTATAGAACAGCGAATTAATCCGTATTTTGATGAAAAGAAGATGACACTGCAAAAGATAACCACGAAGGACATTCAAGAGTATTACAACACAATGCTCACAAAGGGTACTAAGTGGAATTCGGTAGTTAAGCATCATGCCATTATCCGCAAGGCTCTTGACTATGCAGTGAAGATGGACTACATACCATCTAACCCTGCGGCAAGAATTGAGACTCCGAAGAGGCAAAAATATATAGCCGAGCATTATAATCAAGATGAATTAAACCAACTGTTTGAAGTTATTAAAGGCGATCCTGCAGAGGTTGCAATTATTCTAACAGCCTATTACGGATTGCGCCGTAGCGAAGTTTTAGGATTAAAGTGGAGTGCAATAGACTTTAAGGAGAAAACTCTTTGTATCCGCCATACCGTTTGTAAGACCGTGCTAGACGGTCAGCAAATCGTGGTGCAAAAGGATACAACGAAAAATAAAGCAAGTATTCGCACACTACCGCTAATTCCTGAGATTGAGGAGCTGCTACTAGAAACAAAGAAACAGCAGGATGCCTGTCGCAAGAAAGCAAAAGGGTCTTACTGTAAAGATTATCTTGATTATGTTTGTGTAGACAGTTTAGGTGTGTTACTCAAACCCGACTATCTGACACAGCATTTTGAAATTATTATTAAAAAGAACAACCTTAAGAAGATTCGGTATCACGATTTAAGGCATTCCTGCGCATCACTTTTACTTGCAAACGGTGTGTCGTTAAAAGAGATACAGGATTGGTTAGGCCATTCGGATTACTCAACAACAGCTAATATTTATAGTCATTTAGAGTACGGTGCAAAGTTAAAGTCTGCCGGGAAGATTTCCGAGACTTTAAGTATTAAGAGAGAAAAGAAGGACGGCGAATAGCCGTCCCATACATAAATTAAAGATGTCTACCAATGTCTTCCACGAAAAAAGAGGCATTTTGAGACTAAAATCAGAGCGAATTTAGAACATAAAAAATCGTCCAAACCCGCATTATTACTAGGTTTGGACGATGGTGCGGATAACAGGACTTGAACCTGCACCGAGTTGCCCCGACTAGAACCTGAATCTAGCGCGTCTGCCAATTCCGCCATATCCGCATGTGTTTATTAAGTTTTGGTGTTTTGGTAGACATTTGGAAGACATCGACCAAAATTAGAGATTTTTGAAATTTAGAAAATCAAGTTTAAAATCTCGTAAAGCCTTGATTTTAAAGGGGTTATGGCTTGTTAGAAAAGAAACGCAAGACTTGATTCACGCAATAGTACCTGAATCTAGCGCGTCTGCCAGTTCCGCCATAGGTGCTTATAAACTGCAAGAGTTATTATACCATAACTGCCTGAAAAGTCAAGGAAAGTTTGGGCTGCGGCCTAACAAAATTAAGCGTTTTTACGAATTTGTTTTAAAAAATAATTTTTTGCTTTTTAATTACTTTATTGTTGCTTTTTTGCTTTTATATGATATAATTTCCTTGGAATTATTTTTCGAAATTTAATTTGAGAAGGGAGTAATTCCTATGAAAAAACTTTATAATGAAAAAACCGCTAACTATCCGCGACTTTCTACCGATAAATTCTTTTCGGATTACGAAAATGAATTTAAATACGAAGGTTTTATGGATGGTACTTTTTTTATTTTTAGAAGAAAATCAATATCTTGACCGTGAGCTTTGGGCAAGATTTGTTGAGCAGTTCCGTCATGATGCTGATTTTGATACAGGTTGGCGTGGTGAATATTGGGGCAAGAGTATGCGCGGTGCCGCATTTTGTTATTCGTACTCTAAAAACGGGAACACAGGGGACGGTTCTATGTGTTAATTAATAAAACACAGGGACGGTTCTAAAAACACAGGGACGGTTCTATGTGTGGAGAATGTCCCCATAATTACTTATTTCTCAACAATATTTTACCAACAAAAACTACACTTGTCAATAATGTTTATAATTACAACTAAGGAGTATTCAAATAACAATATACACTATTAATAATAACACCTGAAAAATGAAAGAAAGGCTGATTTTTCAGCCTTTCTCCGCTTGTTTCAATCAACACACAGAACCGTCCCCTGTGTTACTCTGCTTTCTCTTAACTGCCTGCAAAGAAAAACGATA
>JAZNWP010000038.1:0-2226 GCA_045593385.1 Acutalibacteraceae bacterium
TTTGCTGTCAACCAAACCGTTTCGCCTTCCAATCGTACATCAATAGAAGTTTCACCGTCTTTAGTCTGGTAAATGATGACTTTTTCATCTTCTTTTCTCATAGTAACATAAATTTTGGTTCTTGCAAAATTAAACCATCACTTTACATTTGTCAAGCATTTGTAAAGGAAATATTTCGATTTTAACAATTTTTAACGTAAATGTTAATGAAAGAGTGGGAGAGATGTTAATTTTTGTTAAGACAACGGACAACAGTCAACAGACTTTGTTAGCAGTTTTAAATATAAAAGTCCAGGATCTCCAAAAGAGTTTTCTGGGCTTTTTTATTTTTGTTATAACAACATTAAGAAATGACTTATGAAAATATTGACGCACGTATTTATCTTGATAAAAATGTATCTTAATTACACTTTTATCAAGATAAAAATGTGTTTTGATTGCACTTTTATCAAGATATTGGGTTTTCTGTATAAAAAAATATTATCTTTGCAATGTAAAAATCATGGTTTATGCAAAGAGATGCCTTACAGAAATTGATTCAGTGGAAAAATAGTCGGGGAAGAAAACCTTTAATATTAAAAGGTGCTCGACAGACAGGGAAGACTTGGTTGATGAAAGAATTTGGTCGATTATATTATAAAGACACAATATACATCAACTTTGAAAATGAACAACGTTTTAGAAGTTTGTTTCAGAACGATTTTAATGTCAGCAGAATAATAAGCACACTGCAATTATATTACGGAAGACTTATAGTCCCTGAAGATACATTGATTATTTTTGATGAGATTCAAGCAGTTGAAGGTGGCGTTACCTCTTTGAAATATTTCTATGAAGATGCTCCGCAGTATTCAGTTATTGCAGCAGGCTCTTTATTAGGAATCTCTATTCACGAAAATCAATCGTTCCCAGTAGGGAAAGTGAGTTTTATCGATTTGCACCCATTGTCATTTGGTGAATTTCTTAAAGCAAACAATAAGGAAATGTTGCTTCAGGCTATGATACGACAAGAATGGGATTTGGTAAAAGTTTTTCATGAAGAACTTATGACACTGCTCAGGACATATTTGTTTGTTGGAGGAATGCCAGAAGTGGTTCAGATATGGATTGATAATCATGATTATAGATTGGTTAGAGAAAAACAGACGGAAATTTTGCTATCCTATTCTGGAGATTTCTCCAAGCATGTTCCATTACAACAAATACCACGACTAAACATGGTTTGGGATAGTTTGCCCGCACAGTTAAGCAAAGAAAACAAAAAATTCGTTTATAATATATTAAGAGAAGGAGCAAGATCCAAAGATTTTGAGATAGCAATCATGTGGTTATATAATTGCGGACTTGTGTTAAAACTTCATAGAGTAAAAGCGCCTCAATTACCCCTGAAATCTTATCATGATATGCAAGTGTTTAAACTTTTTATGGTTGACGTTGGACTGCTGACAGCTTCAATGGGTTTAGACGAAAAGACGTTGTTGGAAGAAAATAAAATATTGACAGAATTCAAAGGAGCCTTGGCGGAACAATATGTGATGCAAGAACTAACCACAATTGGATGCGATTATATCGGATATTGGACAAATGAGAGAAGCACGTCTGAAGTAGATTTCGTGATTCAGAAAGAAGGTAAGATAATTCCTATTGAAGTCAAATCAGGGGAAAATCTTCACGCCAAGAGTTTCACTTTGTTTTGTGAAAAATATAAACCGTCAAAGGCAATCAAGACTTCTCCATTACCTTACCACGACAACGGGAAAGTAGTAAATGTTCCTTTGTATGGAATAGAATATATATGAAAGTATAAAACTTGCTCGCCTAATTTAAAGTTGATGGTTGATTAACCGTAGAGACGCGTCGATCACACCTTGAAAATAAAAGAGAATGTGATTGACACGTCTTAAAAATATCAATAGTTATCCTTATTGATTAAATTAACTACGACCTTTAGTATAGAATGCTACTGGCTGTTTAACATTATCAATACGCAAAAAATGCGTGTTGTTATCTTTAGTTAATTCTCCCTCTAAGAAAACGTTATTAATATGCTTTCTTATAGTCTTTTCATCTCTGCCAAACAAAACTGCCATTTGGTTTGCTGTCAACCAAACCGTTTCGCCTTCCAATCGTACATCAATAGAAGTTTCACCGTCTTTAGTCTGGTAAATGATGACTTTTTCATCTTCTTTTCTCATAGTAACATAAATTTTGGTTCTTGCAAAATTA
>JAZNWP010000039.1:0-3968 GCA_045593385.1 Acutalibacteraceae bacterium
GTAATAGCAGCTTTGCTCGTTCTTTAACATGTCCTGTGCCATTTCCAAAAAGCGGCGTTGAAAACGTCCTTCGGAAAAATGCAGGGCCATATCCACTAAGTTTCGTGTGCTGCGCTCCGGGTCCTCTTTGATTTCGTTTAATGTTTTTCTGACTGTTGATTCTATTAAAATTCGATTTAAGCTATTTTTCATAAAAACCTCCGTTCTGTTGTAAGTATTAATCATAGTGCTCGACGGTGTTTTATACAAGGGACAAATGGATGGATTTGTCCAAAAAGGTAACAGATTTTATTGGTGTCGAAAAATGGGACACGAGGAAATATGTGTCCGATGTATTGGAAGGATAACTGGTTTATAATCGGTTTATAAACAAAAACATAAGAAAAGGAGAAGATTTATGGGAAAAACAAGGAAAAGTACAGTAGCGTTATTAATGAGTATCTTAGAGGTTGCGGTAGGTATTTTATTATTGATTAATCCTGTGGGATTTACTACCGGCATCATTGTTACAATCGGGCTGGTACTATTAATTTTGGGTGTTGCACACGTGGTCGGATATTTTCGTACGGAACCGGAAGAGGCAGCAAAGAAAGGCGGTCTGTCAAAAGGAATACTGCTTTTACTGGGCGGTTTGTTTTGTGTCATAAAGCCGACGTGGTTCCTTACCGTATTTCCTCTGTTTACTGTTTTTTACGGAGTGTTGATGTTAGTAACCGGTGTAAGCCGGGTACAGTGGACGGTAGATATGCTGCGTAGAAAGCAGAAGTATTGGTTCCTTGCATTGATTGGTGCAGTATTGGCACTTCTGTTTGCGGTATTGATACTGACAAACCCGTTTGCAACTACGGCCATTCTGTGGAATTTTATCGGAGTTTCCTTGATTGTAGAGGCAGTAGCGGATGTTTTTGTTTTTATTTTTGGAGATAAAAAGTAATGGAAGGATGTTACCACTAATGAATACATATCTTTCGAAGAAAACAAAAGCAGAGTTCACATGGGTACGGAGATGCTGGGTCATAGCGCAGTTTCTTTTGATAGGCGGGGGAGTGCTTGCGTTGCATAATCCGGGAGAAAAACTGGTAGAAACAGCGGTATATCTTGGAATTCTCATGTTTCTTGTCGGAAGTATAAATGTAGTCGTATATGTGAGGAAAAAGGCGCAGTTACACGGTTCGCAATGGCTGTTGGCGGATGGGATGTGTACAATGCTGTTATCGTTGTTTCCTTTGTTTAACCAGATGATTCTTCCGGCCATACTTCCTTTTTTCTTTGGGGTATGGGAATTGTTTTTGGGAGTATTAAAAGTGATTGATGCAAGTGAGTTGAAGGAGGAAAACATATCGGGCTGGAGATGGTTTCAGGCAATAGGTTGTCTTGAGATTCTGTCAGGAGTTGCATCTTTGTTAAAACCTGTAGATGATTTTATGGGAATGAATGTGGTAGTGGCAATTATATTTTTTATTCAGAGTTTCGGTTTTTTATTTAAGGTGCTGGTTTATCCGAAGCTGGTGAAAGAGCAGAGCTATATAGGAGGAGGTAGAAGCAATGACTTATGAAGAGTTAGTGCAGAAGGTAAGAGATGCTGTAAAAAAGGCAAAGGTCAGTAAAACGGTAGGACATGTTGCGTTTCAGTTTAATGTGGAAGGAGAGGCGGAAGGTGCATTTTACCTGGAAATTGATGACGGGAAAATTAATGTAGAGCCTTATGAGTATTATGACAGGAACGTAATCATTGTCGGGACGGCGGAAACGATACTGGAAATGGCAGAAGGGAAGCTACAACCGATGAACGCATACACGAACGAGAAAATAAGAGCTTATGGAAATGTGGATCAGTTGGAGATGCTGCCGTTTGTGTGTAAGAAAAAGTAGAATTTGTTTAAACGTAATTTTGAGTTGTGTAAAAGGGCAAGATAGAAACATCTTGCCCCACTTGCGGATATTCATCTATTAGGCTTCATGTAATGTGACGGTAAAACGACAACCACCGGCAGAAAGGTTCTCCGTATAGATTTCGCCACCGGTGTTAAGTAGAATTTGTTTTACCAGGGCAAGACCGAGACCGTTACCTTCTTCTTTATGAGAACTGTCGGCCTGATAAAATTTATCGAATAAATGCTTTTGGGCTTCGTCGGAAAGACCGGGACCGTTATCCTCGATGGTGAAAATAATAGTATCCTTGTGTTTTGTAAGCCGGAGCGTGATGAGACCGCACAAAGGACTGAATTTAACGGCGTTTCCGATTAAGTTGTCCCATACATGATGTAAAAGACCTTCGTTGCCCAGGTATTCGATACATTCCAGTTCCACATCGAATTCAATTTCTTTTGGTTCCCATGCAGGTTCTAATGCAACAATGGATTGACGGATTTGTTCATCCAAACGAAATGTGCTTTGCTTTGGCTGAATGGACTGGTTTTCGAGTTTGGAAAGCAATAAAATGTTTCCTACAAGGGAGGAAAGGCGTTTGGTATTAAATAATATTTTATCTACATATCGTTCCTGTTCGGAATCTAGAGTCTCACCACCCTGTAAAAGAGTGGTATAGCCTTCGATTGCATTAATCGGCGTTTTAAATTCGTGGGAAACATTGGAAACAAAATCGGTTTGCAAAATTTCTGTAGCAGCGAGTTCGTGTACCATTAGATTGAAACCGGAATAGATTTCCTGGATTTCCTTAGAGGAAGATTTTGTTTCTAGTTGAACGGAAAAATCGCCATCGGCCACCTGCTCCATGGCTTTTTGCAGCTTTTTAATGGGGTCAAAGAATAAGCGGGCTAGCTGGCTTGTGACGAAAATACCGATAAGGAGGCTGATTCCTAACAGTGAGAAAGCAAGGAACAAATTAGAATCATACCGAAATAAGAATCGTTCAAATACAGTGGCGAGTCCCAATGCGATAAAGATACTGAAGACTAATTCTGCCGTAACCAGTAAGGTAAGTCTTACCCGGAGACTTAGGTTGTTTTTCTGATGTCGAATTCGTTCAAAAGTTTCTCGATGCTTCATAATTTCACCACCTTATATCCCACACCACGCATAGTGACAATTTTAAAATCGGGATTGTTCCGAAAACGCTCCCGGAGTCTGCCGATATGGACATCTACCGTATGTGTATCGCTGTCGGAGTCATATCCCCAGATTTCATCCATTAGTTGTTGCCTGGTAAAGATACGCCCCGGATAGGAGACCATTTTATACAGTAGCATGAACTCTTTTTGAGGAAGTATGACAGATTCGTCGCCCGTATGAACCGAAAGAGAATCACACTCTAAAACGGTATTACCGATAACTTGACGTCTTTCGTTAATCATTTGAGCACGCCTGAGTAAAGCACCAACGCGTAGTACCATCTCGTTTACGTTCACCGGTTTTACCATATAGTCGTCACTACCGGAGAGAAACCCAAGGCGCATATCGTCAAAGGCGTCTTTTGCAGTAATCATAAGAACCGGTGTGGTGTATCCGGAGTTTCGTAAGGACCGGACGAATTCGTATCCGTCCATGACTGGCATCATAATATCTGAAATGATTAAATCGTAGTAGTCGCCGTGAACGGCATCCAAGGCCTCCCGGCCGTTGGAGACACCTTTTACCGTATAACCGTTTTTTAACAGGACATGCGAAAACAGTTGGCATAATTCGCGGTCGTCTTCAGCAATGAGTATTTTTAACATAGATACCTCCTAGAGAAACTAATTCTTTTTACGGTACTCGAAAGAGTCCCGGATGTCTTTTAATATATCCGATAGCGGACGGTTGCTATGTAGCGGACGGAAAAAACGGTACTTTTTCGCACTTGCCTCATAGGATGCACGTATTCCTTCCTTGAAAGTCTCGTAACGGACAATGACATTGTTTTCTTCCGCATACTTTTTTAATTTTGCTACAAGCTGAGCCGAGTGCGCTACATCTATGAAAAAGATACCGAAAAACATACCGATGAAAAAGGAAAAGGCAAGGTTCTG
>JAZNWP010000040.1:0-2245 GCA_045593385.1 Acutalibacteraceae bacterium
TCTATTCCAAGAGTTGGAATACATACAGAAATAAGCACTGGTTGCGGCCGGTGCTATTTTTACCCCTATAAAATTTATATTGATTTTTAATAAAAAATTTGTTATAATATATATAGAAGGTAAGGAAAGAAATAATACATAACTTTGGTAGTACCCAGTAAATACGCAGGCATTGGGAGATGGCTCAAAAGGGAACATAAACGAGTTTATGAAGCGAAAGCGTAGCCAAAGTTATTAAATATCGCGGATTAGAGGAGTCTAGTTGCCTTGCCGGCATCCGCTACCAAGGTTCGTCGCTTGAAACCGTGTATGGCTGCGCCTTGTACCTTATAAAACAAGTTAAACACGCGGGGAGGCTGCGCCGACAGCCGCTTAAGCCAAGGGCCCTTGGTTCGGTATATGCGAATGTAGCTCAATTTGGCTAGAGTACCTGCCTTCCAAGCAGGGTGTTGCGAGTTCAAGCCTCGTCATTCGCTCCATATGTGCCCGTAGCTCAGTCGGTAGAGCACGTGACTTTTAATCACGGGGTCGTGGTTTCGAGCACCACCGGGCACACCATTTACATATGCGGGATTGACGCAACTGGCAGCGTGTCTCCCCTACAAGGAGAAAGCTATAGGTCCGAATCCTATATCCCGTACCAATGACCCATTGCGGTCTACATACCGAGGTGTTATTCAAATCATACCTTTATAAAAATTTTTTGAACCTTTGGACAAAATTGATTAAAACAGTTCGAAGAAAAATCAAATATAAGTGAGAGAAATCTCAAAATTTTATTTGATAAAGGAGAACAAATTATGGGATATCAATACGTAAAAAATTCAAGGCAAAGGCTCAAATTAAGATTGACATATGTAATGGGAGATTAGTGTTGTATTTGCGGTTACAATAAATGTCGTTCAGCTCTAGAATTTCATCATACTAATCCTTTAGAAAAGGACTTTACAATTTCATCAAACGCAAATGTAGCTTATGCTAAAGCAGAGGAAGAAATTAAGAAATGTATTATGGTTTGTGCTAACTGCCATAGAGAAATTCATGAAGGTCTTATAACTAATATACCAGAGTCTTCTTATATTCCAGAACGCGGTGAAGAGATAAGAAAAGAGCTAGAGGATTTAAAGAGCCATAAAACTTATTATTGTAAGCATTGTGGAGCTAAAGTTAGTAAAGGGCAAGACCAATGCGTAAAATGTAGTAATATTTAGCGAAGAAAAGCAGATAGACCAGATAGAGAAACTTTAAAAGAACTCATACGAATAGACCCTTTTACTTAGATAGCAGAAGCCTTTGGCGTAACAGATAATGCTGTTAGAAAATGGTGTGATGTTTATAATTTACCTCGTAAGAAGAAAGATATAAATTCATATTCTGATGAAGAATGGGAAAAAATATAATAGCGGATTTATTCCGCTTTACATATAGTAGCGTAATTCAGTTGGCAGAAATTCGAGCTGATATCTCGAAAGTCACAGGTTCAAGTCCTGTCGCTACTACCATTCGGGCCGGTAGCAAAACTGGGAATGCACTACCCCTGCAAGGTAGCGATTGTGGGTTCGACTCCCATCCGGTCCACCAAGCCTTTCGGTCGAAAGACCGAGGTACATAAATGGACCGGTAGCCCAATTGGCCGAGGCAACGGGTTTAAGCCCCGTCAAGTGTGGGTTCGAATCCCACTCGGTCTACCAATATGATTATCAAATAGTATAAGTTAAGTAGGGTAAATTACATTATACTTATTTCCTTTCGGATGGAGCGTATAAAGATAGTTGAAAGACCAAATTCAACTTTTGATAATCATTTACATATGGCTGAATAGTTTAATTAGTAAAACGCGGCACTGAAAATGCTGTATCATTCGAGCATAACGAATTTCAGCCACCAGCGGGTAGAAACATTAGCAAATTAAGCCACTACCAGAATCGAGTGCATGGGTATTCAATCCCATAGAGGCCGCTACGGTCTCTCTGACGAGGAAGTCATCGAATCATCAAAATTGGCGGATGTGCGGTTGGTAAACCTACTTACCACCACTTACATAATACCACGCTTATATTTATGCATCCGACGGGAGCGTATAAGTCTGACTATTATGTTTATGTATGAGGGCGCCGGGCGTCCCGAAGGGCAAAGATGGTTCGAGTCCATCGAGAGTGCAGTTCGACTCTGCACGGTCTGTGGCGGTAAAACCCTTCAATTAAAATCAACAACAATGATTGTCGTTACCAGATATACGGCATAT